>DATHMO010000241.1:0-12377 GCA_035486995.1 Bryobacteraceae bacterium
GCCAGTTCTGGGATGCTCTCGATAGGATTTTCGATCTCGCTCGTGGCGGCCAAGAGCAGGAAGCACGGACCAGGATTCGAATGTCTTTGCAGGCGCGGCAAGCGGCATTGAGTTCCGCGGTCTCGCGCTTGCTCATTGTCAACAATGAAACTGAACAAACGGCATCGGCGCAAACTCAACAACTTTATACCGGCATCGAACGGAACGTCTACGTCTTGCTGGCCGCGATGCTGATCGTGATTGTGTTGACCGGCCTCTATCTGGTCCAATACAACCGCCGTTTGTTCCAGCAAGTGGCAGCGCTCTCAGAGAAGCGCGGCGAACTGGCGCAGCAGTTGATTTCGATGCAGGAAAACACGTTCCGCTCGATATCGCTCGAACTGCACGACGACTTTGGCCAAATCCTCACCGCGATTGGCGCCATGCTGCAGCGCGCGGATCGGAACACCGGAGACCTGCTCGAAGTGCGCGAGATTGTGCAGGCTACGCTCGAAAAAGTGCGCTCGTTGTCGCACGCTCTTCACCCCGTGGTTCTCGACGAGGCAGGTCTCGAAAGCGCGTTGGACGTTTATCTACCCGCCTTCGAGAAGCAAACTGGAATTGAAGTAGAGTATGAAAAGACCGGGGAGGGCCGGGACCTGGACCGGGAACTTTCTATCCATTTGTATCGGGTGATGCAGGAAGCGTTGAACAACGTCGCGAGGCATTCCAATTCAAAAAGCGCCGCGGTACGGCTCCGCTTCCTCCCGTCAGCCATCGTGCTCGAGGTGCAGGACCAAGGCATCGGATTTCAAGAACAATTCACGCAGGGCTTAGGGCTGATTTCCATGCGTGAACGGGCGGGGTTGGTGAATGGCACCATCGAGGTGGCTAATGGCCATAACGGCGGGGTTTTGGTTCGCGTAACGGTGCCGCTGGCATCGCAGGTGGTGCATGCCTGAAACGCCGATTTCCGTCCTGCTGGTGGACGATCACAGCCTGGTGCGCAAAGGATTCCGCCGCCTGCTGGAGGACGCGCCCGACGTCTGCGTCGTGGGTGAGGCGAGCGACGGACAGGAGGCGGTGGAAGCCGCGGGCGCTTTCAAACCACAGGTAGTGGTTATGGATTTTGCCTTGCCGAGCATGAATGGCGCGGTCGCGACGCGACGTATCCGCGAGTTATACCCTGAGACCGCGGTCCTCATCTTGAGCATGCACGCCGAGCCGAGCTACGTACGCACCTGCCTGGAAGCCGGAGCGCGCGGTTATCTCCTGAAGAATGCCATGGACCTGGAATTGGTGTCGGCAGTGCGCAGAGTTGCCGCGGGCGAGCAGGTGCTGGATCCACGGCTCGGCAAGTTGGCTGAGGCGGCCGATCCGCAACCCAAGCTCTCAACGCGCGAACTCGAGGTTTTGCAACTCATCGTGCACGGAAAATCGAACAAGGAGATCGCGATCGTTTTGAAGCTCAGCGTGAATACGGTGTCGGTACATCGCGCCAACATTATGCAGACGCTCCAGTTTCACAACACCGCCGAACTGGTTGTTTACGCGATCCGCAGCGGGCTGGTGAGCATCGCGTGACGCGCAGGACCTTTGTCCTGGGGAGCGTTCCACTCATCGGCGCCTCTTCCGCCGCACCCGATCCCGGATTCCGATTGGCCGATGTTACTGCCCAGGCTGGCATCAAATTCCGTCACAATAGCGGCGCTTTCGGGGCCAAGTATCTTCCCGAGACGCTGGGGCCGGGCTGTGCATTCCTCGATTACGATGGCGACGGCTGGCTCGATATTCTGCTGGTGAACGGCGCTGATTGGGCCGGGCATGCGCGCGGGCGTTCCACCCTCGGCCTCTACCGCAACAATCGCAACGGCACCTTTACCGATGTCACCGAGCGCGCGGGACTCGCGGTCGAAATCTATGGCATGGGCGTGGCGATCGCCGATTACAACAACGACGGCTTTCCCGACATCCTTATTACTGCCGTCGGCCAGAATCGGCTCTTTCAGAACACCGGGCGTGGCACGTTCCTGGACGTGACGCAAAAGTCGGGCCTGGGTGACCGAAAGGGCTTCAGCACGTCCGCGCTCTGGTTCGATTACAACCGCGACGGTTTACTCGATCTATTCGTCTGCAATTACGTGCAGTGGTCTCCCGAGCACGATGTATTCTGCAGCGTGGACGGCCGGAACAAATCCTACTGCACTCCGGAGGCGTATCACGGTTCCACTTGCTGGCTGTTCCGAAATCGCGGCAACGGCACATTTGAGGATGTCACGGCGAAGAGCGGAATCTTCGACACCACATCGAAGTCGCTTGGCGTGGCGATGCTCGATTACGACCTGGATGGCTGGCCGGATCTATTTGTCGCCAACGATACGCAACCCAACAAGCTTTACCGCAATCAACGGGATGGAACTTTCGAAGACGTCGGGGTGTCCGCAGGCGTCGCTTTTAGCGAAGACGGCAAAGCGCGCGCGGGCATGGGCGTGGATGCGGCCGATTTCGACAACTCAGGCGTGGCGGGGATTACGATCACGAACTTCGATGACGAAATGATCGCGCTTTATCGCTCCGCGGGGCGTGGCATCTACCGGGATACCGCGATCAAAGCCGGAGTCGGACAGGCATCGCGCATGCGCCTCGGTTTTGGATGCGCGTTCCTGGATGCCAACCTGGATGGATTTCTCGATCTGGCGGCGGTGAACGGGCATATTGACGAAACGGTTCGGAACATCGCCGGAAATCATGGTTACGCACAGCCGCCGCATCTGTTCTTGAATGATGGGAAAGGCGGTTTTCACGATGTCGCGGCGCAGATTGGCGCTGGCTTCGCCGCACCGAAAATCGCTCGCGGACTGGCCTATGGGGACTTCGACCGCGACGGAGACCTCGATTTGCTCCTGACCACCAATCAGGGTCCCGCATATCTGTATCGCAACGATGTGACGACGGGCAATCGATCCCTGCGCTTTCGTTTGCAAGGAACAAAATCGAATCGCGATGGCATCGGCGCGATGGTTCGCGTCACGACGCCGGACGGCACGCAGTCACGTATGGTGAAGACCGGGTCAAGCTACCTGTCGCAATCGGAGCTCACGGTGACGTTCGGCCTCGCAAGGCGGGATAAGGTGGAGCGCGCGGTGATCGAGTGGCCCAGCGGCCAAGTGCAGGAGTTCAGGAACTTGAGCGCCGGGGAATATCATTGCACGGAAGGAAAGAACCCGCTCAAAGAGGCGCTCTAAAGCGATTCGGTAATAGGTTTCTATTATTGTTATCACCCGACCGCGGCCATAGACTGGCCCGAGGAATCCACGATGAAAAACAGGAGTCTTGCATACTGGATCGCAATACTTTTCCTCGTGCTGCTGTTGAACACGGCTTACGTTGCAGCGTTCTCGTCGGCCACAATTTTCTACATGGCAAACGTGCTGGGGCACGTCGTGCTGGGAGCGATTCTAACCGTCGCCCTGTTGTTCGTTCTGCGCAAGAGCGGTCTGCTCCGGGGTGCGTCTGCGGCGGTTGGATTCCTGCTTCTCGCGTTCGTCTTTGGCGCCATTCTGACCTACGCGGGCAATGTTCGCGACAACGCGTGGATACTCAGGTCGCATATTGCGGCGGCGGCGATCGGAGTGGCGGCGCTCATTCCATTCGTTTGGAAAAAAGCGTCAAGTGAAGGCGGCGATTGGTTAAAGTTCAAGAAGGGTTTCGTAGCTGCATTATTGGTGCTCGTCGCGCTGCCCCTTATCGGGCATGGCTACAAGAGGTTTTTTCCCAATCCTCATAATCGCATCGTTAACCCAGCCAGTCCTCCGCTCGCGATGGAAGGCGAAGGCGGTGGACCGAAATCGCCGTTCTTCCCCGCTTCGGCGCAGACCAATGTCGGCGGCATTATCCCGTCGAACTTTTTCATGGATTCCGAGACCTGCGGAGAATGCCACAAACAGATTTACGACGAATGGAAGGCGTCGTCCCATCATTTCGGCTCTTTCAATAATCAGTTCTACCGAAAGTCCATCGAATACATGCAGGACACGCAGGGTTCGCCGCAAGGCAGTAAGTGGTGCGCCGGGTGCCATGATCATGCGGTGTTCTTCAATGGGCGCTTCGACCAGCCCATCAACAAGCAGATCGATACGCCGGAGGCTCAAGCCGGCCTCGCATGTACCAGTTGCCACGCCATCATCCAAGTGGACAGCACCATGGGCAACAACGGATTCACCATCGAGTACCCGCCGTTGCATCAATTAATGACCAGCAAGAATAAGATGGTCCGCACCATGGTCGACTTCATGACCTATTTGAATCCGGAACCGCATCGCGAGACCTTTTTAAAGCCGTTCATGACCAAGCAGGCATCGGAGTTCTGTTCCACGTGCCACAAAGTCCACTTGGATATCCCAGTCAACAACTATCGCTGGTTCCGCGGTTTTAACGACTACGATAACTGGCAGGCTTCGGGATTTGGCGAGGGCGCGCGATCGTTCTACTATCCGCCCGAGGGCAAGAGTTGCTCGGGTTGCCACATGCCGCTGGAACCATCGAAAGAAGCCGGCAATCGGGACGGCCAGATTCACTCGCATCGCTTCCCAGCAGCGAATACTTCACTCGCCAACGCGAACAAGGATGCTGAACAGCTTGCGGTAGAGCAAAAGTTCCTCACATCCGGTTTCATATCAGTTGATATCTTCGCGGCGTCGCCGGTGGAGAACGCAGGCCGGCAAACGGCCATGATCCGCCGGGCGGCAACGGGCGCCAAACTGAACTCCGGATCAGCGGTGGGAGAAGAAGCCGAGCAACAGGGCGATACGTTCATCCGCGAAGTAGGCGACGTTGCGGCGCCGCTCGATCAAGCGCAACCGAAGTTCCAGCCGGGTTCGACGGCTCGCGTGGATGTGGTTGTCAGAACGCGCAAGATCGGGCACTTCTTTCCCGGCGGCACGTTGGATTCCTTCGATATCTGGCTCGAGCTTCAGGCCACCGACGCCAACGGCAAAGTCATCTTCTGGAGCGGCCAAGTGGAAGATGGCGGCAAAGGCCCGGTGGAACCCGGCGCGCATTTCTACAAGGCCTACCAGCTCGATGGTGACGGCAATCAGATCAACAAGCGCAACGCCTGGCAGGCGCGCAGCGTTCTCTATGTCCACGCCATTCAACCCGGCGCGGCCGATACAGTCCACTACCTGGTGAAGATTCCGAAAGACGCGAAGGGGCCGATTCACCTGACCGCGAAGCTGAATCATCGCAAGTTCTCCTGGTATTACACGCAGTTCGCTTACGCTGGAAAACCGAAGCCCGGTGAAGACTCGAAGATCGATATCAGTCATAATGCTGCCGAATATAGCTTCGATAAAAGCAACATTCCGGCTAATGTTTCGGGCGAAGTGAAAGGCGAAGTTCCGGTGACTCCGATCACGGTTCTTGCAAAAGCCGAATCCGCCATCGACCTGACGAACAATTCCGCCGAGATCAAGTGGCGGCAGGTAACAAACAAGAAGACGCGCGAGCGCTGGAACGACTGGGGTATCGGGCTGCTGCTACAGGGCGACGTCAAGGGTGCCGAATATGCTTTCACCAAGGCCACCGAAGCCGAGCCAGGCTATGCTGACGGCTGGTTAAATGTCGCACGGGCGCTAATTCAAGAAGGCGAAACAGAACGCGCCAAGCCATTTATTGAGAAATCGCTGGCCGTGGATCCCAATCTGGGCCGCACGTACTACTTCCGCGCTTTGATCGAAAAGGCGGATGGCGACTACGATGCGGCGTTGAAGGACCTCGCGATCGTGGATGCCAAATATCCGCGTGATCGCGTGGTGTGGAACCAAGTGGCGCGCCTCCAATTTCTGAAGCGAAACTACAAAGAGTCCATCGAAGCTTTGAAAAAGGTAGCCGAGGTGGACCCAGAGGACCTGCAGATGCACTACACCGCGATGCTGGCCTACCGTGGCATTGGCGACACTGCGTCCGCTGAACGAGAGCAGAAGCTCTTCCAGCGTTTCAAGGCCGACGAATCCGCGCAGGCCATCACTGCCAAGGCGCGTATGCTCAGTCCGGAGGACAATAATGAACGACAAGCGATTCACGACCATGAGAGCATCGATCTTAATCGCGGCGCTCACCGCCCTATCCGCGGATGCTGCGTCGGCGCAGAATAAAGTCGTCTTCACGGACGTAACTGCTCAGGCCGGCATCAAGTTCGTACATAATGCCGGTAAATCGGGCAAGAAATATTTGCCCGAGACTCTCGGCTCCGGCGCCGCGTTTTTCGATGCTGACGGCGACGGCTGGATCGATATTCTGCTGGTGAACAGCAAAGACTGGACTCCGCGCGGGCGGCACACCACAGCGGCGCTCTATCGCAACAATCACGATGGCACGTTCACCGATATTACGAAGGGCAGCGGGCTGGACGTGGATATGTACGGCATCGGCGTGGCCGTAGCCGACTACGACAACGACGGACGCGAGGACGTGTATATCACCGCTCTCGAAGGCGACCGCCTTTTTCACAACGAAGGCAACGGGAAGTTCAAAGACGTAACCGCGGCGTCTGGCATCAAGAACGCGAGCTTCGGCACCAGCGCGGCGTGGGTGGATTATGATCGCGACGGAAAGCTGGATCTTTTTGTAGCTAACTACGTTCAGTGGACGGAGAAAACCGATCTGTGGTGCTCGCTGGACGGCAACGTAAAGTCTTACTGCACGCCCGAGTCGTACAAAGGAACGTCGAGCAAGCTCTTTCACAACCTAGGCGGCGGGCGCTTCGAAGACGTAACGAATAAGGCTGGAGTGGGCGATCCAACCAGCAAGGCTCTCGGCGTCACGATTATCGATTTCGATAATGACGGCTGGCCCGATATCTTCGTCTCAAACGATACGCAGCCGAACAAGCTTTACCACAACAATAAGAACGGAACGTTCAGCGAACAAGGTATGTCGGCGGGAGTGGCCTACGGTGAGGATGGTGTGGCGCGAGGCGCCATGGGTGTCGACTGGTCAGACTACGATCGCACCGGCCATGCGGATCTCCTGGTTGGCAACTTTTCAAACCAGATGCTGGGCCTCTATCACAACGAGGGCAACGGCTTGTTCGTGGATGAAGCTCCCCGGTCCAGCGTGGGGCGCGATACCCTGCTGTCGCTCACATTCGGCGTATTTTTCTTCGATTACGACCTCGACGGCCATCCCGACATCCTCACCGCGAATGGACACATCGAGGAAGAGATCGGGCGCGTTCAGCCGAAGATTAAATACCAGGAGCCGCCGCTGCTGTTTCGCAACCTCGGTTCGAAGAAATTCGAGAACGTGTCGAACACCGTGGGTCCGGACTTCACCAAACCGCTGGTGGGGCGTGGCGCGATCTACGGGGACTTCGATCATGACGGCGATCTGGACGTTTTGATAACGTCCAACAACGGCCCGGCGCACCTGTATCGCAACGATGGCGGAAATAAGAACAAATGGATTTCAATTCGGACGATCGGAACGAAATCGAATCGAGATGGAATCGGGGCTTCGGTCGCGATCAATTCGGCATCCGGCAAACAATGGAACGTAGTGCGCAGCGGTTCCAGTTACGCCTCGCAAAGCGACCTTGCTTTAGTATTCGGTCTCGGGCAGGATCCGGTGGTGACGTCGATCGAGGTCACATGGCCGAGCGGAACGAAGCAGAAGTTCGCCAACGTAGCTGCGAATCAATTCATCACAATTGACGAAACACGCGGCATTTTGAAGTAAGACCGGCTGAATCAATTCCGCGGGCGATGAATCTCCATGGCGTCCATCCTGTACCTTTAGAAAGCGAGCCAGTGCGGGACGGAGTTGATCCAGGTGGACCATTCCAAAACAGTGCGGAAATGTCGAGAAGGCGCCCCCCCCGGCATGGCAGCGAACTTTACGTGAGTCCCGCTCGTTTTGGCGGGAAACGTGTTTGCCGTCCTGATAGGTTCGGCAACCATAATAGAACTCTATTATGCATAACTGTTGTGAATTCTGTAATGTTATTTTCACACAGTCGGCATCGGCGTCGGCGCATATATCCGATCCTCCGCGAGCAGCGGATAGCGCGGTAGCGAAGCCAACACCGCCGCGCCAATGAACATGGCCACCGCAAGACACAGCAGCGCGGCCGAATAAGAATGAGAGCGGTCGAAGCTCCAGCCCATCAGTAGCGGTCCGAGCGCTCCAGCCAGCGCATATGCCGTAAATGCGTATCCGTAGATTTCGGAAAACGAAGCCATTCCGAAATAGCGCGAGATCAGATACGGCATGACGTCAGCCTCCGCGCCCATGCCCAATCCGATCAGCGCCGAGCCCAGGAACGCGGTAGGGATTTCGTGCGCCCGGCTCAGGATCGCCACTCCGACAGCTGCGATTCCGAAGAAGATCCCTGCAACGCGCGAGCCGAAGAAACGATCGAGCAGCACACCCGTGAGCAGCCGCCCCAAAAGCGTGAGTACGCCCAGAGTGCTGGCCGCGAGGGCCGCCGTATCACTCGCGATACCGCGATCGGTCAGAATCGGAATCAAATGCGCGACGGAGCCGTTGACGCTCACCGAAAACAGGAAGAAACCGGTCAGTAGAAACCAAAACACCGGCATACGCACGGCCTCTGCTCCCCGCATTCCCGCTATTGCCGGAGACTTCTCCGCATCCGCCCGCTTGGCATTCTCTTGTAGTTCTGGTGGCGTCTCGCGCAACCACAGCGCCGCTGGGATCATCCCCAGCACAAACACGCTTGCGCCCAGCAGTAGATACGCCTCGCGCAATCCGTGAGTTTCGATCAGCCATGTCGCTAGCGGTGGAATTCCGATCGCGCCCGCGCCCACCCCCGCCATCATGGTGGCTAGCGCAAGGCCGCGCCGCCGGTCGAACCAAGCGGAGATCACGCGCGCGTAACAAAGCTGCGTGGTTCCGTTACCAACCACTCCCAGCAATATGTAGATGATGTAGAGCCCGGCCGGTGTCTTCACTAGCGCCAGACAGCAAAATGCCGCGCCGTACACTGCCACGCACGGCAAAAGAACTTTACGCGCGCCGATTCGATCCACCAGGCGGCCAATGAACGGAGAGAAAACCGCAACCGTCAGCGCCGTCAAAGTGAACGCCAGGGAAATTTCGGCGCGGCTCCAGCCAAACTGGCTGCTCAGCGGCTTAAGAAATACACCGAACGTAAATATGACCAGCGAGCCGAAACTCACGGTGATCCCAAGCACGGAGGTCATCACAATTACCCATCCGCGCGTAACCCGATCGGCGATCATTTGTTCCCAACATTATCCTGCCTCGGCATGCCATATCCGCCATAGTATTTTTCAATTACCGGCCCGCGCGTAATTGATTTCGATTATTGTCAGTGAACGGACCGAGGTCTAGCATTGGTGAGCTTCATCGCGTCTCCATGACTGAGAACCTGCGGATCAGACCGCTGACCTTACTCTGGCTTTTCGCGGCGCTATGCTCCATGGCCCGCGCGCAGGATCCCACCGGAACACTGGAAGGGCGGATCGAGGATCCTTCCTCCGCCCTGGTATCCAGTGCGGAACTCAACCTTACCAATCCCCAGACCGGACTCACCCGCGCGACGAAATCCTCGGGTGACGGCACATTTCATTTTTCGAATTTGCCGGTCGGCGAGTACACGCTCTCTGTGAATGCGAACGGATTTGCTCCGTTCTCGGCGTCAACCATACGTATCGACATCGGCCAAGTCGTCACATATCCGGTGGCCCTGCAACTGGCCGGTGGCCGTACCGAAGTCAAAGTCACGGCACAGACGGTCCTGGTGGACACCAGCCAGACCATCGGCAATGTTGTTTCCTCGGCCGAGGCGGCGGATCTTCCATTGAATGGCCGCGACCTCACGCAGCTCGGACTCCTTCAGCCTGGCGTAGTACCCATGACCACCGGTCTCGCCGAAGCCGGCGGGATCGCACGCGCCGGCCAAGCCTTCGCCGTTAACGGCCTGGCGCCGGAATCGAATAACTATCTGCTCGACGGCGCTTCCAACGTAGACAGCGTCAACGGCGGTTACGCTATCCGCATCCCGGTGGATGCCGTCAGCGAGTTTCGCATTCTCACACTGAATGCTCCCGCCGAATACGGCCAGACCAGCGGCGCCACCACATCGGTAGTCACGAAATCCGGCTCTAACGCTTTCCACGGCGACCTTTACGACTTCTTCCGGAACAGCGCCTTCGATGCCAGAAACTTTTTCGCCGCAACCACCGAGCCGCTGCACCGCAATCAGTACGGCGCCACGCTCGGCGGACCGCTTCGCAAGGATAAGGATTTCTTCTTTCTCTATTACGAAGGCCAGCGCGATCACGCAGGCACCACCCAAGGCGGCATCGTTCCCACCGAGGCCGAACATTCGGGCGATTTCTCCGGTCAACCTCCGCTCATTAACGAGTTCACCGGACAGCAGTTTCCCAACAACATGATTCCGCCGTCCATGATCAGCCCGCTCGCTCTGAAGGCGGAACAACTCTATCCGTTCCCGAACGCGCCAAACCAGGTTTATGAAGCGACCCAAATCGGTATCAACAATTACGATCAGGGCGGCTTTCGATACGATCACTACTTCAACGGCGGTAAGGATCAGCTCTTCCTGCGTTATTCCGCATCGCGCCTGCACGAGCTCGATCCACTGCCCATCGCCGGCGCGGGCGTGCCCGGATTCCCTGTGACCGACGACATCTCCACCAACTCGGTCACCATTTCGGACGTTCATCTCATCTCATCGCAGACAGTCGAGACCTTCCGCGCGTCATTCTTCAGGAATGTGTTTTTGAACGGCCAGGCCGTCAATCACACTCCCGGCAGCAGCCTGGGTTTCGATTACCAGCCCACTCTGGGACTCAACGAGGGCGTTCCGTATTTGATCGTCAGCGGCTACGCTTCGCTCGGAAATCCGATAACCGGCCCGCAAAACACTTACCAGAACGATTATCAGGGCTCCTACTCCATCGCCATGACACGCGGCCGCCACACTCTCAAATTCGGCGCCGAACTCGACCGGCAGCAGATCAACGTCCTGTTCGGAATCGCCACCAACGGGTTCTTCGTGTTCGCTCCATTCCCAGCCAGCGATTCCTTCGCCAGCTTCTTGCTGGGCCAATCGGTGCAGTTTTTCCAGGGCGGCGGCCAGTTCGACCGCGGCCTTCGGAAGTGGATCGCCGGCGGCTATGCGCAGGACGAGTGGCGCGTCACCTCGCATCTGACTTTGAACTTTGGTCTGCGCTATGAGGTCAACACGCCCTACACCGAAATTCGCAACCGGCTGAACGCTTGGGATCCCGGCCATCAGTCGACTGTTTTTCCCACCGCGCCGGAAGGTCTGTTGTTCCCCGGCGATCCCGGGATTCCCGCGGGAATCGCTCCCATCGATTGGAAAGAGTTCATGCCGCGCGTCGGTGTCGCATGGGACCCATTCGGAGATGCCAAGACCACTGTGCGCGCGGGGTACGGAATCTTTTACGACGGCTTCACCAACGGCACCGGAGGTCCGCTACAGGCTGCCATCAGCGCGCTGCCGTGGACTCAGGCCTACCAGCTTCCCGGACCCGGATTCGATATTTCCAATCCCTATGGCTCCGGCCCTTCGCCTTTCGGCCTGAATAATTTTGTCGCACCCGCCACCGTGCTGACCGTCGCCTTGGGGATGCGCCCGCCGTACGCGCAGAACTGGAATTTCTCCATCGAGCGCGTGCTCGGAAAAAACTATCTCCTCGACGTCCGCTATGTCGGAAACAAGGGGACGCACCTGCCGCGTTTCATCGAGGCCAATCCCACCATTTTTGCCAATGACAACCAGCGCGAATATTCCACCTGCAACGCCGCCGGTCTCTGCAACTACGGTTCGGTCGGACTTCTTACCGATATCGCCAACTCCACTTATCACGCGCTCCAAGTGGCTTTCTCGCGGCAGTATTCGAACGGTCTCCGCTTCACAGCTTCGTATTGGTATTCGAAGAGTCTCGACGATATTTCCACGCTGAACGTCGCGGGCTCAGCGCCCACGCTGGTGGCCGGCGAGAATGATCTCGCTCAGAATCCTTTCGATCTCGCCGCCGAGCACGGCCCATCGCTGTTCGACGCTACTCAACGCTTCGTGTTCAGTGGAACGTACGCCCTGCCGCAGTGGAAAGACGCCTCGAAGGCAGCGGCCCTGATCGTGAACGGTTGGCAGGCCAATATCATCGCGAGCCTGTCCACTGGTACTCCGTTTACTGTTTATGACAGCGCTAATGTTTCCCAACAGGGCAGCGCGCCGGAGATCACCGGCTTCTACTCCAGCCGTCCCGATCTGATTTCGAATCCGAACGTAGGGCAGCCGCACAATGCCAGCGAATGGGTAAGCCGCGCGCCGTTCCTGCAGCTCAATCCGGTGACGCAGG
>DATHMO010000242.1:0-4578 GCA_035486995.1 Bryobacteraceae bacterium
GGCGGACGCTGCGAAGATCGCGAACAAAGCGATCGAGACAATCTGAGGGCGGCGAGGGGAGGGCAACTTCTGTAAGACATCCAACGCTTCTCGTGCTTGACACTCGTCCTTCACATGAATTATCCTTAGCCTTCGCCCTGAGACTAGAGCCTGTTCTCTAGTTGGTATTCTCCGGCCTACAGCCCGCCCGCGTCTGTTACATTCTTACGGGCCGTGCCGAATCAACTTAAGGAGATCCATGCCACATCAGCCGTACTTTGTGGTTGTGCTGGCGCACTCCCTTCACGGGCGGTTGCGCCGCATACACATCCCGCACAAAGTCATCTATGCTGGTTTTGTTCTTTCGGTAGTCAGTTGCGTTGTCATGTTGGCTTTTCTTTCCAGCTACTTGCGTATGAGTTGGAAAGTGGCGCATTACAACTCCCTGCGCCAGGAAGTGGATTCCCTTCGAGCCAAATATCAGGAACTCCAGCGCCTCACGAATCAGAAAAACGAACAGTTGGCGACGCTTGAGAACTTCGCCGGCGAGGTTTCGGTGGCCTATGGCCTCAAGCGCAAACCCGGAACGTCCAGCGACATGGTCACCAGTTCCCCGCTTGCGCCGGACTTCCGCGAGTCGCTCAATAACTACAATTTCCTCCAGACCGCCACCATCTCGGCGCTCTATCACAATTACCCCAAGCAGTGGCAAACCCACATTCGACCGAGCCTGTGGCCAGTGGAAGGGCGGCTCATGAGCGGTTTCGGCGGACGCACCGATCCATTTTCCGGTGAAGGCGCCATCCACAAGGGGGTGGATCTGGAAGCGCCCATGGGAACCCCGGTTCGCGTGGCTGCCGACGGCATCGTGGTGCATTGCGATTGGGAAGGCGGCTATGGCCGGCTCATCATTGTCGACCACGGCAACGGAGTCCAAACGTATTACGGGCATCTCTCGCGATTTGACGTCGTTCCTGGCCAGGAAGTGCGGCGCGGCGACGTGATCGGGCGCTCCGGCGCCAGCGGCCGGGTCACCTCTCCGCACCTGCATTACGAAGTGCGGATGGGCGGCACGCCGGTGAATCCGTATCCGTTCCTCGCCCGGTCGGGGTTGGCGGTTTCTGCCGGCACGCCTAAAGATCTGCCGTTCGACTGAGCTTCAGTTCGCGGCCGGCGTCCGCAACAGCGGATTCAGCCAGAACTCTTCCCGGAGATTCGTTCGCTGTTTGATGCGCCAGCCAACGGCTGTTTTGACGTAGATGTCTTCGTAACCTCCGTGGCGCTCGATGCTGCCCGGTCCCTTGACGCCTAACTGCATCAGGTAAACGCGCCCCGTGGCCCCTTCTGCCGTAGGCGTGATCACCTGGTTCGTCATGATATGGCTCCATCCGGTCCAAGGCAATTTGGTCTTGCAGCCTTTCGATCCGCCGCCGATCAACGTAGCCAGCGCCTCGCGACCTTTCGCCAGCACACGCCCGCCTTGTTTCACAGCATCGTCGGTCATCTTGTCGATGAAGATGCCGTCGGGCGTGAACACATCCGCGTAGTCATACCCGTTGTTGGAACATGTATCGATCCCGTAGGCGTACTTGTTGGTGAGCTGAATGATCTCCTGATAATCTAACGCCGTGAGCGAAGGCTCCTTGGCCGAAACTACGGCCGGCTTATGCTCGATCCACATCGTCACCCACGTACCCAGGCACGCGCCGAACGCGATCGCCGTCATGAACTTCCATTTGTGCATTAGCTTCTCCTCGAATGAGTATAATTGTCGGCGTGAAACATTTGCGGAACCTCATTGTGGCCGGGGCGATTTTGTGCGCGGGCGCAAAAGCGCAAGGTCTGGTAACACAGCGCAACATGTCGCTCGAGATGGCCAAGACGATCGCGGAAGCGACGCTTGGCGAATGCAAGTCGAAAGGTTTCCATACTTCCGCCGTAGTGGTGGATCGAGGCGGCCAGGTGTTGGTGATGCTGCGCGATGAGCAGGCCACGCCGCAAACGGCCGAGATGGCGCGGCGCAAAGCTTATACGGCGGTCATGTTCCGCAGTACGACCCTAGAGTTTCAAAAGCGCACAGCCGACGATCCAACGCTCGCGCCGCAACGCCAGGTGGCCGACATTCTCGCGCTGGGCGGTGGCGTGCCTATACGTGTGGACAAGGAAATCGTCGGCGGAGTGGCCAGTTCGGGGTCGAGTCAAGAGCAGGATGATGCCTGCGCGAAGGCGGGCGTGGCCAAAGTAGCGGATCTTTTGAAGTAAATCGGCTGCTGTTTAAGCCCGCGTATCAATCCCTGCCGGATGCGCCGCTTCAAACGCCGCGATCGCCGGCTCCTGCTTCAGGATGTAGCCCAACTCGTCAATGCCTTCGAGCAGACAGTGCTTCGCGAAATCATCCACTGGAAACTCCACCTTGCGGCCGCTCGCGAGAGTCAAAGTTTGCGATGGCAGATCCACCTTCACGGTACCGGTGGGATCTTTCAGCAGCTCGGCGTGGACATCCGGCGGCACCACGATCGGCAGCAACGAATTCTTGAGCGAGTTTCCCTTGAAGATATCGGCGAACGACGTGCTGATCACCGCGCGGAACCCGTACTGGGTCAACGCCCACGGCGCATGTTCGCGCGAACTGCCGCAGCCGAAATTATCGCCCGCCAGTAAAACCTTGCACGCTTTCGATTCGGGTTTATTCAATACGAAATCCGGCTTCGGTTTGCCTTCGGCGTCGTAGCGCCAGTCGCAAAAAAGCTGGTCGCCTAGCCCGACCTTCGAAATCGTCTTCAGGAATCGCGCGGGAATAATCTGATCGGTGTCGATGTTGTCGCGCGCGATCACCACCATCCGGCTTTCAAACGGTGTGAATTTCTCCATTACAGCAGCTCCCTTACATCGCTAACCTTGCCCGATATTGCCGACGCCGCCGCCGTCATGGGACTCGCCAGGAACGTCCGTCCGCCTTGTCCTTGCCGGCCTTCGAAATTGCGATTACTGGTCGAAACGCTATATTGGCCCGGTTGCAATTGATCGCCATTCATCGCAATGCACATCGAACATCCCGCCTCGCGCCAGTCGGCGCCCGCGTCCCGGAAAATCTGATCCAGACCCTCCGCCTGCGCTTGTTCCTTCACCTGCTGCGATCCCGGAACCACCATCACGCGCACTCCCGGGTGTACTTTGCGTCCTTTGAGCACGCTCGCCGCGATCCGCAGATCCGAAATGCGCGAATTGGTGCAGCTCCCGATGAACACCACGTTGATGGCATGTCCCAACAGCGGCTTTCCCGCCGGCAAATCCATGTAGGCGAGAGCGCTCTTCAGCGAATCGCGTTCCAGGGGATCGGTGATGTCGCTTGGATTCGGCACCGCGCCGCGAATCGGAATGCCCATGCCGGGATTGGTACCGAAGGTGATCATCGGCTCAAGCGATGCAGCGTCGATCGTGATGCTCTTGTCATACACCGCGCCCTCATCGGTCGGCAGTTGCTTCCAACGCGTCACGGCTTCGTCCCACTGGGCGCCCTTTGGCGCATACTCGCGGCCGGCGACATATTGATAAGTGGTGTCGTCCGGCGCAACCAAACCTGCGCGCGCTCCGCCCTCGATGGACATGTTGCACACCGTCATCCGCTCCTCCATCGAGAGCGACCGGATGGCCGATCCGCAATATTCGAAAATCGAACCCGTCCCGCCGCCGATCCCGATGCGCGCGATCAGCGCCAAAATGATATCCTTGGCCGACACGCCCGGCTTCAACGCGCCATCCACCTTCACTTGATACGTCTTCGAACGCTTCAGCAGCAGACACTGGCTGGCGAGAACGTTCTCCACCTCACTGGTGCCGATTCCGATCGCGAGCGCGCCCATGGCTCCGTGCGTTGCCGTGTGGCTGTCACCGCAAACCACTGTCATGCCAGGTTGAGTCAAACCAAGCTCCGGCCCAATCACGTGCACGATCCCCTGTTTGTCGCTGCCCAGCGGATAGCAGTGGATGCCGAAGTCCCTGCAATTCTGGATCAACTTCTCAACCTGGGCCTTCGCGATGGTATCCACAATCGGGAATCCGCGCGGCGTGGTCGGCGTGCTGTGGTCCGTCGTTGCGATCGTCAAGTCAGGTCTTCGTACCTTTAACCCACGGGTGCGCAATCCATCGAACGCTTGTGGCGACGTCACTTCGTGCACCAGATGCAAATCGATGTAGAGCAGCGCCGGCGCGTTCGGCCGCTCCGCAACTACGTGGTTGTCCCAGATCTTTTCGATGATCGTACGAGGTTTACTCATATTGCTTCCGCTACTGCGTCTCCTACTTCTGAAGTCGTCGCCGGTTTGCCGGTGGGTTTCAAGTCCGCCGTCACTCGGCCCGAGTTAAGCACCGTTTCCACCGCGCGATTCACGGCCGCCGCTTCTTCCTTTAACCCAAAACTGTATTCGAGCATCGCGGCTACCGATCCGATCGCGCCAAACGGATTCGCTTTACTCTGTCCCGCGATGTCGGGCGCCGAGCCATGCACCGGTTCATAGAGCCCAACCCATGCGCCGGATGGCTTCTTCTCGCCAATGGATGCCGAGGGCAGCATGCCGATGGATCCAGCCAGAACGGCTC
>DATHMO010000243.1:0-3881 GCA_035486995.1 Bryobacteraceae bacterium
CACCAAGGCAGCTTCACCGAAATGTGGCAGCCGCCCTATCGCACGCGCAGCGTGATGCTGATCGTCTTTCAGCTATTTCAGACGGTCGGCTATTACGGTTTCTCCAACTGGGTGCCGACGCTGCTGATCAAGCGCGGCATCGCTATCACGAATAGCCTGCGTTATACCTTCATCATCGCAATCGCGGCCCCGTTCGGACCGCTGTGCGCTGCCGCCGTCGCTGACAAGATCGAGCGCAAATGGCAAATCGTTTTATCCGCGCTGGCCGTCGCGGTGTCGGGTCTGCTCTTCGGACAAATGAACGCTGCCGCGCTGCTCATCTTCTTCGGTGTGCTGCTCACGCTCGGGAACAATATCCTGTCTTTCTCCAGCCACGCCTACCAGGCGGAGCTTTATCCCACGCGCATTCGCGCTCTCGCCGTTGGATTCGTCTATTCCTGGAGCCGCATCTCGGTGGTCTTCAGCTCGTTCGTGATCGGATTTTTCTTAGACCGATTCGGCGCCTCGGGCGTCTTCACGCTGATCGCCGGAAGCATGCTGATCGTGATGGCCGCCATCGGCCTGCTCGGCCCGCGCACCAATAACCTCGCTCTCGAGACGATCTCGCAGTAGGCGCGCCTGGTGGCAAAAGTTTTTGCTTGACATCCGCGATGTTTAGTACTAATTAATTAGTATGCGGCGTCGAAGCGCTACCTTAACCGGGCAGGAACTCGAGATCATGAAGGTAGTCTGGGAGCGGGACCGCGTCACCGTTCGCGATGTGTACGAAGCGCTGCTGGAGCATCGCAAGGTGGCCTACACCACCGTCATGACCATGATGAAGATCCTCGAGCAGAAGAAATATCTCAAGAAAACACAGTTGGACCGGG
Organism: Bryobacteraceae bacterium; assembly: GCA_035486995.1. Taxonomy (GTDB): domain Bacteria; phylum Acidobacteriota; class Terriglobia; order Bryobacterales; family Bryobacteraceae; genus Palsa-89. Next base: position 870 of record DATHMO010000243.1, read on the forward strand.
CCTATGTGTACCGGCCCGCCAAGCCCAAAGGGCAGGTCATTAGCGCCATGGTGAAGGAGTTCGTCAATCGCGTTTTCAACGGGTCCGCCGAACCTTTGCTGGTCCATCTTGTGCAGGAGCACAAGCTTTCTCGTGAAGACCTGGAGGAAATCGCGAAGCTGCGGAGGAAGTCATGAGCGCGGGACTTCTCTGGGATAACGTGGTAGCTTACAGCCTCCAGATCGGCTTGCTGGTCGGATTGGCGGCTGTACTCCCGGTGGCGCTGCGGCTGCGGATGCAGCGAGCCCGCCTGTTTTACTGGCGCTTGCTGCTGGCCGCATGCCTGATGCTGCCGCTCATCCGGCCTCTGCGGCACTCGGTGGCGACCGCCAGAGTGTACGCCACCACCACGGTTTTGACCACGCTTCCGCCTTCGGGCCCCACCCCGCTCATCCACTTCTCGCGCCCCGAATGGCTGTTGTTACTGCTGGCCGCCGGCGCCTTGGTACGGCTGGTCTGGCTAGGAGTCGGTATGTGGCGTCTCGCTTGTTACCGCCGCCATTCGTATCCGCTCGAACCCTTGCCGGCCTGGGGTGTCGAGGCCGATCTGCGAGTCTCGGATGAAATCTGCAGCCCCGTGACGTTCGGCTGGAGGAATCCGGTGGTGCTGCTGCCGCCTCAATTCCCCGATCTGGACGCATCCAAGCAGGACGCCATACTGTGTCACGAAATATTCCACGTGCGCCGGCACGACTGGCTCTGCATGGTGGTGGAGGAACTGCTGCGCGCCGTCTTCTGGTTTCATCCCGCCATCTGGTGGCTGTTGGGCGAGATCCAGTTGACGCGCGAGCAGGTCGTAGACCGCGAAGTCATCGCCATGACCCAAGCCCGCGATGATTACGTAGACGCATTGCTGGCCATGGCCGGCGCGCATCCGCGGCTCGACCTGGCGCCCGCGCCGCTGTTCCTGCGCAAACGCCATTTGAAGCAACGGGTAGTTTCGATTTTGAAGGAGGTCCGTATGTCGAAGACGAAATGGATTACCGCGCTCGCCCTCTCATCGGGGATGCTGGCCGCGGCCTGCTGGTTTGTCACCGGCGCTTTTCCACTGGCCGCCGAACCCCAGATGGTCGCCGATGCTCCCGGCGTCTCTGTGGATTTGAATGGGGCTCAACTCATTCACCGTTCTCCGGTCTCGTATCCCCGTGAGGTCATGCAGAAAGGAATTCAGGGGACGGTGGTAGTCCAGGCGAAGCTCAACGCCAACGGCGAAGTCACCGACGCCAACATTCTGAGCGGGCCCGACGAATTGCGCAAGCCGGCCATTCGATCGGTGCTCGACTGGCACTTCATGAACGCCGCGGGAGGCACGCGCCAGGTCTCCATTGCCTTTGAGCTGCCGAAGGAACCGGTGAATACCCTGGCCGGCGGCGTCGTGGGAGGAGTCCAGCAAGGCGCGCCGGGCGGCAGCGCCCCATCCGCATCACCGGCTACCGCGGCTCCCGGCCCCATGACCTTGCGCCGGATTGACACCATGGGTCTCTCGGATGAGGCGCGCTCGGAACTGCTGAGCCGTCTGCCGGTGCGCCAAGGCGACAATATCAGCGACGATCAGGTGTCCAGAGTTCGCGATGCAGTGAGGGAGTTCGACGGCCACTTGAACGTCTCCTTAAAGCTCCGTTCCAACCGTGAGGCGAGCATCATGATCTCGTCGCCGGCCGCTAATCTCATAACCACCCCGACGGTGGTTGCGCCGCCCGGATCCATTCGGGTCGGCGGCAACGTTCAGCAGGCCAACTTGGTCTCCAAGATAACACCGGTCTATCCGCCGCTGGCCAAACAAGCCCGCATTCAGGGCACGGTCTCGCTGTATGCCTTAATCGGCAAGGACGGCCACATCGAGGACCTCTCGGTGATCCAAGGTCATCCACTACTGGTTCAAGCGACTCTCGATGCCGTCCAGGATTGGGTATACAAACCCACACTGCTGAACGGCAACCCCGTCGAAGTGCTGACCCAGATCGACGTGAACTTTACGTTGTCTCAGTAGCGCAGTCCGGGCGTGCGAAACGCGCACCTTCAGGCTCATCGCCCCGTCACGTCGCGCGCCCTGTCCGTCATGCCGTCGTCCCAGCTGCTCCATCCCGACGTCATGCCATAGGGCGAGCGCTGCAGCACCGCTTCAATCTGCCGCAGTTTGCCGTTTTCAACCCTGAACATCTCGGCGATTTCCCAGGTCCACGGTTGCGATGGACCCGCCACTATTGCCCGCCCGTCCGGCGTTTCGAAATGCCGCGTCTTTCCGGCCGAATGATCGAAAAAGGCGAAGCTGAACACCAGCCCGCGCTCTTGATCCACCGCCACGTACCGCCGGTCGCGAATCCGTGTCACGAAATGCAGCAGGCCCGATTGAAACTGCTCCTTGCAGCTCCATACCGCGGAATAATTCGACGCAGTCGCTGGGTCCGGCCGCGTCTGGCCCTCCTTCAGCGGTGCATTGGTGGTCTGCATTCCGTTCTCGATGCGATTGCAATCGTCGGTAAAAGGGTAGTTGCCTTTTCCGTCATTTTGCTGCATCCCCGAAAAATACATGTTGGCGGTCTTGATTAAATCGGCGCGCGACATGCGCTGCGCCTCTGGTATCGCTTCCAGGAACAAGTGATTGGGGGTACCGAGTTTTTCGACCCGGGCGGCAGCCATCGCATCGCGTACAACCAGCGTCTCGGCCTCCGCGATCTGCCGGTTCTCCACCTTCAACCGCAGCGCCAGCACGCTCGCAATCGGCTCGGCCGGTGTACGCCCTTCTTCCCGGATGGTCCCGATGAACGCTACCGACTGGGCCTGCGGATCGGTGACGAACAAACGATACGTGCCTTTGCCGGCCATCGAGTTCCACAGCCCGTCGGGAATCACCAACTTCTGTCCGTCCTCGGTGAACTTGATGTTTTTCGCCAGTGGCGCAAGCTTTGGATCGTGCGCGGTCATCGCGTCGAGATACTGATCGACTAAGCCTTCGAGACATGCCCGGTCACA
>DATHMO010000244.1:0-5870 GCA_035486995.1 Bryobacteraceae bacterium
TGGCCGTGCAACGAACAGAAGTACATCGTGCATTTTCCCGAGACGCGCGAGATCATGTCGTTTGGATCGGGCTACGGCGGCAATGCGCTGCTGGGCAAGAAGTGCTTCGCGCTACGGATCGCGTCGAACATCGCGCGGGACGAAGGTTGGATGGCGGAGCACATGCTGATCCTGGGCGTGGAAGATCCGCATGGGGAGAAAACCTACGTCGCCGCGGCGTTCCCGAGCGCCTGCGGGAAGACCAACTTCGCCATGCTCATTCCGCCGCGTGGATTCGACGGCTGGAAAGTGTGGACGGTGGGCGACGACATCGCCTGGATCAAGCCCGATGAGAACGGGCGCTTGCGAGCCATCAATCCTGAGGCTGGGTTCTTCGGCGTGGCGCCGGGGACCTCGGTGAAGACCAATCCGAATGCGATGACCACGCTCGCGCGCAACAGCATCTTCACCAACGTCGCGCTGACGCCCGAAGGCGGCGTGTGGTGGGAAGGCATGACCGACGAACCGCCGGCCGAGTGTCAGGACTGGCGCGGCAATCTCTGGACTCCGCAGATCGCGAAGGAAACCGGGGCTAAGGCCGCGCATCCCAATTCGCGCTTCACCGCGCCGGCGTCGCAATGTCCGACCATCGATCCAGCGTGGGAAGATCCGAGCGGCGTGCCGATCAGCGCGCTGGTGTTCGGCGGACGGCGAGCCACCACGATGCCGCTGGTGTACCAGGCGTTCAACTGGAGCGCGGGCGTTTATATCGGCGCCACTATGGGTTCGGAGACGACGGCGGCGGCAACAGGTGGCGTGGGACAAGTGCGGCGCGATCCGATGGCCATGCTGCCGTTCTGCGGTTATCACATGGGTGATTACTTTCGCCATTGGATCAAGATGCAGCGGTCGCTGACGGAGACGCCGCGCATTTTCCACGTGAACTGGTTCCGCAAAAACGCCGATGGCAAGTTCCTGTGGCCGGGCTTCAGCGAAAACATGCGCGTGCTCAAGTGGATTGTGGACCGGGCGCATGGACGCGCGTTGGGTCGCGAGACTCCGATCGGTTGGATGCCGCGCTATGACGACGTCCACTGGGATGGGCTGAGTTTTTCGCGCGAGGAGTTCGATGCTCTGCAGGCGTTCGATCGGGAGGCGTGGCGGAAGGAAGTGATCCAGCACGAGGAGCTGTTCCTGCAGTTGCACGATCATTTGCCGCCGGAGATGATTTACGAGCGGGAGCTGCTGATCTGCCGGTTGTAGGACGCGCCGTGATCGAAACGATCGTGATTGAAGGGGTTCGTTCAGGGCACTTTCAACTGCCCAAGCGCGTCGAATCCCCTCGGTCCGTTGTGGCTATTCGGCGCGGGTGGACGGAACGATCTGCTAAAGTCCCGATCGGCCGCCCACCGGCGCGCGACCCTTAGTGCGCCACAACAACGACATGGTGGTGACGGCGATGGTGATAGTGACGGCGATGATGCACCACGACCACCTCCCTGTCAAAAGCCATCGCGGGTGGTAAAAGCGCCACGCACGACCCGGCAATAAGTACGGCCATTGCTATTAGTTTCTTCATTGTATTGAATCCCCCGCCATACTACTGCACTTAGGCTACCGCGAACGCTGACGCGCGGGAGGGGCTTGTGACGCGATCGTGAGAGGCCTAAGGTGTTTCCCTGAAGACTACCCACCCCAAGGGTGTCCGGCCTAAGGCGACCCTGGACACGAACTAGTAACAAAAACCAATTGTTGATACCGTGTTTGAGCCTTAGTCTACATTCAGGAGTATCACGCGATGCTTAGAGGCATAATTATCTGTCCAGATGTGGACTTGAACGAACGTCTGGAAGCGATCCTAACAGAGATCGGGATCGCGAGCATTACGCGGACGTTAGACCGCTATCCGAGCTCTGTGGAACTGCTTCGTTTCCTGCGTGCGCATGCACCGCAGCTGATCTTTGTGAGCACCGAGTCGACGGCCAAAGCGATGGAGATCGCGCGGGAAGTAGAGAAGAATACGCCCGGAGTTCAGATCGTCGCGATCAGCCGCTTCGTGGACCCGCAGATTCTGCTGGAAGTGATGCGTGCGGGAATTCGCGAGTTTGCTTCGCTGCCGTTCGATCGCCAGGCTCTGGTGGATGCCTTAGTGCGGATCCGGGATACGGTGCAAGCGCGTCCTCCGGCCATTGAGGCGACGCATCAGGTATTCAGTTTCCTGCCATCTAAAGCAGGCGTGGGAACATCCACGCTGGCGTTGAACGCGGCGGTGGCGATGTCGCGCGTGCCGGATTCCTCGGTCTTGTTGAGCGACTTCGACCTGAATTCGGGCATGGTGCGGTTCATGCTCAAACTGGACAGCGCCTACTGCGTGACGGACGCGGCCGAGCACGCCCTCGAGATGGACGAGAGCCTGTGGCCTACCATGGTAACCACCATCGGCAAGCTGGATGTGCTGCATGCCGGAAAACTCAACCCGGATCTGCGCATCGAGCCGACGCAAATCCGCCATTTGATGGAGTTCATGCGGCGCAACTACAGCTCTCTGTGTTTCGATATGTCGGGCAACCTGGAACGATATTCGCTCGAGATCATGCATGAGTCCAAGCGAATCTTCCTGGTGTGCACGCCCGAGATCCCGTCGCTGCACCTGGCGCGCGAGAAATATCTGTACCTGAAGCAGCTGGATCTGGGCGAGCGGGTGGCGGTGTTGCTGAATCGCCAACCGAAACGCTCGCTGATCTCGCCGCAGCAGATTGAACAGCTGCTCGGCGTGCCGATCTACATGACGTTTCCGAACGACTATCAGGGAGTGCAGCGCGCCATGACCGCTGGAAGCTGGGTGGACCCGGGCTGCGACCTCGGCCGGCAGTTCAACTCGCTTGCTCAATGCATGCTGGAAGCCAAGACGGCACCGCCGCCCGAGGCGAAGAAGCGCTTCATCGAGTTCTTCTCGGTGGTTCCGGGCAAGGCCATCGCGCCAGTGCGCAAGTCGGCGGGCTAAGCCCTCGACAGCAGCCTCACTGTAACTTCGCTATCATCGCTGGTTGGAAAGCGCCGTCCTCCAGTGGGTCGCGACCTACGGCTACGTAGCCATCTTCGGGCTCCTGACGCTCGGCATCGTCGGACTGCCAATTCCCGATGAGACCCTTCTCACCGGCTGCGGGTTCCTTATCTATCGAGGCGACCTGCATCCGATTCCCGCGTTTCTGAGCGCGCTCGCGGGCAGCATGTGCGGCATCACGTGCAGCTACATCCTGGGGCGAACACTCGGATGGAAGTTTTTGCATTCGCGCGTGGGGCGGCTGTTGCACATTCGCGACGAGCAGATCCGCTGGGTGCACGACTGGTTCAACCGTATCGGGCATTGGGCCCTCATGATCGGCTACTTTGTGCCCGGCGTGCGGCACTTCACGGCGATCGTGGCCGGGACCTCGAAGCTGGAGTATCCCGGGTTCGCGTGTTTCGCTTATTCCGGTGCACTGCTGTGGGTGAGCACGTTCTTGTTCCTCGGCTATCATTTTGGTTCGCGCTGGGAAGACATTCTGCGCCTGGTGGAACACAATCTGAAAGAAGCTTCGCTGATCGCCGGAGTGATCCTCGTTGCTTATGCCGCCTATGTCTTGCTGCGACGGAGACGGCGCGGGCGTATTAACCTATGAACGGATGGGTACGGCGGTAGTTCAAGGACAATTCTTCACCTCGACGACAGGCAAAAAAGCAGCGATGGCCGTGAGCGGCTGCATTCTCTTCCTGTTCGTGGTTGGACATCTGATCGGCAATCTTCAAATTTACGAGGGGCCCGAAAAGCTAAACAATTACGCAGTGCTGCTGCGCTCGATGCCGGCGCTGCTGTGGGCGGTGCGCATCGTGCTGCTTGGGATGGTGCTGCTGCACATCTGGACCTCGGTGCTGTTGGCGGGGCGCAACATTGCTGCGCGGCCGGTGGGCTATCAGAAGAAGACCGCGACCGGGTCGTCGTATGCGTCGCGAACCATGTATTGGAGCGGCCCAATTATTCTGGCGTTCATCATTTATCATCTGCTCGATTTTACGTTTGGCACTGTGAATCCGCATTATGAGCCGGGCAACGTGTACGCCAATGTGGTGGCGAGCTTCCAGGTGATTCCGGTGGCGGCGTTCTACATCATCGCGATGCTGCTGCTATGCCTGCATCTCTATCACGGGCTGTGGAGCATGTTTCAATCGCTTGGAATCGCCCATCCACGCTATACGCCGATGTTGCGGAGAGGCGCGGCCGTGGTAGCGACGTTGATTGCCGCCGGAAACATTTCGATTCCAGTCGCGGTGCTTTCCGGATGGGTACGGTAGCCATGAAACTGGACGCGCGCGTGCCGTTGGGTCCGATCGAGAAGCTGTGGGATCAAGCCCGCTTCGAGATGAAGCTGGTGAATCCGGCCAACAAGCGGAAGCACACGGTGATCGTGGTGGGGTCGGGACTGGCGGGAGCATCGGCGGCGGCGACGCTCGGAGAGCTCGGCTACAACGTGAAATGCTTCTGCTTTCAGGATTCACCGCGTCGCGCGCACAGCATCGCGGCGCAGGGCGGAATCAATGCCGCGAAGAATTATCACAGCGACGGCGACAGCGTATTCCGTCTGTTCTACGACACGGTGAAGGGCGGCGACTTCCGCTCGCGCGAAGCGAATGTGTATCGCCTCGCGCAGATCAGCGTGAATATTATCGATCAATGTGTGGCGCAGGGTGTGCCGTTTGCGCGTGAGTACGGGGGCACGCTGGCCAATCGGAGCTTCGGCGGCGCTCAGGTATCGCGGACGTTTTATGCGCGCGGGCAGACGGGACAACAGTTGTTGCTCGGCGCGTATCAGGCGCTGGAGCGGCAGGTGCATGAGGGACGCGTCACCATGTTTCCGCGCACCGAGATGCTGGACCTGGTGGTGATCGACGGACGCGCGCGTGGCATCGTGACACGCAATTTGGTGACCGGGCGCATCGAATCGCACGTGGGCGACGCCGTGGTGCTGGGAACAGGCGGGTACGGAAATGTTTATTACCTTTCGACCAACGCCAAGGGATCGAACTGCACGGCCATCTGGCGGGCGCACAAACGCGGCGCGCTATTTGCCAATCCGTGCTTCACGCAGATTCATCCGACCTGCATTCCGGTCTCGGGCGAGTACCAATCGAAACTGACGTTGATGAGCGAATCGCTGCGCAACGACGGGCGCATCTGGGTGCCGGTAAAGGCGGGCGACAAACGGGCGCCGAATCAGATTCCGGAAGCGGAGCGCGATTACTACCTGGAGCGGCGCTATCCGAGCTTTGGGAATTTGGTGCCGCGCGATGTAGCGTCACGGAATGCGAAGGCCGTGTGCGATGAAGGCCGCGGCGTGGGCGAGACCGGCCTGGGCGTTTATCTGGATTTTTCGGATGCCATCCAGCGGTTGGGCGTGGATGTCATCCGCGAGCGCTACGGGAACCTGTTCGAGATGTACCAGCGCATCACCGACGAAGATCCGTACAAAGTGCCGATGCGGATCTATCCCGCGATTCATTACACGATGGGCGGCCTGTGGGTGGATTATTACTTGATGAGCACCATCCCCGGGCTGTTCGTGATCGGCGAAGCGAATTTTTCCGATCATGGCGCGAATCGATTGGGCGCGAGCGCGCTGATGCAGGGGCTCTCCGACGGCTACTTCATCCTGCCGTACACGGTGGGCGATTACATCGCGAAGACCAAGCTCAAAAAGTGGACGCGGGGGCCGCGGAATTTCGCAGTGCGGAGGCTTGCGTCGCGGAGCTAACGAAGAAGCTGCTCGGAATTCATGGCAAGCACACGGTGGACGCGTTCCATCGCAAGTTGGGCAAGATCGTTTGGGATTATTGCGGGATGTCGCGCACGGGCG
>DATHMO010000245.1:0-2837 GCA_035486995.1 Bryobacteraceae bacterium
GAAGAAGCAACGAAGCTGACAACGTTTTCGGGACCGCAGGCGCTGGTTCGTTTTGGAATAGCCGATGCGCTGGAGCTGCGTTTCACCACCAATGGCTATGGCTGGCAGACCCAGCAGTTCGGAGCTAGCCGGAACGCGCTCTCAGGGCCGAACGATTACGCGGTGGGTGCGAAGCTCAGAGTGCTCAAGCAGGGCGTGGCGCACCCGGAAGTTGCGGTGATCGGCGGCGTATCGCTGCCCGCCCGAGGGTCGCCGTTCACAACCACCGGACATGATCCGTCGTTCACTCTGGCGGCCTACAAGGATCTGCCCGGCAAATTCAGCGCGGCTGCCAACGCGAACTTCGCCTCGCTCACCGACTCCGAGGGGCGCGTCTTCAGCTCCGGCCAAAGTCTTTGGGCGGCCCGCAATATGGGACGCGGCATGTCGATCTTCGGCGAGGCATTTCACACCACCATCGGGCGGGTGGAAGGCAGCGAGGTGGCGATGGATGCCGGGATGTTCCGCGGCATCGGAAAACACGTGCAGATCGATGTTGCCGCCGGACACACAGTAAGCGGCGCGCGCCCATCCTGGTTTGCTTCGATGGGATTGGTTCTGCGCGTTCCGCGCGCGCTGTTGGGAGCAGGCTACCGGGCGGCCTTGGCGAGAAATTCGGGGGATTGAAGAGTCCAGCCAAAATAGGATTCGATATTGAACAGCGTAGCTTCCTGCATCGACGGCGGGCCCGCCGCCATCGTGGCGTCTGTGATCAGAATGGGCCAGTAGTCCAGAAAGAACGCATCGCGCAGAGTGGATTCCACGCATACATTAGTTGCGATGCCGGTGAAAAAAAGATATCGAATGCCGCGGGACTGCAACTCGGCGTCGAGCGCGGTACGGGCGAAACCGCTGTAGCGCGTTTTGACGATTACGATATCGCGGGGCTGGGGCGCGAGTTCATCCACGATCGCAAAATCCCACGTGCCCTCAGTGACCAGCTTGCCTTTGAGCTCCGGGCGGCAGGTCATCAAACGAATGCCCAGCTCCTTATGCCAGTTGGGCGATTCCGGGCCGCCGCTGTCGCTCAAATCCGCTTTGTAGCCCATCTGCAGATAGACGACCGGCATTCCGGCGTGGCGAGCAGCGGTCAAAACCTGGCTGATTACGTTGACGACGCGTTGAGCGCCGGAGAGATCCGCGCCCGCGATATCGAGCATGCCGTTCTTGCTGGCAAACGCATTCTGCATGTCGACCACGATTACGGCCGACTTGCTCAGATCCACTGCGACTGGTTCCGGCTTGGCTTCGAGGATCATGCCCAAAGGGTCACTTGCCAAAGAGGTCTTTGTAATCCCGATTGTTTTCGCAAACATACTCGTCGACCTTTTCCAGGTCGCCGCGCAGCGGGAAGGTGCGGCTCAGCGTCCAGGGCTTGGCGAAGACGTTCGGGTCTTCAATAGTCGCGTCCCACTGCAAGTGATCGAAATCGACGCGATGAAAACGCTCCACTACGTGCAGCGCTTCGGTGTGGCGATAGCCACCGGGCAGCTCGGTTTTGTCGTTGAACGCGATGGTATCGACCACCAATGTGTCGCCTTCCCAGTGGCCGATAGAGTCGCCCATCCAGGTGGGATCGGGATCGGCGGGATGCGGCGAGCCGTCGGTTGGAATCACGCGAAACAGATGCAGGTATTCGTGCAGGATCACCACCTTGTCGCGGCCTTGCACGATCTGCCACTGATACGGGACGAAGTAGGATTGCGGGACGCCGGTGGGCATGCAGTCGGCATAGAGTCCGGCGTCGGTAGGGCCGCGGACCACTTTGAATTTCTCGGCGCCGGGCTTCAGCTCGGGTACGACGTCGGTGGTGCGGCCGGGGCCGTTGTAGACGCCAGAAAGGTCGGGCTTGCCGTCCGCCATGCGAGGGACTTCTTTCTTCGTTTCTACGAGGGCTTCGGCGTTGATCGGAACCGTGCCGGCAACGGTCACCGTGATTGCCTTCGTCACTAGCGTGTCTTTCGCGCCATGGACGGTGATGGTGTACGTGGTGGTCGCCTTTGGAGTGAGCTTGCGAGTTCCGCGAGCGGCCACGGTGCCGATGTCGGGTGTGATAGTGATACCGGCCGGGTTTTCAGCGGCCCAAACCAAGAGGAACGACTGGCCGGGCTGGATGGAACTCGGCTCGGCAGTGAACTTGTTGATCCGCGGCGGCGGCGCGAAGCGCGCCTGGATGCGCCCGGATGGGCCGAGCGGCGCTTGATCCGATTGGGCCCATGCCGCCCCAGCGGCCATTGCTAGGACGGCGATGGCTGTTCGCATCAGAAAATGTATTTTAGCGCGAACTGGAAGATGCGAGGGTCGTAGATCGTGCTCGCGAATGCACCCAGCCCGGCGCCCACGGCGTACCCGGAGGTGGGAGTGGGCTGTCCGAAGTTAGGCGCGATAACCGTGGTCTGCGGCGGATAGATATTCACCAGATTCGGGAAGTTGAACGCTTCGCCGCGGACTTCGAGCGTCTGATTCTCCCGGATGCGGAAGTTTCGTATCAGCGCCATATTGAGGCTGATTGATCCCGGCCCCACTAACGCGTTGTTCCCCAAATTGCCGAACGTTCCCGGAGCTGGCGAGCCGGCAAAAGGATTCCCAAATTCGGCGGGATTGAGCCAGCAATTTACGGTTTGAGGATGGCAGTATGGATTGCCGAGTACCTCGGGACGTTGGTTGAAGCCCGCGCCGTCACCTTCAAAATCGATGATCATGGCCGCCGAGATGTCGGAGCCGCTCTGCGCGATGGCGGAGATGGACAGCCGCCAATCGCCGGCGATCGTTTGAACCACGTGATTGGAATACTTGGG
>DATHMO010000246.1:0-25539 GCA_035486995.1 Bryobacteraceae bacterium
GTGCACCGCCTCTATCGAGTCGTACAGCCACTTCAGCGCTGTGTCGTAGTAGCTCTTATGCTCATCGGTCGGCTTGCCGCCAACGCAGTACGTGCGGTAGTAACAGGACTTGAACCCGTTCCAGGTGAGCGCGGCGAGGTCAATGATGACGATCTCCCCGGGCCGGATGATGCGATCAGAGAAGTTCCGCCAGTTGGGCCATGCGTTGGGCCCCGAGGACACGATGATGTCTTCGACATCCTCCATGCCCGGGATATCGAACAGGTACTTCATCCCGAATGCCGTGACCTGGTTTTCCGTCAGGCCAGGCTTCAGGAACTTCGAGAATTCGTAGTGCAGTGCGTCGCCGATCGCGCCCACGATCCGCATGCATTCGTGCTCGTCTTCATTCTTGACGGCGCGCGCCTCCATCATGGGTGTCATACCGTCGGCCCAGGCGATCTTCTGGTCGTCAAAAATCTTGATCATGTTGATGTCGATGAAATCGACACCCAGCTTCATGCCGTCCACGCCGCGCTTCTTCATCTCTTGCTTGATGGCGTTGGTAAATTTTCCAACTTGCTGCGTGGAGGCGGGCCCGGCCGCGCCCTTAATCCAGGCGTAGGAATAGCGGATGTTGTCTTTCGGAATCCACGGCGAATGCTTCTCGATGTGCATGCCGATGTCGCCCTGTTCGAACAATACAGGCGCGTCGTCACCGCACAGCAATGCATAGCGCAAGCCTGGTTTCAGGCGATTCCAGCCGGGAGTCAGGGTGCTGGTGACGTAGCGAACGTTTTCGTCGTACATCAGCAGCATCGCGCCCAGCCCGTGGGCCTTCATCTTCTCGCGGGCGCGCTCCAGCCGGTATTTCCGCAACCGGTCCCAATTAATGCGCTCCTGCCAATCTAATCCAACTGCACCGACGTTTGCCAAAACTATCCTCCAGTTAGAGAGCTTACTTCATCAAAGAGCCCAGTGCCCTGTCAACGACTCGAAAGGGCTAGTTATTGCGCTTGCTTCAGTTCAATTCTAATCAGGCGAAACGGCTTGTCGCTGAGATTCTCATCCTGATGAGCGGCGTCCGGCGGAACCCAACGAACGGTTCCAGCTTTGAAATGGCTCTCATGCGACGAACCGTCGGCGTGGAATTGGCGCATGTCCTGGTCGGACAAATAAACAACCACGGCGCCCGTCGCCGGATGCTTGTGCATCTTGAGCTTCTCGTGCGGGCCAACGGTGACGCGGATGGCGCGAATCCATTCGTTTTCGACGATCACCTGATAGCGCGTTGGATCGACAGTCACCGCGTCCGTGGTTTCCGTGGGAAATGGTTTGGGATTGGCCACGGGTTTGGGTTCGACTTGCAGTGCCGCAAATTGCGTGTCCTTGAGATTCTCACCTTTGTGTGTGGTGGGCGCCGCCCAGATCACTTCGCCGGCGTGATTTTGGAAATCCTTGACGGAACCATCGAAATAGGTGAGGCGATTGTTGCGGTCTGTTTGAAAGATGATGACCGCGCCAGGTGAGGGGTGCTGATGCATGGGCATGGACTCGTGCGGACCCATGTGTTCCTGGAATACGCGGACCCATTGGTTTTCGAGCTCAAGGTGCGTGTGCTGCGGATCGGCGACCAGCGGGTCGGGGGCTTGCTTCGCGGCATTCGGCTGCGCCCAGCCAATGGCCGTCGCGACTGCAATGCACAAAAATGCCGGCGCATAGCTCCAAAGAGTATTGTTATGTCTACGTGGCATGAGAAGATTCTAGACCATGGGCACGAGTGAAGGAAGTGGGCGTCCAATTCGGGCCGGCGTGATTGGCCTCGGAATCATGGGCGGCGCCTTCGCCAGGCATCTTGTTGCGGCGGGCGCTAATACATCGGGTTACGATTTGATTTCAGCGAATCTGAGCGCGTTCGGCGCGTACGGCGGCCATGTTTGTTCATCATCGCGCGCGGTGGCTGCGGAAGCCGATATTGTGATTACGTCGCTGCCGAGTTCCGCGGCGCTCGAAGATGCTATGTTCGGCGATGCGGGAGTGGTCGCGGCCGGGCGAACCGGGATTCTGGTTGTCGAGACCAGCACACTTGCGCTCGAAGACAAGGAACACGTTCGCGCACGGCTGGCCAGCGCAGGGATCGGTATGTTGGACGCGCCCATCAGCGGCACGGGGCCGCAGGCTGGTTCGAAGGACATCACTATTTTCGCCAGCGGCGAACGCCCCGATTTCGATCGGGCGCACCACGCTCTCGCTCACTTCGCTCGCTCGGTTCGATATGTTGGTCCGTTCGGCGCTGGGTCGAAAATGAAGTACATCGCGAATTTGTTGGTGGCGATCCATATCGTGGGCGCCGCGGAGGCGATCGTGCTAGGAGAGAAAGCGGGCCTCGATCCCTCCATGCTGGTGGAGGTGCTTGCCGATAGCGCGGCAACGTCGCGAATGCTGGAAGTGCGCGGGCCGAGCATGGCAGCGAGCACCTACGCGACGCCGATGATGAAGGTCGACGTGTTTCAAAAGGACCTGGAGATCATCGCGAACTTCGCAAAGCAATCGAGATGTCCGGTCCCGTTGTTCAGCGCGAGCGTCCCCTTGTTCACCGCAGTCGCCGCGCAAGGTATGGGTCTACAGGATACGGCGGCCGTGGTTTCAGTGCTGCGGTTTCTCGCAGGGATGGAGGCAAAATGAAACTCGTAACGATCGCGGCGTGCCTGGTTGTCGTTGCTGTTGCGAACGGTCAGGAGAAGCCCCAACTGGCGGAGCAGGCCTTCAAGAATATTCGAGCGCTGAAAGGAATTCCGGTGGATCAGTTCATGGCCACCATGGGATTTTTTTCTGCTTCGCTAGGTGAAACCTGCACCGACTGCCATAGCGCCGAGAGCGGCGGCGACTGGGGCAAATACGCCGACGACAACCCGCGGAAGAACACAGCGCGCGGCATGATCGCGATGGTGAACTCGATCAACAAGACCTATTTCGGTGGAAAGCGCGAGATTACTTGTTACTCCTGCCATCGCGGCGTGGAACGGCCCGACGTTACGCCGAATCTCGCAGATCTGTATGGGCCGCCGCCATCGAAGGAGCCGGACGAGCTGCGCGATCCAACATCGAGTAAAGCGGCGACGGCGGATCAGATACTCGACAAGTACATTCAGGCTCTCGGTGGCGCGGATCGCCTGGCCAAATCGACAAGCTTCGCGGCCAAGGGGACATATCAGGGTTATCAGGACGAGAAGTTTCCCATGGATGTCTTCGCCAGAGCTCCGAATCAGTTGAGCACAGTCATTCATACCGCCGCTGGCGACAGCACCACGACGTACAACGGCAGCGCGGGCTGGATCGCAGGCCCGGCGACGGAACGACCAGTCACCTTACTGGAATTGACGGGTGGCGATCTGGCCGGCGCAAAGCTGGAGGCGGCAGTGTGGTTTCCCATGCAACTCAAAGCGTCGCTCATGCAATGGCGCGGGGCTACCTCCGCCACCATCGACGGCCACGAGATGCAGATGATTCAAGGGAGCGCTGATGGACGATATCCTGTGAATCTTTATTTCGACAGCAAATCCGGGCTGCTGGCGAGAGTGGTGCGCTACGACGAGTCGCCGGTCGGGCTCAATCCTACGCAGATTGATTACGCCGACTATCGCGAAGTGGGCGGAGTGCGGATGCCCTTTCACGTGCTCGCAACATGGCTGGACGGCAGAGCTACAACCGAGTACAGCGAGATTCAGGCCAACGTTCCGGTGGACGCGAAAAAGTTCGCGATGCCAGCCCGAGCGCCGACACAAAAGAACGCCCCTTAATTCAACCGAAGCGCGAGCGTTAACAGAAAGGGATCTCCGGACTTGGCGGGCAGACGGTAAAGCGTCTTCGGCATGGCGTCTTCTTGAATGTGCATCGTACTGGAGCCGGCGCCCGCCTTCTCTTTTTCCGCCCAAGGCGCACCCGCGCGTTCTTTCGACTCGAAACGCGCACCGGTGACGCCCCACTTCTTCTCCCACTCGGCAAAGCGCTCGGGATCCGATCCGGATTGTCGCTCCCACGTTCACGGAAGGGTCTGATTCGCCGCGGGATATAGGAGGTTGATGCTGGAGCTGCCGTCCAGTAATGGCCCGTCATTCGGCACTCGAACAGCATCTCGCGCGCCAGTTGAAAGGGCTCGCGATAGGCGCGTCCGTCCTTGTAGCGCTGGACGGTGATGGAGTCATCGAGCTCATGCGTTAAGACCGGACGCGGCCGGATTCGAAGGTTAATCGGGCTTCAGTCGCGAATGTCCGCTGCAGCTTTTCGCCACAGCCAATCAGAGTCAACGCGGATGAACCAACGCTCACCGAGCCCTGAGCGAAGAGCAGCTCACCGGGCTGAACGCTGAGGGGCAGCGCCGAATCGGCATGGACGGCCCGAGCACCAATTCCAGAAAGAACCAACTCAGCAGGCGCTTCTGGTGTCTTCTGGGCGAACCGCGGCACCACCAGAGCCAGGTAAAATGCCAGCCTCGTCCGGATTGATATGGTTGCCATGGTATCAATTGCACGGCGTGGCGGATCTAGTCCCCCGCAATCCAAGACACGGGGACTCCGTCGTGATATACCAATGAAATGCTTCTCTCCAACCGCGCGTGGTTCTTTCTAGCGGCGGTGCTCGGTTTAACCGGCATCGTGCATGCGCAAAATTCCTTTACCGTAACGGGACCTTCCGTAATTGACGCGTCGAACGGCGCTCCGACCAATCCTCTGCCGAGCGCGTCCTTCGACGTGTCGAGTAATCCGAGCAATCAGTTTTTCGAGGCGGCCGTTCCTAACTCAGGTCCGGATGCATTTGTCACGATCGCTGCTTCCGCGGATCAATGTACACTACCTGGCGCGACATCCGTGTCGAGCTCAACGCCAGTGATGCTCTTCGCCTGCGTGAACACCACTGGTCTTGTGCGCGGCAATTACGCGAGTCTGATAACCATTACTTCGTTCGGCAGCACGAGTATTCCGTCGATTCGCGTGCCGGTGCAGGCGTCGATTAGTCCAGTCGGCGAAATTAAAACCACCCCAGCTTCGCCAATTAGCCTTTCTTCAACGTCTCTCAACCAAGCAATAGCGGTCCAGTTTGTGGCCAATAATGGAGCCTCCGGAGGATCAAGCGGGTCGGCGTGTTCGGATTCAAGCGCCGGCAACGGAAGCGGGTCCAGTTCGGCTTGCATCGCTTCGATTACGGCCGATCCTGCCGGCCCGGAAGGCCAGTGGATGACGCTCTCCAACAACTGCCCGGGAGTGGTGCTGGTGGGCAACACTACTTGCACAATCCAGGTGACAGCCGAGCCAACCAAGCTTACAAGTGCTGCCGTTGTGGGTACCACGTATGTGGGTCACATCATTATTGTCTCCACGCATGGCGACCGCGCCGACGTATTGGTGAACTTTACATATTCGCAAGCGGCCGGCCCGGCCTTGACCATCACGTCCGGAACAAGTTTTTCGGGAACGGCGGGTCAAGCATTTCAGGCCACTTTGACAGCTTCGGGTGGCACGGCGCCATACACATGGAGCGTCACTGGACTGCCGAGCACCCTAACGCTCAATCAATCGACCGGGGTCATCAGTGGGACTCCTTCACAAGGTTCGTATCCGGTAATGGTATCGGTGCAAGACAGCGTGAGCTCCACAGCCGGTCCTCAGAAGGTCACCATCAATATTCAAGCCAGCCAGACCACGGTTACGCAGATGTTCCCGCACATCACGGATGGGTATGACGGAAGCGTGTGGCAATCGGACTTTTTGTTGTTCAATACCAATTCCGCGGCCGTAACCGTTCAGCTCGTTTTTCACCTCGACAACGGCGTCAAGGGGCTATCCGTTATTCAGCCGAACGGCTCCAACAGCAGTGTCGCCGGCATCAGCGGCATCGTGATCCAGCCTTTCGGGACGGCTTTTTACCGGACATCGGGCTTGGCGGCGACCAACCCGGTGGTGACGGGCTGGGTGGAGATCGATTCTACGCTGCCCATCCAAGGGCAAGTGGTATTCCGCAGAAACACCGCCCCGACGTCGTCTATCGGCAACTACTACGAGGTCTCGGTACCGCTGGTTGCGCCCGCCATGACTTTCACGTTCCCGTTCGACAGCACCACATACACGCCCGCTTCTGCGCCGATTCTCACGGCCCTGGCGATTGCCAATCCGTCGGACGTCCAGGCAACGCTGAACTGCACGGCGTATAACATCAGCGGCAGCGCGTTGGGGGCGACGGTGCAAGTCGCATCTCTGGCGGCTTCCACTCACACGCAGGAGGTGCTGCAATTAACCGCTCCCCTCGACACGCAGATTCAGCAAGGCCGTGGGCTGATTACGTGTACCTCATCGGCGCCCATGGGGATTCTCGGGCTACGGGCCTTTGGCGCTCATGCTCTGAGCGAGCTTCCGATCATCTACGGCAACTGAGGCGGTGTCAAAATTCAAACCGCACCAGGATCTGTACTTGTCTTGCGTTCTCGACAAAAGGCGTGAGCGCGGGGAAACCCGGATTGCTGGTGCGGCCGTAGAGCGCACTTCCAAAGTCTGAGTTGAGGAACGTCGGAACGACGCCGAGATAGTTCGCCGGAGCTTGCAGATTGGCGTGGTTCATCACGTTGAATGCGTCGGCGCGCAATTCCAGGCTGGCGTGCTCGCTGAGACGGGTGAGAGGAAATCGCCGGCCCAGCGAGAAATCGATATTCCAAAAGCCGGGTCCCGTAAACTCGTTGCGACCGGTACTTCCGTTCACGCCATCGGGCGGAATGGCGAACGCCGCCGGGTTCAGTAATTGCACGCCGCCGGGAACAGCCTGCGGAGCCGAGTGGAGAAGCGCGGGGTTCACCAGGCCGGCGCGTGTATTGCAGATGGGCTGGCAGTTCTGTACACCGGCGTAAACGGAGTACGGCAGGCCGGACCGCACCACGAACGTCCCCGACATTCTCCAGTTGCGCGACAGCGCGGCGATGCCTTTTCCAGAAAACCCGGGCGGCTCCCAGTAGCCGAACGCGACCAGGTTCTGGCGCTGATCGAAGTCGGAATCCGCCCGGTCGGCATTCGGATTGTTCTCCAGCGTGAAAGCGCCGTAGTAGGTCTTGCCCGATCGGTCGGTTTGATTGCTGAAGCCGAGATCGAAAAAATCGCCCAGCAGCGGATCACTCTGATTGTCGATGCTGCGGCTCCAGGTGTAAAAGACGCGGGCCATGGCGTGAGCGGATTGATACCTGGCCGAAACCGTGAGCGCCGAATACTGCGACTCGCCCTGGTTGGTGCGATAGTAAACGTCGGGCAGCGCGGGGTTCGGCGGGCCCTGGCCCTGGTCGCGATTGATGACGTCGGTAGTGATCAAACCAGAGCCAATCGACCCGATTCCGTTGACTTCCAGCGTCCACGAATTCGAAAGGCGTGTTTGTGATCCGAGGAAAAAACTGTGCACCAGCGGGAGACGGAGCGGAACGAAGGTGGTCAGGTTGAGAAAATCACTGGTGCCTTGGAAGCACTGCTTGTTCAATCCCGGCGGCGAAGCAAGATAATTGCCCGAGAAGTTGCACGGCGCCCCGAAATCGGCCAGAGCAATGTCGTTGGAGCTAGCGGACGACCAGAGGTTGTCATACAGGGGATCGTAAAACATACCGTAGCCTCCTCGAAAAACGACGCGCTGCTTGAAGACCGGCGGGGCGTACGACGCAGCCACGCGAGCCGCCCAGCCGCCGGATTGCATATGAAATACTTCCGAACCGGCCGGCACGAGCGTTGCGTTCGCGATATTCTCGCGAAGATCGCCGCCGGGAGCCGCGAGAGTTGCATCCAGCGTTCCAGATAAAATTTGCGGCGCGCCGTACCACTCATACCGCACGCCCGCATTGAGCGTGAGATTGGGCGTCGCGCGAAAATCCTCCTGTACGAATCCCGAAGAATCGGTGTAGCGGTAGTTTCCCGAAGTGGGCGCGGTGAAAGTGCCGGAGAGAATACCCAAGCGCGACAAGGGTAGTTCCAGTTCGCTCGGTTGATCCATGGCGAAGGAGGCCCCGTCTGGAAAAGTATAAAATCCATGCGGCTCGATCGCGAAGGAATCGTGCAGGCTGCGGGTCGAGAACTTTCCTCCCGCCTTGAGGATGTGTTTTCCCAGGGCCCAAATCAGGGTCCCGCCGGCGCTCAAGGAATGCGACCGGTCGTGATAACCAGGGCCGTCATAATAGAATCCCGACGAAGAGCCCGGCAGAAGCGGCCCGGCGGAGAAAGAGACGGCTGGAAGATCCGAATCGGCAAGGTTCCACCCCAGCGAATCCCCCTCCCATCCGGCGGTGAACTCGGAGGTAAATCTGGAACTCCAAACGCTCGTCAGGTTGGCGGCCACGCTGTTCGAGGACTGATTGAGGCCACCGTCCCCGTACGGAGTCCAAATAAAATCGGGACGCTGCAGTCGAACCGGCGCCACCCGGATGGAAACGTGCTGGCTGCCCGAAGGCTCGTAATCAAGGCGCGTGAGCCCGGTCCATTGAGTGAGATTGACTGGCGGCAGGAATGAAACATTGCCTGCGTCACCATCGGACGCGGGCGCATACTGGGTGGCTGGATGCAACTGGAAAAGGCGAGCCGCGGTTGACCCGGCCGGGAGAGAATCCACGAACTGCAGGGTCGGCATGTACAAGGTCAGCGGGTCGGCGTAGCTATGAGAATTGAAGTACTCGAACGACGCCGCCGCGAAGAGTCCCTTCCACGGCAGCGGACCACCTACCCAGAAGCCGCTCTGGGTTTCGTGATACGGGGGCTGCGGGATCCCGTTGGCGTTGTGTTGAAAGGTATTCGCGTCGAGAAACCGATCCTCGAAATTACCGTACAGAATGCCGCGCCAGGCGTTGCCGCCGCGCCGGGTGACCGCATTCGCGATGTATCCCGATGTGCCTCCGTACTCGGCGGAAAAATTGTTGGTTGACACGCGATACTCATCCACGGCCTCGGGCGGAAGCGGCAGAGAGCCGGTAGTGACGTGGTTGTTGTTCTCCACGCCGTCGAGAAGAAAGTCGCTGCTGGTGGGGCGCTGTCCGTTGTCGGAAAGGCCCAGGCTGCGAACCGTGGCGGTGTCCGACGTTACGCCCGGCAGCAGGACCAAAGCGCTGTAAACGTCCCGGCCGGCCAGAGGAAGCTGCTCGATCAGGCGGGGATCCAGGACTTCGGAGATGCTGGGTTCCAATTGACCGGTGGTTCCCGTATCGGGCCGAAGCTCGATGGAGTAGCCTGGTGCGACGTCGGGGCCAAAAAAAGGGATCACTGCCTCGTCGGGAAAAATCACCGAGTGGTTGTAGCCAGACTCCCAAACGTCGCGAAGCGAGCGGAGATCGAAGTTGATATCCAGGTATCCCGCCACGGTGACGGCGAGGTCGTAAATTTCACGCGCTTGATATCCCGGGGCGGTAACGCGAATGCGATAAGTTGCGGGTGGGAGCTCCGCTAACCAATAATGGCCATCGTTGTTGGTTGATGCTCCCCGCGGCACGGCATCATCCGAACTGTCCGCGCGAACTATAGCCTCGCCGATCGGCCGCCCGGTGGTGCGGTCGCGAACTTGCCCGGTGATGAGCGCTTGCGTGCTTTGCGCGGACGCGTGAATGCCCAGCAAGCAGAATGCACTGAACGCCATTGCGGCTATACGCATTCTGCCAATGATAAGCCAAACGCGTCACCCGGGAGCAATGTCCTATTCTCGCCTGTGATAATCTAAAAACGTATGGCAATTCCAAACGTGAAACGGTTCCGGCCGTTTTGTCCGACCTGCAATGAGCCCTTCACCATCATGGCTGTTCTACCCAGGGACGCCAACGTGGACTCGTACCTGACCGACGCCGTGGCGCGTCACGATCACAAGGCATTCCAGGAAGCGAAACAGCAGACCTTCAAGATCCGCGTCGGCCAACAGAAGCAGAAGAAAGCGAAGTAATTCGCGCTACCGGCTTCCTCACGGTCGCGGCTCTGAAACCTGGCAGACAAAATTTGCGGCATCGTCGATGCTGCCGCTACCTTTGTATGTTGCCACCTGCGGATAGGCGCACAGCGGCCGCGTGCGATCCACTTTGCCGTTCACCCTATGCGCCGCGAGAATGCGCTCGGGCGCGTGGCCGTTCTCCCGCCAATCGGTGATCGCGATCATCATGTCGAAGCTGTTCGGGCCTTCGCCGCCTCCGCAATGGGCCATGCCGGGCGCCATGAAGAGCCGCGTGGAGTCGGCGGCCTTGCTTTCGCCAACGGTATCCACCACGCGCTTGTAATAGTTGATGGTCGCGAGCGGCGCGACATTTTGATCGGCCCAACCGTGGTAAAGCAGCAGCTTGCCGTTGCGGTTGAAAAACGGCTTTAGATTCGCGTCCGTCGCGTTGATGGTTTCGTCGTCGATCTTGTCCGCGAGCGCGACGTCGCCATCGAAGTTCAGCGTCTTCCAATCCCAGTTCGGGTCTTTGAAAACCACGTACTTGAAATGATCTGTAGTGGCGGCGAACGGTTGCGGACCTGCCAACGTGGCCCATCCGAGCTCGGCGCCCGGCTCCAGTCCAGGATAAATTTCTTCGCCCGTGCGCGGATTCCGCGATGGCGAAAGAATCTTCTTCACCGTTTCGATCTGCGGGGCGGTGAGGCACGTGAATTCATCGGCGCCCTTGCAAGCGATCACCCGCGGATCGAAATGGCAGCGCGTAGGGTCGCTGATCAGCCCGTCTTTGAGCCCATCCTGCGCGTCGCAGGCTTCCAACACGGCCCGATGGATCGCCGGATACTTGACCGGCGGAATATAGCTCGCGGGATCCTTCAAATTGGCATGCGCGATCCAGAGCGTCGCGAAGGCCAAGTGCGTGCGCGGATTGGCGGGCGCACCCGCGATGATTCCGTCGTAATCGTCCGGAAAGCGTTGCGCTTCCTTTAAGCCCTGGCGGCCGCCGGTGGAACAGCCGTTCCAGTAGGACATTTTCGCGGGGCTGCCATAGAACACCTCAATGATCGCCTTCGCCTTCACGGTCATTTCGTGCTCGGATCGATATCCGAAATCGGCCACCTTTTCCGGATGCCCCAGCGCGAAACTGCCACTGCCGCCGACATGCCCGGTATCGGTGGAAGACGTCGCGTACCCATCGTGTAGCGCCTCGGCCATCGCACCGTAGCTGATTGAGCCGGCCCATCCGCCGTTACCAACGGCCTGGAATTTTCCGTTCCATCCCGCCGCCGGAAGCCAGACTTCGATCTTGATATCGGAATCGTCGGTCGGCTTCAAGGTGGCGGCAATACGGCAAAACGCGGGCAGATCTTTGAATGCGATGGCGGGCCCCGGCGTCCCTCCAAAAGCCCTTTCCGATGGTGTGAACTCGCCAGCCGCGACGGGTTGAGCAACGGTGATCGTAGTGTTCGGCAGCGCGAGCGATGCCAGGCTTTCGCAGCTGGCGCCCCACATCGACGCGGTGAACATTGCGCAGGCCAGAATCAGCTTCATGGGACCTCCTAATCGAGCTTTAGCAGACGCCGGGCGTTGCCCTCGTAGATCTTTTGTTTGTCGGCGGCGCTGATGTCCAGGCCCTCGATGCAGCGAATGGTCTCGCGAATAAAGAGACCGGGTTTGGGTTCGAACGGCACGTCAGAAGCAAACACCGCGTGATCCACGCCGAAGAAATCCAATCCGCACTTGGTCGCGGACTGTCCGCCAAACAGCGCCGTATCGGCATAGAAGTTGCGGAAATAGTCGATCGGCCTCTTCTTCATGGATTGGCGCAGCGAGACGTAATCTTCGTCCGAGGTGCGCGAGCCGAGCGCATCCCAGCCCCAACCGACGCGTCCTTCGAAGTAAGGAATCATCCCACCCATATGATGGGTGACGATCCGGAGGTTCGGATGCCGATCGAACATACCGGAAAACACGATGCGTGACATCGCCGCGCTGGTCTCATATGGCCAGCCAAAGGTCCACCAGATCTCGTATTTCGACTTCGATTCGGTCTTGTAGTCGGTAAAATCGGCGCCGCGCGCCGGGTGCATCCAGATGGTGAGATCGCGGCGTGCCGCGTCGTCGAAGATAGGCGCGAATTCGGGATCGTCCAGCGGCCGGCCCGCCACGTTGGTATAAATCTGAAACCCGCGCGCTCCCAGCTGCGTGACGGCCCGATCGATTTCGGCGAGCGACGCATCGACATTGTTCAGCGGGAGCGACGCAGCGAATCCGATAAAGCGGTCGGGATATTTCGCCACCAGTTCGGCCAGGCCGTCATTTGCAATCCGCGCAAACTCGGGCGACTTGTCCGGGGGAGCCATGGTCTCCATCGGCGGCGCCGGCAGAGTGAGAAACTGGCAATACTCGCCAAACTCATCCATGACGCGAAATCGCGCATCCAGATCCGCGATGGTGGGCACGTTGCGCACGCGCTTGCCCATGTCCTTGCCCGCCAGGCCCGCCTCGATCACGTCGTGCGCGTAGCGGGGCGGAAAAAAGTGGTTGAAAAGATCTATCTTCATTGGCAGCGCTATTATATCGAACGCTCCCGCGAGTATCCCATGTGATAGACTGATCGGTTTGTGTTCAGGACGCGGCAATATCGCTGCGCCAAATAGAAAGGAATCATCACCGCTGTGAGCCAAAGCCTGGAAGAATTGTTAAAGACGAAGAGCCCAGTTGATCTCTTGCGTAATTCGCAGATAGGCGCTTATGTCTATCCCGTCGTTCCCGCCGAGTACACCAACTGGCGGGATGAACAGCGCGCCTGGCGAGATACCTGCGTGCTTTTCGACCAGTCTCACCACATGGCAAACGTGTATATGGAAGGCCCGGATGCGGTGAAGCTCGCGTCGTATCTCGGGTTCAATAGTTTCGCCAAATTTCCGGTGGACAGAGCAAAACAACTTGCGCCTTGCAGCCACGACGGTCACGTAATTGGCGACGGAATTCTATTTCATCTGGAGCCCAACAAGCTGGTGTTTGTAGGACGCGCGCCGGCTGCCAGTTGGATCCAGTTCCAAGCCGAAACCGGCGGATTCAACGTTACCACGCAGTTGGACAACCGGTCGCCCTCTAATCCTGGCGGAAAAGCGGTCATCCGCACCTGCTACCGCTACCAGATTCAAGGGCCGAACGCCTGGAAGGTAATCGAAAAGCTGAACGGCGCGCCGCCGGCGGAGATCAAGTTCTTCGACATGGGCTACATCAACATCGGGGGACGCAAGGTCCGCGCGTTGCGCCACGGCATGGCGGGCGCTCCGGGACTTGAAATCTGGGGTCCGTACGAAGAGCGGGAGGAAATCCGCGCGGCGATCGTGGAAGCGGGCAAGGAATTTGGATTGGCCCAGGTTGGCTCGCGCGCTTACGCCACCAACACGCTGGAATCAGGCTGGATTCCTTCGCCCCTGCCCGCGGTTTATACGGGCGACAAGATGAAGGCGTACCGGCAGTGGCTTCCGGCTTCGAGCTACGAGGGCACCGGTTCACTCGGCGGCAGCTTCGTTTCGAAAAATATCGAAGACTATTATGTGACGCCGTACGAGATGGGCTATGGACCGTTCGTAAAGTTCGACCACGACTTCATCGGACGTGAGGCTCTGGAGAAAATCTCGAAGGAGCCGCAGCGCAAGAAAGTGACCTTCGCCTGGAATGCTGAGGATGTCGCGAAGGTGCAGAAGTCGATGCTCGGGCCCATCGAACAGCGCTACAAGTACATCGATCTGCCGTTGTCGAACTACGCCTCGGCTTCTTACGACCAGGTACTGATCGGCGGGAGACTGGCCGGTCTTTCGATGTTCAGCGGCTACAGCTATAACGAAGGCTCCATGCTTTCGCTCGGGATTGTCGAGCACGACGTGCAAATCGGCACCGAAGTCACGTTGGTTTGGGGCGAGGAAGGCGGCGGGACGAAGAAGGCTACGGTGGAGCGCCACAAGCAGACCGAAATTCGCGCCGTGGTCAGCCCAGTGCCGTACGCCAAGACGGCGCGCGAAGAGTACGCTTCGGGGTGGCGGACGGCGGCGGTGAAGTAGCACCGCTTCCTCACGGTTGCGGCTCAGTTTAAACCGTCAGTATTTGAACAGCCTGCTTCAACGACGTCAGCGGGTCGCGCGTGGGGACGAACTCCTGCGCGATGTAGCCCTGGAAATTCAGGTCGGCAATGGCCTTCGCGACGGCGTGCCAGTTCACTTCCTGCGTGTCGTCGATCTCGTGGCGGCCGGGAACACCGGCGCAATGAAAGTGCGCGATGTATTGGATGTTGTCGCGAATGGTGCGGATCAAATCGCCTTCCATGATCTGCATGTGATAAGCGTCATAGAGCAGCTTCACGCGCGGTGAATCCACGGCTTTCACGACGGCCACGCCGTAGCTGGTGTGGTCGCCTTGATAATCCTTGTGATCCACTTTGCTGTTCAGCAGCTCGATGCACAGCGTGACGCCATGATCCTCCGCGAATTTCTTGACGCGATTCAAACCCGTGATGCAGTTGTCGATGCCCTCGGCGTCGCTCATGCCGCGCCTCGCACCGAATAGCGTGATGACGTTCGGGACCTTGGCGTCAGCCGCCCGGAGGATACTCGATCGGGCCGCTTCTTCCAGCTTGTCGTGATTTGCTTTGTTATTCCAGCCGCGGTCGAAAACAGGGCCGGGACCGGCGATCACCGCGCCTTGCACCATCGCGGGCGTGATGCCGTATTTGCGGCACACCGGCCAATCTTCGGGCGCCACCAGATCCATGCCCGTGATCCCCAGGTCGGCGGCGGCGCGGCACAGATCGTCAATCGGGATCTTGGCGTAGCACCAGCGAGCGAGGGACTGCTTCAATCGGCCGGCCGAAGGGGTTGCCGAACGAGCTGCCACTGGCACGAGCGCCGCAGCAGCACTTGCTTTCAGGGCGTCTCGTCTGGTCATGGGGAGCCTACTGTGCGTCGCTAAAAGCGATGCTGTCTTTCTTCGCTGTCAGCTTTGCGGTATCGAGGCCGGGAACTTTCGCAAGCGAATCCCAATCCTTGAAATCGCCGTGGTCGGTCCGGTATTTTACGATCGCGTCGGCGTCCTTGGCGGTCAGCTCGAGCTGGGATTGCAGGTCCGCGGACGTCGCCTTATTCACGTTGGTCTTGGCTGCGGGGAAATTCTTCGCCAGGTAGTCGACAATCGTCTTGATCTCGTCGGGAGTGCCGGTTGCGCCGCGCGACACCATGTAGTCGACGATCGAGGCCCATCCGTCCTTCGTCGCGTGCTGGGCCACCACGACGTCCAGGCCGTGGCAGCTCCCACAGGTATTCTCCACTAGTTCCTTGCCTTTGCCGGCTGGAAGATCTTGGGCTTGCAATAAGGTCAGGGAAGCAGCGACAAACGGGATCCAGAGAGCAGTTCGATTCATATATGTTTCATGATACAGATCTATTGCTTCTTATACCAGCCCACGGCTTGGCTTGCACTCACACCCGGAGAATCCACTGGCACCACGGTAGTGCCCTCTAGCCGTATGGAACCGCCGGGAACTACTGGCAGACTGTCGTTCGTCAGCAATAGGCCGCCGGACTTCAACATGGCGCCTGCATTCTCTAGCGCCAGACTCTGCTCAAAAGCATCGTAGTAGACGAAAATATTCGTCCCTACGATGAGATCGAACTGATCCGACGCGGCCAAGGTCCGGCGTTCGAGAACGATATTGAGATCGATGGGCTCGCAGGCCAGAACGACATCCGGACGGATGCGCACCGCGCGCGTTTCCAGGCTTTGGAAGATTCGCGGAGGAGCGATGGGTGGAATTGCAGTACCCACCTGATCGCCAAGAGCCCTCCAATAACCTGCGAGCTGCGGCGGCCCTGGGAGCGAACGATCGCGCGGCAATTGGATTACATAGCCTATGTTCTTGCGGGCGCGCTGGCGAGCACGCTCAAGATGCTGGATCACCTGGGGGTTGATGTCGAAGATCGACATGGATATGGCGTTGGATTTGGCGAGCCCAAGCCGGACGAGGGAATCGTACAGCGCGAACGGTTGCAGAGTCTGTTCTGGATAATAATCGTAGGCGGACGCTTCCGTTTTGTCGATGAAATCGAGGCCCGGCCCAATCACGGCCACCCGGGCCACCTGGCCTTCCCGCAGCACGCCGTGAGCTGCAAGATCGCGAAGGGTCTGTTCGATCGCGAAATTGGGGAAAATGCCGGTGTCGACCGAGAGCCCGCGATCGCGGAACAACGACGCCCGGTCCAGGGGCGACGAAGGCTTCGCAGTGGCCGCGCGCTCGGCCAGCGTCTTTCGCTCTTGAACCACGCGCTGGAGATTCTGGAGGACGAACTTGCCAGTCTCGCCTGGATCGATTCCTTCCCTGTTCAAAAGCCGTTGCAGAAAAACGAGGCGCTCGCTGTCGCCGGGATTAAGTATCCCCGCAACCAGATCGTCCACCCGGGCCCGCAAGACGCCAGCCCTGGACGCTTCGACGATGCCCTCGCCTTCCATGCTGATCCGTGGCTGCCTGGTGAAGGACGTACCGTATAACAGAAGGTTCACCATGGAATCCAAGTCGCCCCGCTCGAGGCGCGCGCGAATCTCTCGATCGTGCCGGCCGGCCCAAGCCAGCCACGCGGATTCGTCCGCATCGCGAAGCTCGGTGGGACCCTGGTTAAGAATTGGCTTGACGCTATTATAGGGTGCGAACGCCCGGCCTGCAGCGAGCAAGCCGAGCGTTGTCGAGACGACGATCAAGAGCCGAAGACGGCGCACTACATCAGTACATCAAAACGAGAACCGGGCGACGAGCGTACCGGTTCGGCCCAGCAGGCAATAGTTGCAGGGCAGTGGCGCGCTGGCGGAGTTGTAATACGTGCCGGGCGAGTTGTAGGCATCGATCACTCCGAAGCCGCCATTGAGAACAGTGGCGCCGTTCGGGAGCGCTGCGTGGGTCACACCGTTCTGTGGATTCGAAGTGCTGGGCGCCGGCAACAACGTCCGGTTGAAGATGTTGACGAACTCGGCGCGGATATAGAGGTTGAACTTACCTTCCGGGCCGAAGCGGAAATTGCGGCCGATATTAGCATTTTCAGTCGGCGTGCGCGGGCCACGGAAATCCTTGTAGTACACCGCGGTCGACGCACAGACCTGACCCGCCGGGCACGGCGCCCAGGCGTTGGGATTCAGCACCTGCGTGTAATACGGACTGTAGGTGCTCTGATTGTTGATATTCACGCCGGACGTATACAAGGGCTGCCCTGCGACCCGGACATCCTCGCTTTGGAAGTAATTCAGCGTCGGGCTGGTGGGCGGCGGCAGGAACTGGCCGCTCTGGTAGTTCGCAAACCAGCCGATCTGCCAGTCCTTGGCCGCGTACTGCAGATACTTGGGTATGAAGTCGGCCTTAGGAACAGTGTAAATCGCGTTGAAGTTCAGATCCTGCGGCGGGATTTGCTGCAGCTCCCAAACGGCGCTCTGGGGATTGAAGAAGTCCTGGCGATCGGGCCGCACGAAGCCTTGTCCCCAGGTGTACGTGCCTCCCGCTTGCAACCCATGCGAGAAGCGCTTGGTTGCTTTGATTTGCAGTGAATCGTACTTGGAAGCACCGGTCGGCGAATTCGAATCGACCAAACCACCGAACTGCGGAAATGGATAAAGGGCGGCAGTGAGCGAATCGGTAGCAGGGAAGCTGGCGTAGGGCGTGAAGCCGGTGTGTCCGAACTTGGCGAGCCTTTGCTGGACCGCACCACTGTTCAGCGGCTGAAGCGTTAGCAGATAATCGGCATAATTGTTGTAGCTTGAGCTTGCGCAAACTCCAGTACCGCTGGAGCAAGGGCCCGTTCCCGGGTAAGGGTAGAAACCATATGCTGCGTAAGTTTGCGACGAAATCTGAGCGTTGCTGCTGGAATTGATGCCCGTACCTCCGATGGTACCTAGCGGGCCGTTGCCCAACCATACGGCATGGTTGCCAACGTAGGAAGCTTCCATGATGAAATTCGGAGTGATTTGTTGCTGAATGCCGAAGCTATATTGGTTAATGCGAGGCGGCCGGTTTTCGTTCTGATCGGGAGCGTAAGGATCCTGGCCTAGAACCACCAGAGGATTGCCGACTGTTCCCGGAATGGGGAAAACGCCCGCCGCGGTGCTAGGCCAAGTTGGGGTCGCAATCGAACCGGGAGTCGCGATGTTTACGTAAGGATTGACTCCGGACAAAGGATAGAGCCCCGGCGTGCCGATGGTCGCGCCGGCTGGGTTCGCAACGTACTGATATGTGTATCCCCATCCGCCGCGGAGCACGGTTTTGGGTGTGAGCTGATATGCGACGCCGAGGCGCGGGCCGAGCGCGAAAGGATAGGCGGACTGGTAGAACGGACAGTTGCAGTTGCTGGCGTATTGCGTAGCCCCCGGGGTGTTGTTCGCGCTGGGGTTGGGCAATGTCGGATTGAACTGGCCCAAACGACCGTAGGTTTCTTTCTCCGGCGTGGCGTAATCCCATCGCAGGCCATACGTCACCGTCAGATTGCGACGCACTTTCCAGGAGTCTTGCGCGAATAGTCCCCACTGCTGGCTTCCCTCGCGATAAAACTCATTGGGAGTTTGTGCGGTGGAAGCGTAGTCGCCGAGCAAAAAACTGGCGAACCCGAAGCCTTGGTTGTATCCGTTGAGGCTGAACGTCGGAGTGAACGGTTCGGCAGTTGCCGCGGGAATCCCGGTGGGGCCAACCGCATCCAGCGTGACACCGGAAAACGCGCCCGTGTAATTTTGCTGCAGGTACAACTCCGCGCCGAATTTGAAGGTGTGGGCGCCTTTGACCCAAGTCGTATTTGCGTTGAAACTGGGCTTTTCCTCGAAGTTTTGTGACTGGATCTGACCGGATGTTCCCACATTCTGCATGCCGCCAAACCCGGAGAACGGCACGCCGAAGTAAGTTGTAGTGCCGGGGATGCAACCGACCGGGGCGCCGGGGAGGCCGACCACCTGGCCGCACAATCCGGTGATGCTTGGGAACTGGCGATCTTGGACAAAGCCGGAGAGGTCGAACGAGGATGGATCGAATTTGAGGAATGGCGCCCGGTCGCTAAAGCTGGTGTGAAGATAGCCGATACCGATGTGCAGCAGAACGGTGGGCGAAATGGTGCGGTCGTAATTCAGGCGCGAAGTCCAGGTGGGGATGAATGTACCGCGATACCCACCAATCTCGGTGGGCAGGCCGTCGGCGTTGCCGAGAGGTGAGGAGATCTGGCTTTCGGTGTTGTTGCGCGACCAATAGAAAGACAGCTTGTCTTTATCCGTGATAATCTCGTCGATCTTGACAGACGGTATGGCTGAGTATCTTCCGCCGGCGATAATCCCGCTATAGTTATTGAACAGATTGGAGTTCGTCGGTTGCGGGAACAGGGCGAGAAACGCCAGAGAACTCGGGCTCATCATGCTGGCTGGGATGACATTGTTCTGGAACGGCATAGCGTACCCCAGACCGCCGGAAGTGGTGCCGCGCGTTGTGGGATTGTAGATCTCATTGGCGTACACCGGGTTTCCAAGGGCGTCCTTGCCAAACGAGGTGGTCGGGATTCCGTAGGCCGCGCACAGGCTGCAATTCCCATTGGGCGAAATCGCAGAGAAGTCGCCAGTCCGCATAGCGGCGGTCGGGACCGTATCGGTGAAGTCGTACGACGTGCCTTCCAGGAACTGCTCGTAGGCGAAGAAGAAGAAGGTCTTGTTCTTTCCGTTATAAAGCTTGGGGATGATCACGGGCCCGCCGAGAGTTCCGCCAAAGTCGTTGCGGCGATTCAAGGGCCGGTAATTTCCGGGGCCATTGGGGTTCTCAGTATACGGATCGGCGGCGTTCAGGTCTGTGTTGACGAAATATTCGAATGCGGTGCCGTGATACTGATTGGTCCCCGACTTCATGGTCATGTTGATCACTACCGTGCCGGCTTGGCCGTATTCAGGCGCGTAATTACTGGTCTGATATGCGATTTCCTGCACCGCGTCCGTATTCGGCTGCGCCATCTGCGTGTAATCGTAAGTCCCGAAAATACGGGATGTGGCGTCCTGGCCTTCGATGCGCATGGTTTCGCCGAGTGCATTCACGAAGGGGTTGCCCGGTAGCGAGCCGCCCAATCCGTTGATCGTGAATAGTCCACTGCTGTCGTAACCACTTACGCCTGGAAGCGTCTGAAGCGTGTTATAGGGATTGCGATAACCCGAGGTGCCGGAGTTGACTGTCCCAATACCCAGCAAAGGAAGATCATCCATTTGCTGGACGGTGACGTTGTGCGCCACATCGCCGGTCTCGGTCTGCAACAGGGAAGCTTGCGACTCCACCGTGACCGATTCATTGGCAGCACCGACTTGCAGCGTAATGTCTTCCCTCAGAACCTGCGTCGCCGCGATGGCGAGGTTGGTGTGATTATAAGTCTTGAAGCCCGCGACCGTCGTCGTCACTTCATAGGTGCCGACCGGCAAATTTGGTATCGCATAATTGCCAGCGGCCGTCGTTGCGGCGGGATAAACAACGCCTGTATCGATGTTCTTGGCTTCGACGTTCGCTCCGGCGACGACCGCCCCCGTCGGATCGGTGACGGTTCCGGTGATTGTTCCGGTCCCGCCCTGGCCAAACGCCAACCAAGCCAGCAGTAGTGAAACCGCGATCGTTCTCAGGGAACAAGCAGACGCAAACACAGTGCGCATAGACACCTCTCCTCTAACGTTGAAGCAAGTGACTCTTGTGACCCCTCGCGACATGAAGCGTCGCGAGCATTTAAAGCAAACTACAACCTGAGAAAGAATATTGCATTTCTTTTGGCTCGTCAAGGGCAAAGTGCAATTTCAGTTGTCCTTTTTTATGGGGGACTTGCATTCAAGTAACGTCTTTTAACCTTGCTCCCGTTTGACAGCGCAGCTTGGCCGGATATACACTGACCCCGCTGATGAAATTTATAAGGCTCTTAGTGCTGGTGGCAGCGTTGCCGCTCTTTTCGTACGCGCAACCTGGACGCGGGAGCTGGACGATGTTCGGCGGCGACACCCAGCGCACCGGCTGGAACAAAGCCGAAACTGATCTTACGCTTGAGAGCGTCAAGCATCTTAAGCTGGAATGGAACGCGAAGCTTCCAAGCGAACCCAAGGCCCTGAGCAACCTGACCGCGCCGTTAGTCCGCGCAAACATGGCAACCCCGAAGGGCGTCAAGGACCTGGTGATTGTGGCGGGAGCATCGAACAAGTTGTTCGTCGTCGATGGAGACAGCGGAAAGATTTTTTGGGAGAAGACGCTGGCCGTCGAAGGTACGCCCCAACGCCAGGATAGCTGGCTCTGTCCCAACGGGCTCACGGCAACGCCTGTGATCGGCCCGGTTCCGCGCGCTCCCGGAGCCGCTTCCGGATTTGGCCAGGCGCTCTATGTGCTGGCGAGCGACGGCAAACTGCACGCCTTTAACCTGGTGAGCGGCGAAGATGTGATCGCACCCACGCCCTTCGTCCCGGCGTTCGCCAAGATGTGGAGCATGAATCTGGTGAACGGCGTCATCTATACAACCATTTCGCAAAACTGCAACGGCGTGAAGTCGGGCGTTTATGCGATGGATCTGAACGGTGCCGATCATAAAGTTTCGTACTTTGAAACTGGGACTAACGGCGCTGGTGTTTGGGGACGCTCCGGAGCCGCGCTCACAGCGGACGGCCGCTTGGTCATTGAGACTGGCGATGGTGCATTTGATCCCGAAAAGCACCAGATGGCAGACTCGGTGATCGCGCTGGCGCCCCAGGATCTGAAGCTGACCGATTACTTCACCCCGCGGAATCGCTCGTGGATGACCAAGAAAGATCTCGACATGGGAAGCATCGGACCGACCGTGTTTAATTTCAAAAACTGGGAGCTGGCGGCCGCGAGCGGCAAGGAAGGGGTCATCTTTCTACTCGACACGAAGTCACTCGGAGGCGCCGATCATCACACGCCGCTGTACCGCAGCCCGCTGTTCACCAATGAAGAGGTAAACTTTGCGGGCAAGGGATTCTGGGGAGCTTTTTCGACATGGGAAGACGCGGGCGGAACGCGCTGGCTGTATGCTCCGGCATGGGGCCCAGCGGCGCCGGATACCAAGTTCGCGCTCCAGCATGGCGAGACCACCGACGGCAGCGTGATGGCCTTCAAGGTGGAAGATCAAGCGGGCAAACCAGTCCTCGCGCCGGCCTGGAACTCGCTGAACATGTCGGTGCCGACTCCGGTGATCATCGCAAATGGCGTTGTCTTCGCGCTGTCCGATGGCGATTGGCCCGTCCAGTTTGGCCCCAGCGGAAATTTGCTGGGCGTGGAGGATCGCAAGGCCAAGACGGGCCACGCTACTTTGTACGCACTGGATGCCACCACTGGCGACGTCTTGTTCACCAGCGCGGACACCATCAAGGGATTCTCGCATTTCAGCGCGTTCGGCCTCGGCGGCGGGCGGGTCTACGTTGGGACAGAAGATGGGATGTTGTATGCGTTCGGCTTGGGCATTCCACAGCCGTAAATTCGTTGCGTTGCTTATCGAAGAGCGGAATATTCGTTCGAAACGGCTCTAGAACCGGTCGGGATCCAGGCCAAGCTGTTGCACCATGTATTCGTAGTACGGACCATCGACCAGGAAAACCATGAAGATCTCGTGGACGATGTGGACAATCTTCCGCGCGGCGTACTCGAAGTCGCCGTCTTTGACCGTGAGCTTCAACGAAACGGAGCCGCCCTGGTTGCTCAACGTGACCCGCGCTTTCGCCGGATTCACACGGCGATGCTCAGGCGTTTGCGGCGACTGCTGCGATTTCAGGAACGCCCGCAGTTCGCGATACATAGCCGACCGCACAGGCACGCCTGGCAGCACTTCCGTGAATTGCAGAGTTTTTTCGAGAACATCCAGTCCCATCTCGAAAGGCCGATCGTAGTGCCACGCCATTCGATACGTGGCTTTGCCGCCGCGCTGCGAAGGCGCGCTGAAGCCCCTGAATACGGCCTTTTCCGCGTAGCCTTCGAGAACCGCCGTTACGATGTTGACCGGCGTCTGGCGCTTGACGCCCGTGGCGGTTCGCTTCTTAGTGCGCAAGCGCTCCCACGCCCGGCTCAGGATTGATGATGTTACCCGGCGGATAATCCTTGGCCGATGTGAACTCCTTCAACGCCTGCACGTTGATCAACGTGGAAACGCGTTCCTTCGCGGCAATTTCGTAGCTGGTCTTGAGCGCCTTGCGAAACTCGTCTTGCGTACGCACATATTCGCCGCGCGCGCCCAGCCCCTCGGCCATTTTGTCGTAGCGCAGATTCTCCTGGAACAAATACATGTGCATCGATCGGGGCGTCCCCACCGCGCTCGGCCACATGCCCCAGGAGTTGTTGTTGTAGACCACGCAGATGATCGGGATTTTGTACTTCGCCGCAGTATCCAGCTCGAACATGCTGTACGTAATGCCGGCGTCGCTAGTCATCACCAGTACCGGCGCGCCTTTGTACGCAGCTTGCGGACCCGTCCCAAGTTGCACGGCCGCGCCCGCCCCCACCATCATCGCCAAGTCCGGCCCCACCGCCGAATATTGATACGGGCAATTCACCTCTTGGCCGGGCCGATAGGCGCGCAGCCACCGCGCCGCGCAATTTCCGATAGTCCAGCCGCCCCAGCCCGTCACAGTCAGCTTCGGATCGATGCTGCCCTTATATAGGAAATCGTGCACTTCCTTGCACGCCACCGCATGATGCAAGGTGTTGGTCGCCTGGCTGTGTTTCACGCCCTGCTCGTATTCGTCCTGCAGCTGCTTCTCGTATTTCTGGCGCGCCGCGGCCAACTCGCCCACCCAAGCGTCACGTTTTTTCTGTGGTAGATCGCTTGCGAGTCCCTCCAGAAAAGCGCCCTCATCGGCCACGATTCCTAAGTCGAGAGGCCAGTTGCGACCCAGATCCTCGCCGGTCGGATTCACGCGGATCGCCTTGGCGTCGGGATGGAAGCGCCAGCGCTCCGTTTTGGTCGGCATGCTGTACTGGCCCACGAACACCACCAAATCGGCGCTCATGAATGCATCGGGCGACAGACTGGCCGACAACCGGTGCTCGTCGGGAAAATGGCCGCGCATGGGCCCGGAAGTTACTACTGCGATATCGTTCTTCTCGGCTGCCACCATCAGTGGCTCCCAAGCTTTGCGGGAAAATACGCCGTGCCCGGCTACGATCACCGGCCGCTCCGCGCGATTGATCATGTCCACCGCTTGTGCCAGGTCCTTCGGCGCAGGATGCGGCCGCGATTCGGTGCGATATTTTTCCTTGCTGTAATATTCCTTGACTTCCGATTCGGCGGTGAAGCGATGGTTGTAAATCTCACCCGGAAAATCCAGATGCACCGGGCCCGGAACGCCCGTTTTCAGGTGACGAAAAGCATAGGCAGTGTATTCATGAATGCGATCCGGCGCTATCAGCCGCTTGCCGTATTTCTTCAGTCCCTCGGTGGTCGGCTGCTGATAGCCGGTCTGAATGAAATACTCGCGATCGTCGGTCGCGATGGTCACGTTGCTTGCCAGCACCAACAGCGGCGTCCGCGCACGGTGTGCCACGGCGATATTCATGATCATGTTGGTGAAGCCAGGACCCTCAGTGCCGGAGCATGCCGTCACTTCACCGGTGCAGCGCGAAAATCCGTCTGCGGCCGAGGCCATCGATCCTTCCGATCGCCCACCAAATGCGGGGATGCCGGCCGCCGAAATCGCATTAATGATTTGGTAATTCCCCGGGCAGCAAAACAGCGCTGCGAGATCTTCGTCCTTGCACGATTTCGCGAAAACTTCCGCGCCCGTCATTCCACCTTTGGCATCAAACGATCCAAGCTTGGTCGACTCAGCCAAACTGTCAGTGATGTCCTTGGCGATGCGGATAGAGGGAATCGGGGGAGTGGTAGCGGCGAAAATCTTGCCCGGATTCACGATTGCCGCTGCTACCGCGCCGGCTCCAACGGAAGCGAACAGGCCTCGGCGGGAAGGACGCGATTCGGTTTCGCCCGCTACGGTCTTGGTCTCGGGTTTCTCGCTCATGGTGAGCCTCCTCAGGCTATTTACCGCAGTTACTTCTCTTCAACCATCGCCGGCCGCATGGCCTCCGGCCACAGGCTGCGGATGAAGTTTACCAGGTTCCAGATGTCGGTTTCACTGCCAAGTTGCGACTTGAAGGCCGGCATCTGATCGCCCGCGCCGTCGCGAATGCTGCGAAAAATCTCGCCTTCCGAAGCTCCGCTTTTGTAGAGACTCGGAGTGGTTAGATCGGTAGCGTCCGCGATGAGGGACCCCTCGGCCTTCCCGTTTTCGCCATGGCAGCTGGTGCAATTCTGCAAAAAGATCACGCGTCCCCGATCGATCGACTTTTTCGAATACGCCACCGGACTTTTCAGCTTTTGCGCGTCGTCGCGCGTGAGCTTGGCGGGCTCGTCGGCCAGGGCCGCGAAAGCTACGCCGCAGATCGCTAGAGCGATCCTCACTTCCACTCCGCCGTGAAAATATTGAACTCGTACGGCGACTTCGCGCCCTTATCCGACGCAAACACGATCGTCTTGCCATCTGGCGCGAACTCCGGGAATGCCGTGAATCCGCCGAAATCCGTTACCTGCTCCAACCCCGTCCCGTCCGTGT
>DATHMO010000247.1:0-34520 GCA_035486995.1 Bryobacteraceae bacterium
TGTGAACGCAGGCTAAAGGCAAGAGTGTCGAGATGAGTCTCGACACGGCACGCTTGAGTGCGGACGCCACATCGGGTTCCTACCTAGTGTGCAACACTACAAACATATTCCTGGTTTTTTGTAATGACACGTAAGCCCACAGCGGCCGAGAGCCACTTGGATCCCGTGTGGAGTTATGAGGCCACGCCCGGCTTCTATGACGAAGTGCTGGGCGCCGGTACACAACTACGCCCGCACTGGGGCGCGCTGTCGGAATCGCTCACCGCAATGGGCAACCAGGGGCTCGGCCGGCGCTGGCGCGAAGGCCAGCGGCTGATCCACGACAACGGCATCACCTACAACGTCTATAGCGATCCCGAGAGCACCTCGCGCCCTTGGCCGCTCGATCCGGTTCCGCTGATGATGGACCCCGCCGAGTGGAAAAACATCGAAGCCGCGGTCATCCAGCGCGCCACGTTGTTCAATTCCGTCCTCGCCGATCTCTACGGCCCGCAGCGTTTGCTCCGCGAAAAGATGCTGCCGCCCGAGCTGGTTTTTCCGAATCCGGCCTTCTTGCGCCCCTGCTGGGGGATCGAGCCTCTCGGTGGCGTCTTTTTGCATATGTACGCCGCGGATTTGGCGCGCTCGCCCGATGGCCAATGGTGGGTGCTGGCCGATCGTACGCAAGCGCCGTCGGGCGCGGGCTATGCGCTCGAAAATCGCCTGGTTACCACGCGCGTGCTGCCCGACGTCTTCCGCGCGTCTCATGTGCGCCGCCTCGCCAATTTCTTCCAGACCTATCGCGATGCATTGCAGCGTCTGGTGCCCGCCAATCGCGAGAACCCGCGCATCGTGCTCCTCACGCCCGGCCCTTACAACGAAACCTATTTCGAACACGCCTTCCTCGCGCGCTACCTCGGCTACACGTTAGTTGAAGGCGGCGATCTCACTGTTCGCGATAATCGCGTCTACCTGAAGACGCTCGGCGGTCTGCTTCCAGTCGACGTCATTGTCCGCCGTCAAGACGACCAGTTCTGCGATCCGCTCGAACTCCGCGGCGATTCCATGTTGGGTGTTCCGGGCCTGGTGCAAGCCATTCGATCCGGCAACGTCGCGATCGCTAATGCGCTTGGTTCCGGACTCGCCGAATCGCCGGCCTACGCGGCGTTCTTGCCCGGCCTCTGCCGCCTGCTGCTCAATGAGGATTTGAAAATCCCCACCGTCGCCACCTGGTGGTGCGGACAAGAGGAGCCACTCCAATATGTGCTCGATCATCTGAGCACGCTCGTGATCAAGCCCACCTTCCCAGGTACTCGTGGCGATCCCATCTTCGGCGCGGCTCTCGGCAACAAGGAGCGCGCGAAACTGCTCGACCGCGTGCGCGCCGAGCCCGATCGGTACGTCGCTCAGGAGCGAGTCGCGTTGTCTACCGTCCCGGTCTGGGAAGACGGTCCGCTGCATCCGCGCCACATGGTGATTCGCGTGTTCGCAGTGCCGTCCGGCGGAAGTTATGCCGTCATGCCCGGTGGTCTCACGCGCGTCTCCACTTCGCTCGACAGCATGGTGGTGTCCATCCAGCGCGGCGGCGGCAGCAAGGATACGTGGGTGTTGGGCGATGGTCCCGCGCCTCCGTTCAGCCTGTTGCGCCCGGCCACGCATCCGCTCGACGTCAGTCGCGCGACGTTCGATCTTTCCAGCCGCATCGCGGACAATCTTTTCTGGCTGGGCCGCTACACCGAACGCGTCGAAGCCGCGGTCCGGATCACTCGTGCCATCCTGTCGCGCTTCTTCCAGGAAGAGGACTCCGCGCGCGCCGCCGGTCTCAACGCGGGCCTCGACATCTTGACGGCCCTCGGCTACATTGCCGGGGAGAAACCAGCCGCCGCCGAACAGGAAGTGCTCGAAATGGTTTACGACCCAGCCGCCTCCAACGGCCTGGTCTGGAACATTCATCAAGTACGCCGCGTCGCTTGGCTGCTGCGCGACCGCATCTCGGTGGACGCCTGGCTCATCTTGAACCAGCTCGATCAGCAGTTCTCCACTAAGCCGCCTTCGGAGGAATTCCGCGTCAGCGCCGCGCAGGACCGCCTGAATCACGCCATCATCACCCTATCGGCCTTCGGCGGACTCGTGATGGAAAGTATGACGCGTGGCGACGGCTGGCGTTTTCTCGACATTGGCCGCCGTTTGGAGCGCGCTATTCAGATGGTGGAGTTGCTGCGCAATGGACTGCCCAAAGACGCATCCAGCGGCGTCGGCGTGCTCGAAGCGATTCTCGAAATGGCCGACAGCTCCATCACCTATCGCTCGCGCTATTTAACATCGGTGCAAGTGGATCTCGTGCTCGATCTGCTTTTGGTGGACGAAGCCAATCCGCGGTCCATCGCGTTTCAGCTTGCTCGCTTGCGCGAACACGTCGGCGAACTGCCCGGCAGCAGGACTTCCACGCGCCGGCCGCTCGAAGAACGCGCCGCCCTGTCTCTGCTGAACACCGTCCAACTGATCGACGTGCGAGAACTCGCGCGTTCCAATGGCAAGACTGACGCCGAGGCGCGTGAAGCCTTGCTCGGCAAGCTGATCGCCGATTTGAGTCTGCTCTCGGAAGCACTAACCCGCGCCTACTTCAGCCACGCCGCGCAATCGCGCCGTCTCTGAGGCTCTATATAAATGAGATACTCATGAAGCTTCTGGCCACTCACATCACGCGCTACTGGTACTCCGGGGCGGTCTCCATGTGCCACACCGAAGTGCATCTGCATCCGCGCGCCCGCAAGAATCAAACTATTCTTGAATTCGACCTCGAGGTCACCCCGACTCCCGACTCGGTGCTCACGCGCGAAGATTACTTCGGCAACGAAGTCACGTTCTTCTCCATTGCCGAGCCGCACCGCGAGTTGATCATCACATCGCGCTGCCTGGCGAACCTGGAGCCCGCCGCTCCCCCCGCGCTCGATCTATCGCCCCCCTGGGAACAAGTGCGCGATGAAGTTGCCAAGGCCGACACGCCGGAAACTTTCGAAGCCGTGCAGTTTATTTTCGAATCCCCGTCCATTCGATTTGGTCCGGCATTAGCTCAATATGCCGCTCCCTCTTTCACTCCGGGCCGTCCATTCCTAAGCGCCGCCGGCGATCTCTCGCGCCGCATCTTTACCGAATTCCATTACGACAAAAAAGCCACCACCATTGGAACCCCGGTGGATGAAGTACTCGAGTCGCGCCGCGGCGTCTGCCAGGATTTTGCGCATCTGATGATCGCCTGCCTGCGATCGCTCAAGTTGCCCGCGCGATATGTCAGCGGCTACGTGCGCACCGGCGGCGACTTCGCGGGTGAGGAGGCTTCGCACGCCTGGGTTTCGGTTTGGTGCCCGGTGTTTGGCTGGCAGGATTTCGATCCGACTAATAACGTGATGCCGCGCGGCGAACATTTCACTGTGGCGTGGGGACGCGATTATTCCGACGTCTCGCCGGTGAAAGGTGTGGCATTGGGCGGCGGCGAGCAGGTTATCAGCGTGTCGGTGGACGTGTCGCCGCAAGCAGCGGACTGAGCCAGGTTATTCGGCGCCCACCATCGTGGTTAGCCGTGACACCACTTCTTTCATCGCGATGGCTTGGGCGGTCAGTTCTTCCGCAGCAGCCGCACCCTCTTCAGCGCTCGCCGCGGCCGCTTGCGTCACCTGTTGCATTTGCGCGATCGCGTGTGAGACTTGTGAAATGCCCCTGGTCTGCTCTTGACTGCCGACAGTCATTTCGTCCACGAGCGTCTTCACGCTGGCGGAATCCTCGGTGATGGATCGGATCGCCAACGCCACTTGATCCACTTTCAGTTTTCCGTCCTTCGACTTTGTAATGGATTCCTCAATCAGCGGCGCTGTATCGCGAGCCGCTTGCGCGGAGCGCTGCGCCAGAGTGCGAACTTCATCGGCCACTACCGCGAATCCCATGCCTGCTTCGCCGGCTCGCGCGGCTTCCACAGCCGCGTTCAAAGCGAGGATATTGGTCTGGAACGCGATCTCGTCGATCACCTTAATAATCTTGGAAATCTTGTCGGAGCTGGAGCTGATATCGCTCATCGCGATTATCATCTGTTCCAGTTGTTGGTTGGTTTCGGCGAATTTCAGCTGCGATTGCGAGACTAAAGCTGCGGCCACTTGGGAGTTTTCGACGTTCTTATGCGACATGGCATTGATCTCTTCGCTCGACGCCGATGTTTCTTCGATGGAAGCGGCCTGCTGGCTCGCTCCCTGAGCTAGCGTCTGCGAGGTGCCGGACACTTGCGCCGCCGCGCTGGTCACTTGCTCGGCTCCCTCGAAAAGCTGGCTAGAGGCCCGCCGTAACTCGCGATTGACAAATCGAATCACCCAAACGATCGCGAGGCCGGCGCAGACCGATAGAGCGATGAAAAAGGTGATGATCCAACGGCTGGTTGAAGCCCGTGCATCGGCTTTCTCTACCGACGCCGTTATCAAGCCCTTCATCACAACCAATAGGTCGTCGGCGAACTTCGAAGCGCTACTGGCCAATGGGCCTTCCTTGTTCGTGCGGAGGTCGTTCGCGGTTTTGACGTCCCCGGCCACAGCCGCCTGTGCGATCTCTTCGAAGGCGGCGCGCCACAACGGCAGGTTGCTGGCAAGTTGACCGATTAATTCTCTGCTTCGCTCCGTCACGATCAACGGCCGCATCTCTTTGACATACCCATCCAGCTGATCGAAAACTTCTTCGCCGCCTTGACGACTCTTCGTGACGCCTTCCCGGTTCTTCATGGTCGCGGCGAGGATCATACCCCGGTTCTCGGCACGCACCTGCGCTACCCCCGCTTTGATATCGCCGAGCAACTCGATTTTCAGCGCGGTCTTGCGCCCGATCTCGTTCAGGTCGTCGTGCAGTTTGCTCATGCCGGTGAGGGAGAAGTAGCTGAGTCCCAGTACGCAAGCCAGCAGACCTCCGCAACCCAGCATCAACTTCTTGCCGATCGTCATCCCGGCCAACATCGGACAATCCTTTCGGTGGACCGGCTCAATTGACCAACCCACCCAGCGACATCGTTTCGCCTGTGGCCAGCACCCGGTCAATATCCAGCAGCATCTTTACGGCGCCTTTCACTTTCGCCACACCGAGCAGATACGTCGTCTCTACAGCCTCGCCGAAATCAGGCGTGTCTTCAATCTCGTTGGACACCAGATTCAGCACTTCGGAAACTTCGTCCACGATCACGCCGGTCTGAATCGCCACGCCTCCGCTCTGCACTTGCACCACGATAATGCACGTCCGCTGCGTATATTCGCGCTCCGCGAGGCCGAATTTCAGCCGCAAATCCACCACCGAAATCACCTTCCCGCGCAGGTTGATCACGCCTTTGACGTAGGCCGGCATCTGCGGAACCGACGTGATGTCCTGAATTCCTACAATTTCACGTACCTTCAGCACTTGAATTGCAAAATCCTCTTTCCCTAGCCGGAACGTTAGATATTTTCCCGCTCGATCGTCGGCAACCGCGGCGGCGTTCGATTCCGATGTATTGGCGGCAGTTGTTGTCATGATGCTCCTTGCGGCGGCGTACGGCCGCCTACCCTATCTTTCTCATCGTTCTGAGCGCCGAAACCTTGAAGTGATTTGTTGGCTGGCGCATCTAAC
Source organism: Bryobacteraceae bacterium (assembly GCA_035486995.1). Taxonomy (GTDB): domain Bacteria; phylum Acidobacteriota; class Terriglobia; order Bryobacterales; family Bryobacteraceae; genus Palsa-89. The sequence continues at coordinate 5,611 of DATHMO010000247.1, forward strand.
CAGCGAGCATGACTATTCCGATCCCGTCCCTCTTCGATAAACTCGCGCCCAAGAGGAAACGCAAGCCCATAACGGCCGGCCGCTCTTATTTTTGCCGCTGCGGCAGGCCCGTCTTCTTTCGCAACAGCGTCTGTCTGGCCTGCAATACGCCGCTCGGTTACGAACCGTATCTGCGCCAGGTCCATCCGCTGACTCCGGGGCCGGAGCCCGATTCCTGGGAACTCGCACTGGACACCAGCCATCGCAAGTACCGGCGCTGCGCGAATCTCGATTCCCCGGCCGGCTGCAATTGGCTACTCGCCGAGCAGGAACTGGACGGCAATCCGCGCGAGCTTTGCATCGCCTGCCGGCTCAACCGGACCATTCCGGATCTTTCCGTGCTCGAGAACGGCGTCCTGTGGGGCCGCCTGGAAGCCGCCAAACGCCGACTGGTTTCATCATTGATCGCGCTCAATCTCCCCGTGGAATCGCGCGTGGATCAGGACACCCAGCGTGGCCTGGCGTTCGATTTTCTCAGTTCGCCGCCCGAGGGCCCGCGCGTCTTGACCGGCCACGCCGACGGGATCATTACCATCAACATCGAGGAAGCCAACGACTCCGAGCGCGAGCGAATCCGTGAGCAGTTGCACGAGCCCTATCGAACTCTGCTCGGACACTTGCGGCATGAAGTGGGACATTATTATTGGGACCGCCTCATTTCCGGATCCCCCTGGATCGACGATTTCCGCGCGCTATTCGGCGATGAGCGCGAAGATTACGCCGCCGCGCTCCAACGCAATTACCAGCAGGGCCCGGCTCCAGGCTGGGAACAGCGTCACGTCAGCGCCTACGCGAGCGCGCATCCTTGGGAGGATTGGGCGGAAACCTGGGCGCACTATCTTCATATGGTGGACACGCTCGATACCGCCCTCAGCTTCGGCCTGGACACTCGCACGCTCGACATGGATATCGAACCGTTCAGCCGCGACGCGTTGTTCCGTCCCAACGACGCCGGCGCTAAGCGCTTTCTCACCTTTTTGAATGCCTGGATCGAGCTTTCCTCAGTGTTGAATGAACTCTCGCGCAGCATGGGCCAGCCGGATCTATATCCGTTCGCGCTGCCGCGCCCGGCTGTCGCCAAATTGCAGTTCATTCATTTGGTGGTCGCCTGCAGATGAAACGGATCTGCGCCGATGGTCCCGACCAGCTCTTCGAGGTATTCCGGCGCGCTCACCCGCGCCAGTTGATCGCGCGCTTGTTCTGGCGATCGGCCAGCCGCTTCCAGCGCCGCCACGTGCCGCGTCCATAGCGCAACGTCCCGAGCCCGCTTCACCGCGAGCCGTTCGCCATACCAGTCGCTCGCAAGCATAGCCTCACGCGTGAACAGCCCGCGGATTTCCGGTGCGTCCACGCCCCTGCCTTCATACGATCCACGCGCCATGATATGCAGCAACGCTTTGAGCGGCGGGCAGGCGGCATCCACGCTGCCGTCTTCAAAATATTGCAGCGCCACGCGCGTTTGCGTTTCGACGATCGCCTCTACGCCGGCGGCGAATTGGGCGAGATCCTGTTTCTCCGGCCGCAGCATTGCATCGGGAAATACGGCGTCGGGCGTCTCGAAGATTCTCCCGAGGAAATGATCGACGAACCGCTCCGTGATTCGATAACCCAGGCGGCTCGCCAGCACCATGCGGCCGTCCAAACGAAAGTCGCTCACTGGTTCCAGATAGCCGTGCGCCTTCATGAATTCAGGATCGCGCTCATGCACGCGCATGCGGCACCAGATCTCGGGAACCAGCAAGCTCACGTCGTGATCCACTCGAAAATTCGGCCCCGCATAACCGGCCGACGTCGTGAATCCCGCGTAGCCTGTCACAATCGCCGACACCAGCGCATTGTTCAAATCCACCACCGGCCACAAGGCATTGAACGGACCCTTGGTCAAAGCGCCTTCGCTTCCGAAGCCCGTAGTCGCGGGCGATTTGCCGGTCAAACTCGCCACGAAATCCATGAACAGCTCAGGCAATTCCTGATAATGAACCGGTCCGTAGACGGCCAGCGGCGGCAATCCCGCTTTCGGATCGGCTGGGCTATTTCTGCGGCCGGCCAGCACCGCGTTCACCGGCTGATACACCGGACGATCGGCGGGAATCTCACGCTCCAGGCGTGCGGCGATTTCGGCCAGGTAGGAATCGCGCGGGTCCGCTAGATCGGGCCGTGCCTGCAAGTAGCGTGGATTCGTGGACGGCGCTCCGTTCACCACGCGCGGATGCGCCGACGACACCACATAATCGGCCGGCCGATCGTGAAGGAAGCTTTCCAGCAGCTGCTTCATCGGCTCGGTGTAACGATCGAACTCCGCGACGTGATCGACCAGCGCTCGCGCCCGCTCGGCGTCGAACGGCTCAAAATTCGAAAAGAAATTGCCGATACCCGCGATGTCGGCTTCGGCCTGGCGGTCCAGACCGCGATGGATCGCGTCGTCGGGCCGCTGAAACAATCGGCGCTCGCAATTCGCCACTAGCTTCACGCTCGGATTCGGAAATTCGGGATCGAGATCGGTGAGGCTCTCGCGCGGAAGCACCACCGAAGCGGTGATGTCGTCTTCCATCGCGACCTTGTCCGCGGGATGAAAATCCGGCCGCAGCTTAAACACCCGCCAGGAGCCGTCAGGATCGAAACCGATGCGCAAATAGTTGCTGACCAGCGGCTGGTTCTCGAACTTCAGCTCATGTCCGAGAAAACCGTTGATTCGATCCACCGTGAAATGCTCGCGCCAATTGTCGCCCCACTCCGGCTGATAGTAGCGCTTCACCGTAAACAGAAGCTGCTTGATGGTTTGCGGAAGCTGCCGCACCCAGGCGTTATGCTCGTCTGTGTATTCAGGCGACGGCGTCATGAGTTGGATCACCGATCCGAGCGTACGCTCCGGGCTCAGGATCGGCCGGCGGGTTCGCGCATCGGGCGTGCGACTGCGATAGGCCCCCGAAAAATCGCGCTCGAAAATCTCAGCAACGTGATCCATGTCGCGGTGATAATCCTTCACGAACACTGGACCTTTCAGCAGCGCGTTGGCGATCGATTTCGAAATTTCCGACTTGCCGCCTCCCGACACCGTGCATGGTTTGTGGCACAACGTTCCGCGAGGCCGCGCGCCCACCAGTCGCCACGCTGTTCCGCCGGTCTGCTTCTCCAAGCGAATGCGAAATCCGTTTGGGAGGAAGTACGTCGCGTCGTTACGCAGCGTCAGGCGCTCGTCGTGATCGCCATGGCGCCACTGGATGGTCCCCTCCAATACGTTGAACACCGAATCTTCCGGCACGTAATAGACGTTGGGAAAGCGCGCGTCCTTGGCGTATCCGTTCGCGCGCGGCTCAACCAGGTCGCCAAGAAGCCGAATCGCGTCGGAGTATTTCGCCTTCTTCAGGCTCACGGTGCGGCCGGCGTAAAATTCCTGACCCAGCACATACGTAGCGAACGCGATCGCCCCGCCCGCGTGCTCCTCCTCGCAAAGCCCGAACAAATTCGCCGCGAAGCTGATCTGCGTCTTCACCTCTTTCTTGCAATAGCCGTAGTAGTTGTCCGCGAGGATGGTGACCATCACGCCGCGTTGATCGCGGCAGGTGATTTTGAACGCCGACCCGCCGTTATACGGTTCGTCTTCCTTCTCCCAGCACATGCGATCGCGGCGTTGGCGCGCGGTAGCTTCGCTGATATGCGGCAGCCCGAGGTCCTTCTTCTTCATCCCAACCAAATGCGGCGCCACTACCACGCAGCCCGTATGGCCAGTCCAATGCATGGCGTCGAGAGCGGCGTCATTTTCGGGAAGATACGGATCGCCGCCATTGCCGAAAATGCTCTCGACAAAATCGAGATTGCTCACCAGGCTGCCCGGCGCGATGAAGCGGATCTCCATGGTCTTTTCCGGATCGCGCCCCGTGGCCGGACACACTAGCGGCCGCAGTAATAACGACACGAAGCAGCGCACGTCTTCGTCCTGATCGGCCGTGAACGGCAGCACCATCATGCTGGCCGGCGGATTCAGCGCCGCCGCCCACAACGCCGCGAACGCCTGCTTCGGGACTTCGATTTTGTCGGCCGGCACCGGCAGCCCGCCCTCGGCGATATGAAACAGGCCCTGCGTGGTGCGCTTGTCGCTCTTCGGATTGTGCAGCACGCCTTGCGCAACGCGGAACGACTGCAGACACGGCGAACTGAAGACATCGGCGCTCGCGGGCAGCGACATGATGCGCGCCATGCCTTCGCGATCGAGCACGAAGCTTGCCACCGGCAGCCGCGCCGCGCCGCTGGGACAAACGTCCGCGAAATAGCTATCGAGGAACGATTGAATGCGCGTGTCGGCTGGACACAGGCGATTGCCGAGCAGTTGATCCTTCTGCAGATAATTCCGCAGCAAGGGCCCGGCGATTTCGAGAAACGCGGGATCGGCTGTGCTCCGGCTGGTGGGCTGCCCAAGCGCCGCGAGCTTCAGGTTGATGTAGCGGACCAGCTCCAGATTGCGGTCGGTAGTTAGCTGCGCGGCAGCGGCGGCAGGCATCGGTTTCGGCTCCGGTCAGAAAATTCGGGACAACGACGTAGTCCGGGAGTCGCTCTACAAGGCGCGGCGGGAAGTACAGTACAAGCTTAATACATCGCTCGCTGCGTTGATTACTTCCTGGTGTACGTGATCGTTCGATTGGCATCGTCTGTCACGTCCAGCTCGGTTGCGCTCACGTTTAGCTTGGCTTTCGTCGTGATGCCGTTCATGGTCCACTCCAGTTCGTTTTCGCCATTGAGCTTGTACGTACCCTGAAGCGTCTGCCCGAACATGGTCATTTTCGCCGTGCCATCCGGGCTGAACTCCGCTGTCATCTTGATCGCTCTTCCCGCCGCAACTGCACTGGGGACCTCAGCGCCCTCCACCCTAGCACCAGCCACTTCCCACTTGCCGACGATCAGGTTCTGCGGACGGGAGCCGCAAGCAGATAAGAATAGAGCCCCACAGGTTGATAAGACGATGCTCGACAGCTTGGCATTCATGTTGTCCTCCCAATTACCTGTTCCCTGCGATCCAGATCGACACGCCAAAGGCACGACTTTAGTGGCGGAGGCGCGGGATCGATTATCGTTGTCCAGCCCACCATCTTCGCGAGGCAGCCAACGTGCACACTCACTCGCGATGCCTTCGAATTACCCGCTTCTGTTCCGAATCGGAATCATCGCGAGCGCGTTCTGTGCCATTGTGAACGCCCAGCCCGGCACGATTTCCAAATGGGGAGTGAAATCGCTGCCGCCGCACAAACACGTCGCCGCCTGCGCCAACTGCGTCCGCGACTTGAACGGACAAATCCAAAGTAATCCGGCGCCCGTCCGCGCCTTTCTCGCAAAACATCCGTGCCCTGTCACGGGATCGGCGAAAGGCGGCTGCGCTGGGTACGTCGTCTCGCGCATTAAACCACTGAAGCCCGGAGCCAGGGATTCGCCGGAGAACATGCGATGGCGGACCATCGCACAAGCGATTAAGGAGCACCCCAAGTGAAAAACACCCGCGCGCTGGCCGGATATCGGTCGCGGCCAGCGGTACGGGCAGAGGACAGTGAGTGACTGCTATTGCGGGAGCGCGTAGCCCCAGCCAGATTCGGTGGAGTCCGAGAAGCTCAGGGTGAGTCCGGGTGCACCGGCTGCGTTATACGCAGTCGCCGCTGTTCCTTGCGCGCTCATGGTGGCTGGGGTGATCACGAAATCAACCGTGATGGATTGGCTCGGGCTGGAACCGGTGGCCGTGGTGCCGGTTGTCGTCGTGCCTGTGTTTGTAGTGGTGCTGGTGGTTGTGGAGCCTGTCGAGTTGGTCGCTGCGTTGGCCGAGTTGCTGATGGTCATCGTTCCGGAGCAGTCCGAATTCACGGTATAAGTGCCGGTGAAATCGAGAGCGCTGAATGTCGGTTGTGGCGGAGCCGTCGTTGGAATGCTGGCGCCCGTTATCGGGGCTGTCGGCGAGGAAAGTTGATTGTTGGTCGACATCGCGATGATATTGCCGTTCCCATCAAAATCGACGTATCCGATTACCGTGGTGGGCGCCGTTGAGGTCGTCGGGGTGGTTCCCGTGCTGCCCGTTCCCGTGGTGGTCCCTGTCGTCCCCGTGGTGGACGTCTGCGGCGCAGCCGAAATCGGGTTCAGCACGAATCCGTACAGCCCTCGCAGATTCGCGGCCGAGCATCCATTCTGGTAAAGCACTTTAACCAGCCGGATCACCAATCCGGATGATGATGATCCTGAGGGTGTGCCGCTGGTGCTCGTCGAGGTCGTCCCGGTGGTGCTGCCGGAGCTTGTTGTTGAAGTGCGGGTCTCCGATTCCAGTGTTGTCGCTGATGTTAGATCGATTTCCTCACCTCGGCCGAGAATCACTCCCGCCAACTGCATCGCGGCCGGGCTGGTAGTGCTGCCATTACTCGTTGTGCTGGTGTTGAACGCGTCAGTCAGCGATACGCTGATCGAGCAGTCCGGATTCACATTGTACGTCCCGGTGCGCGTAATCGCCGCCCCGGCGGTAGTGGACGATGAAGTTGCCTCGATGTTACCTGCGCCGTCGAAAACCAGGATGCCGCTGAGAGCGAACTGATTTCCGCCCGCAATCCCACCCAATAACTGACCGATATCGGTGTTGCTGTAGGCGCTCATGCCCGTCGTTGTCGTTCCTGTTGTTCCGCTTGTTCCCGAAGTTCCTGTTGTTCCGGTCGTCCCGGTTGATGATGTCGTCGATTCCGGCCCGGTCTGGTTTGCCACATAGCCGTACGGACCAATCAAACTCGCATTCGACGCGCCGCAGACCTGGGCCGGGGCCGATCGCGTAAGCAAAAGGCTACAGGCCGAAAAGCAGAGCATCGTTATCCAATGGTATTTCATTCCATATCTCCCTGAATTTTTGTTTAACCGTACGCTTGCGGAAGCTGCACGCTCGCGAAAGCCGCACGCTTACGATCTATGGATTGCCTAATTAAAATGTTTGTTACATAGAATACCCGCGCGTCACCGCTACAACCGAGCCCGGGAGTGCCGGTCAGTTGTTGCCCAGACGCGCGACCGATTTGCCGCCGGCGCCCGATCCGCATAGACTGGTTAGGTACCCAATCGCCCTCCAACTGCCGGGACGCCCCATGCGTCCCCCAAAGTTCCCGCGGTTGGCCGCGCTGTCATGACCCTGTTGTTCTGACGATAAGGAATTGTCTTGCAACAGGGAGCTTTAGATATGACTCAAACGGCCAGCGCTCGTGCTGCCAGTTACGTCCTCACTCTGGAAGAGATCGGCAAACTCGCGGCCGAGGGCGGAAAGCCCGCCGAGACCCTGATGAACGTGGTCGCGTTGATCGCCGGGCGCTTCCAGACCGACGTCTGCTCCGCCTATCTTCTGGAGCCAGACCGCGCGAATCTGGTCCTGGCGGCTTCGCTTGGGCTTCGCCCAAAGTGCATCGGAACGCTTCGCATGGGGCTCAACGAAGGGCTGGCGGGCTTGGTTGCCGAGACCGTGCGGCCAGTGGCCGTCGAGCACGCGCCCGCCCATCCGCGCTTCAAGTATTTCAGCGAAGCTGGCGAGGAATCGTACCAGTCATTCTGCGGCGTTCCGCTCGTCGATCAGGGCGTGCTCCAGGGCGTGCTGGTGGTGCAGACTACCGAAGCTCGCGCCTTCACCGACGATGAAGTCCAGATGCTGGTGGAAGCGGCCGCGCAAGTGGCCCCGGTGGTCAGCGAAGCGCGCGCGCTCGACCGCTTCATCGCGCCGGTGCAGGAGAGGCTCTGGTCACTTGCCAGAAATCTGTGGTGGAGCTGGGATAACGATTCCACCAGCCTGTTCCGCGATCTTGACCCGGTGCGCTTCCGGCAGTTAAATCACAACCCCATCGCGCTGTTGTCGGAGATTCCTCTAGCGAAACTGGAGCGCCGCGCGGGCGAGCTGGTGCTGCACGGCCGCATCAATTACGCCTATCGTCGGCAGCAGGAATACCTGCGCGCGGATCGAACCTGGGGCGCCACGCATGCCGGCGTCTTGCGCCCGCGGCCGGTAGCTTATTTTTCGGCCGAATTCGGATTGCACGAATCCTTGCCGATTTATTCGGGAGGCCTGGGCGTCCTGGCCGGCGATCACATCAAGAGCGCGTCGGATCTCGACATCCCTCTGGTCGGGATCGGCCTGTTCTATAGCCAAGGTTACTTCCGCCAGCGCCTGGATCGCGACGGCTGGCAGCAGGAGCATTACCTGCACACCGACGTCAATCAGCTTCCCATGGCACCGGCCATCGGCAAGAATGGCGAGCCGGTGGAAGTGGCGCTCGAAACTCGCAGCGGCATGATCTACGCCAAAGTGTGGCGGGTAAAAGTGGGCCGGTGCGATCTGCTGTTGCTCGATTCGAACGTGGAAGGGAACGCGCCTGAGGATCGCGAGCTCACCTCGCGCCTCTATGGCGGCGACGGCCGCGTCCGCATTCGCCAGGAATTGCTGCTCGGTGTCGGCGGATTCCGCGCTCTGAAAGCTATGGGCATCACGCCCGGCGTTTTGCACCTCAATGAAGGTCACAGCGGATTTGTGGTGCTGGAAGCCATCGCCAGCCGCATGCACGAAGAGGGCATCAGCTTTCAGCAGGCCGTGCCGCGCGTTTCCCGTGAGGTAGTTTTCACCACGCACACGCCGGTGCCCGCCGGTCACGATCGATTCAACGCCGGGCTGATCGAAGAGCATCTCGGCCCGCTGCGCGACCGATTAGGGCTTTCCGATCACCAGCTCATGGACCTGGGCCGCGAAATATCGGGCAACGAGTTTGAGGAATTCTGCATGACTGTGCTCGGCCTGAAGCTGTCGCGGCGCGCCAACGCCGTCTCGGCACTGCATGGCGAAGTGTCGCGCGCCATGTGGACCGGCCTCTATCCCGGCAAGCCCGAAGACGAAGTGCCCATCGGCCACATCACCAACGGCGTGCATGTGCCCACCTGGCTCGCGCCGCAAATGTTCCGGCTCTACGATCGGCACCTCGGCAACGGATGGCATGAGCATAGCGGCGAATCGCGAATCTGGGAAGGAATCGAAAGCGTCGATGACGGCGAGCTTTGGGAGACTCATGGAGCCCTCAAGCAGCGGCTGCTCGAGTTCGTGCGCCGCCGGGCGGTAGAGCAAGCCGAACGCCGCGGTGAATCGCCCGAAATTTTGCAACGGCTCAGCCGTGTGTTCAGCCCGGACGCGCTCACCATCGGGTTTGCGCGCCGCTTCGCCACGTACAAACGGGCCAATCTGATTCTTGCCGACATCGAGAAACTGGCCCTGATGGTCAACGATCCCAAACGCCCAGTGCAGTTCGTTTTCGCCGGAAAGGCGCACCCGCGCGATGAGCCCGGCAAGCGCGTTCTCCAGCAAATCGCGGAACTCATGCGCGATCCCCAGTTTCACGACAAATTTGTTTTCGTGGAGGATTACGACATCAACGTCGGCCGTCTCTTTGTGCAAGGCGTCGACGTATGGCTCAACAATCCCCGGCGTCCGCTCGAAGCTTCCGGCACCAGCGGCCAAAAAGTGGTCTTGAACGGCGGCCTCAACCTGTCTGTTTTGGACGGTTGGTGGGCAGAAGCCTACGACGGGCTCAATGGATTCGCCATCGGCACCGGCCGAACGCATTCCAGCATGAATGTGCACGACACGCGCGATGGCGACGATCTCTACCGAGTGCTGCGCGAGGAAGTGATCCCGCTCTACTACCAGCGCGACCGCGACGGTCTGCCGCGCGGCTGGATCAAACGCATGAAGCGCACCATCCGCACGCTGGGCTGGCGCTTCAACGCCGATCGCATGGTGATGGATTACACGCTGAAGCGCTACATTCCAGCGGCCGGCGGCTTGTCGAGCGAAACGAACTCACACTAGCGGCGTTTCATCCACCAGCCCGCAACCAGGACGCCAATCGCGCAGGCGGCCTCAGCTGAATATCTCAGTACGGGGCTCGGCGCGAACCGCTCCACAACGAACGCATCGGTCATGATCATTTGTCCCGCCACGCGTCCCAGCAGCCCCGCGCCGATATACACGATCACCGGAAAGCGGTCCATCAAGGCCGCCAACAGCCCACTCGCAAAAACCACCAGCGGTATGCTGATGCCCAGTCCGATCAGTAGCAGCGAGAGCCTGCCTTGCGCCAACGCCGCGATGGCAAGCATGTTGTCCGTCGACATGGTGACATCGGCGACCAGGATGAACCACATCGCTTTCCAAAAACTCGCCAGGTGCTTGGATGACGATTCAAGCGGCGGCTCCTCGCGAAACAGGCCGGCTGCGATCCAAAGAATCGCGATTCCGCCGATCACCTGCAAAAACTTGACGTGCAGTAAGCGCGTCGCGAGAAGAGTGGCGGTTACCAGAGCGATCACGGCGCAAGCCGCACCCGCGATCAGCGCCCGTCTCCGCATGCGCGGCGCGAGCGACTTGGCGGCGGCCGCAATCACCACCGCGTTGTCCCCGCTCAGCGTCAGATCCACCACCACGATCGAGACCAGGCTCACGATGAACTGCCAATGCGCTTGAATTGGATTCATCGCCGCTGAAAGGGTCCCCGCAAGGCCATTCTAGCGTGCTACCCATGTGGGTGCGATATACTGACTTGGAACTGGAGATCACTCATGAAACTCACCATCGCTCTCGGTCTTGTGGCGGTTTCGGCCAGCGTTTTTGCGCAAGCGCCGACTGACCCCATTCAAAAGGCCCTGCTTGCCGCTCCCACGCGGATGAAAAAAGAAGACGTCACCGTAATCAAGTGGAAGCCCGACTTCACCTACGACACCCTGCAGAAGGGCGCGAGCGGCTTAGTCTGCTACGACCTGTCAGGCTGGCCCACTCACCCCGCGTTTATGCTGGAATGCACCAGCGCGAAGAACCTGGATCGCGTCGCGCAGAACCTGAAGGCCGAGGCATCCGGCGACCGCAAGGCGTCTGAGGCCACTTTGGCGGCCGAAGAGAAGGACGGATCCCGCGTGAAGCCCGAGTTCGGATCGGTCTGGATCCACCTGATGGGCCCCGATGCCGAGCATGCCCGTAATCACACCACCGTCGCCGTTCCCGGCGCCACCGCGGAGTCGCTCGGGCTGCCCGACAAACCCAGCCAAACTGGCATCTGGATCATGAACGCCGGCTCGTCGACCGCGCACATCATGACGCCCGGTAGCTAGACCGCGTGAGAGTCCTGATATCCGGTCTGCTTGCGGTTGTGATCACTATCGGCGCGCCCGCCAAGCAGACCTTCACCGGCGTCGTCACCGACAGCATGTGCTCCGACGGCGACCATTCCCAAATGCGAATGGGTCCCACTGACGCCGAGTGCACCAAAGCCTGCGTCGACATCCACGGCGCTATGTACGTGCTGTACGACGGCAAGCAAACCTACACGTTGAGCGATCAGAAAGCCCCCGAAAAACTCGCGGGCAGGCGCGTGACGGTCACCGGTACGCTCGACGCGAAAACCAAAACGATCCGCGTAGATTCGATCGCCCCAGCCAAATGAGCCGCCGCGAACTTCAGTAGCCATCCGTGGCTGTCAGCTTCGCCATCGGCAGCAACCACTTCCCTTAAGCCCGCCTCCCCGTCGCCCTCAGTCACTGCTACCCTCGAACTGAGTCCTGAATACAGCCATCCGCCCCGTTTCCTGGCTTCGTTTTGCGAAATTGCAAAAGAACGTCACTCGCGCGCACAAAACTATGCCTCTTGCGCCACCTCCTCCAGAAAAATTCTCTCCTCACCGCAAATGGTCGGCCACCAACAACCAGCCACCAGCAACCAGCCACTAGCAACCATCTAGTACGATGAAAGTATCCCCATGGGTGCCGCTAGCGTGGATGTAAAGAAGACTGTCAATTTACCCAAGACCGATTTCCCGATGAAGGCGAACTTGGCTCAAATGGAGCCGAAGATGCTCGCTCGTTGGGACTCTGAGGGCCTCTACGCTAAAATTCGCGCCGCGCGCGCCGGCCACCCCATGTACGTGCTCCACGACGGCCCGCCGTACGCCAACGGCAACATCCATCTCGGCCACGCGCTCAACAAACTCCTGAAGGATTTCATCGTCAAGCTCAAGACCATGGAGGGCTACGATTCGCCCTACGTCCCCGGCTGGGATTGCCACGGCTTGCCCATCGAAATCAAAATCGACAACGAGCTCGGCCCCCGCAAAGCGCAAATGACCACCGCGGAGATCCGCGCCGAATGCCGCAAATACGCCGCGAAATACGTCGATCTGCAGCGAGCCGATTTCATCCGCCTCGGCATTCTCGGCCAATGGCAGGACCCGTACCTCACCATGAGCGCGCAGTACGAAGCGGTGATCGCGGGCGCCTTCGTCGAATTCCTCGACCGCGGCTACGTATATAAAGGACTGAAAACCGTCAACTGGTGCATCCACGATCGCACCGCGCTGGCCGAAGCCGAGATCGAGTATGAGGACCACACCAGCCCATCCATCTGGGTGCGGTTTGCGCTGACTTCCGATGCCGCGTCGATCGATCCCGCGCTCGCCGGCCGCAAGGTCTTCGGCCTAATTTGGACCACGACGCCCTGGACCATCCCGGCCAACGTCGCCATCGCCTACCATCCGAAGTTCGAGTATGTCGCGGCTGAAGTGGGCGACGCGGTCTACATCGTCGCGCTCGAATTGCTCAAGGTGACCGCAGAAAAGCTCGGTTGGGCCGAGCCGAAAGTAATCGCCGCTTTCCCCGGCGCGAAAATCGAAGGCGCAATCTTCCGCCATCCGTTTCTCGATCGCGATTCGCTCGGTGTTCTCGGCGATCATGTGACGCTCGAGCAGGGCACCGGCGCAGTCCACACCGCGCCTGGTCACGGTCAAGAGGACTTTGAAGTGGGCGCCAAGTACGGGCTGCCTGTGTATTGTCCGGTCGATCCCGCAGGCAAGTTCTATCACGCGGAAGGCGCCGCGGGCCGGCTTCCGGAATCGATCATCGGCAAGACGGTCTGGCAGGCGAATCCGATCGTTACCGAGCTCTTGAAGTCGCATGGCGCGCTCCTCGGCGAGGAAAAGATCAAACACAGCTATCCGCATTGCTGGCGCTGCCACAACTCGACAATCTTCCGCGCCACCGAGCAATGGTTCGTCGGCATGGAACGCAACGATCTTCGCGCGCGCACGCTTAAGGCGATCAAAGACGTAAAGTGGATGCCCTCCTGGGGCGAAGAGCGCATGTCCAACATGATCGCCACGCGGCCCGATTGGTGCATTTCGCGCCAGCGCGTTTGGGGCGTGCCAATCATCGCGTTCTATTGCGAGAACTGCCAGGAGCCGATGACCGATCGCAAAGTGCTCGATCGTGTCGTCGAGCTATTCGGCCAGCACACCGCCGATGTTTGGTACGATCGCTCCGCAGCCGAGCTGGTTGGCTCGGAAGTTTCCTGCGCTCGCTGCGGTGGACACGGATTCCGCAAAGAGTCAGATATTCTCGATGTTTGGTTCGACTCGGGTTCCAGCCACCTCGCAGTGTTAACTCCCGAAAACGGCCTGCCTTGGCCAGCGAACATGTATATCGAAGGCGGCGATCAGTACCGCGGCTGGTTTCATAGCTCGCTGCTCATCGGCGTCGCGCTAAAGGGAGCATCGCCCTATCGCGAATGCGCCACCAACGGCTGGACTCTCGATGAAAAGGGCCGCGCCATGTCCAAATCGTTGGGCATCGGTGTCGAGCCGGAGGAAGTGATCTCGAAATTCGGCGCCGACGTGTTGCGGCTATGGGTTTCATCGGTGGATTTCGTCGAAGACGTCCGGCTCTCCGACATCATCCTGGATCGTCTCAGTGAAGCGTACAAGATTTTCCGCAATAAGGTTTTCAAGAATGCACTCGGCAACCTGTACGACTTTAACCCGGATACCGACGCCGTGCCCGGCGATAAGCTCACGGGAATTGATCAATGGATTCTTCTGAAAACGGAAGAATTGGTTGCGAAATGCCGCGCGTCCTACGACGAATATGCGTTTCACAAAGTCTATCGCGCGGTTTATGACTTCGCTACCACGGATCTGAGCGCGGTGTGGGTCGACATCTCCAAGGACCGCCTTTACACCGCTGCCACAAACTCGCACGCGCGACGCTCTGCTCAAACCGCTATCTATCGCGTCGCCTACGCGCTGGTTCGTTTGCTTGCGCCGCTGCTTTCATTCACCTGTGAGGAAGTCTGGGGTTACTTGCCCAAGCCAGCCGGTAGCCCCGATAGCGTGCATCTCGCGCTGCTGCCCGAGCCCGAAGAGTTGACCAGCGGCATCATCGAACAAGGCAGTTCGTTAGCGAAGTGGAACGCCGTAATGCCGGTCCGCGACGACGTTCTAAAGGCCCTCGACGTCGCGCGTCAGAACAAACTGATCGGCAAATCGCTGGAGGCGAAAGTGATTGTCACTGCGCCCGAGTTTCTGTATCCATTGCTTGAGCAGTCCGATCTGCCGGGCATCTTCATCGTCTCCCAAGTAGAGTTGCAATCGGGGGACTATCGCATTGAAATCCAGCGCGCTGACGGCGCGAAATGCGAGCGCTGCTGGAAATATACGCTCGACGTCGGAAATAATCCCGAATTCCCGACCATTTGCGTGGCTTGTGGCGACGCCATCAAATAAATGCCCCGCCGGCTGTTTCCCTTTTTGATCGCCGCAATCGTTATCGTCTTGGATCGCGTCAGCAAGAACGTCATTCGGACCCACTTTTCTCCGGCCGATTCGCTCACCGTCATTCCCGGATGGTTCAACATCGTTCACACCGAAAATCCGGGGATCGCTTTTGGCATGCTCTCAAACGCCACCGGCGCCTGGCGCGATGTTTTGCTCATCGGATTCTCGGCGGTTGTTTTGATCGGGATCTCCACCGTGCTGCTCCGCGCCTCGATCCAGATCAACGTTTGGATTCGCACGGCGCTCGGGTTTATATTGGGCGGGGCGTTCGGAAACCTGTATGATCGAATTGTCAACGGTACCGTGACCGATTTCGTGGAAGTTCACGCCGGCCAGCATTACTTCCCGGCGTTTAACGTGGCCGATAGCGCGATCACCGTTGGCGCGTGCCTGCTGCTGCTCGATATGTGGCGGGCCAGGGAGCGGAAAGTCAGTCATGTTTCCCAAGCTGATATCAATCGGTAGTTTCTTTATTCCTACCTACGGAACGCTGGTGGCCATCGGGTTTCTCGCGGCGTTGTGGGTGGTCACACATCTGGCGAAGCGAGCGAAGCTTCCTTCTGAGCGCGTGACGAATCTTGCAATCTACTGCGCACTCGCCGGACTCGCCGGTGCGAAGCTCTTCATGATCCTGTTCGATTTCAGCGACTATTGGACCGGCCGCCAGCAGCTCTTTTCGCTCGCGACGCTGCAAGCCGCGGGAGTTTATCAAGGCGGTTTTCTGGTGGCCTTCATCGTCGCGCTGCTCTACATGCGCCACCAAAATCTACCTGTTCTTGCGACTTGCGATATCTTCGCGCCTGGCATCGCGCTGGGCCAAGCCATCGGCCGCCTCGGATGTTTATCGGCTGGGTGCTGCTGGGGAATTCCGACGCATCTTCCCTGGGCCATTACGTTCCGCAATCCGCAGGCCGGCGAACTCACCGGCGTTCCACTGGGCATCCCACTGCATCCCACGCAGCTTTATGAATCGGTCGCCGATGCTCTGATTTTTCTATTCCTCTATTTTCAAATCGCGCGGGCGCACACCTCCGGCACGATTCTGGGCTGGTATCTGACGCTCTATTCCGTCGTGCGCTTCGCGATCGAGTTCTTCCGTTTCCACGAGCAAGGCTTGCATGCCGGGCTTTCGTACACGCAGTGGATTTCGCTCGCGACCTTCGCCGCGGGAGTTAGCTTGCTGAGTGCACCCATTTTTCGATCGCAGCAAGCAGCCGCTTCGACGGGCAGGGTTTCGTAAGGAACTCGTCCACCTTTAGGGTTGGATCAATTATTCCGCCCGACAGCACGATGATTCGAGCCTGGCCCGCAATGCCTTGAATTAAGCGCACAGCATCTTCCGGCTCGGGGATTCGCAGGTCCATCACCACTACGGAGCATCCGGCGAATTGCTCCAGCGCTTCCGATACATTTTGCGCGGCCACCACTTCATGCCCGGCGTGCTCCAGAATCTGCCGGCGCATCTCCAATTGGATGGGGTCGTCCTCCACCACGAGAATGCGCGCCATCAAGTGAACTCAATGCGTGCGATCACCAATTGCGGCATCTGGTTGTTCCAACCTCCCGGGATATCGTCGAACGGCAGGCGGAACGATCGCGTCTCGCCGGGCTTCAGATTGGACACGACAATCGCCGCGCGTTCCCGCAAAATCACTTCGCCATAGGAGTTATAAAACACGCAATAAACATCGGCATGCTGGACGGTGCGGTCTCCGCCATTGCCGATCTTTCCTTCAATCTCGGTGACAGTCTGCCCGACGTAACTCTCGGTGGCCTTCATGGTCACTTCGCTGAGCTTGAGATTGCGAACGTACGCTTTGGCGTCGGCCGAAAGCGGCGTGGTGGCTGCGACAGACTTCGGACGGTTGACGAACCACAGCAGTCCGCCGGCTAAAGCCGCGGCGATCGCGATCACAAAGATGGCGGTCCTACTGCCCACTAATGGTCATCTCCCGGATCAGCAGCGTCGGCGATGCCACCGATCCTCGAAATTCGAGATCCGCCCCCGCGGCTTCTACGTCCATCAGCATCTGCTGCAGCGTGGCCGCGATGGTGATCTCAGACACAGGATATGCGAACTCGCCGTTCTCAATCCACAAGCCGGCGGCGCCGCGCGAATAGTCGCCCGTAACGATATTGACGCCGTGACCGATCAACTCGGTGACGTACAGGCCGCGGCGAATTCCGCGGGTGATTTCTTCGGGCGGCCGCTGGCCTTTTTCCAGGAAAAAATTTCCGTGTCCGACGCCCGCATTTCCGGTGACGCCGCGCGCCGCATTGCCAGTGGTGCGAAGCCCCAACTTGCGCGCGGTATAGGAATTCAGCAAATAACTTCGCAGCACTCCGCGATCGATCACCACGGTTCGGCGCGATGGGACGCCTTCGTCATCGAAAGGCGAGGTGCCGAAGAGTCCGGGGATCGTACCGTCGTCGATGACGGTGACGTTTTCCGATGCTACACGCTCGCCGATCTTGCCTTCGAGAAACGAAGCTTTGCGATAGATCGCGTCGCCTTCCACAGCCTCGAAGATATTTCCGATCAGCGATCGCGCGGTGACCGGATCGAAAATCACAGGCGCTTTTTGCGTGGGGACTTTGCGCGCGCCCAAGCGTCGCACGGTTCGTTCCGCGGCCCGTTGTCCCACTGAAGCGGGACTTGCGAGCTTCGAATGGCTGCGCGCGAGCGAATACCAAAAGTCGCGTTCCATGGAATCGCCTTGGCGCGCAACAGGAGTCGCGCTCAACGAACAGCTGCTGGTTCGATAGCTGCCGGCAAAACCACGCGAGTTTGCGAACATGCGCGAGCCGGTATGCGCACTGAACGACGCGCCTTCGGAATTGGTGATGCGGGGGTCCCAGGCGAGTGCGGCTTCTTCAGTCTCGATGGCAGCTTGAATGCGCGCGGCGGTATCGAAGTTGAGGATGTCGTCCGAATAAAGCTCGAAATCGCCAGCGAGCGAGCCGAGTTCCGATGGGTCGGGCAGATCCGCAAAGGGATCTTCGGTTGAGATAGCAGCCAGGGCTAGCGCCGACTCCACCATCTGCTGTATTCCCGCGCTTGAAAGATCGGAGGTGTGCGCCGAACCCACGCACTTGCCGACTAGAACACGCAATCCGGCGCGCCGCGATCCGGCATCCTTCAGTTGCTCGAGTTCGCGCATGCGGACGTGCGCCGAAAATTCCTCGCCTTCCGCGATGGTGCATTCCGCGTCGGAGGCTCCGCGCTCCAAGGCCAATTTCACGGACTCACTTGCCAGGTTCATCCGGCCGTGCCGCCCACAGTCATGCGATCGATCTTGACGGTAGGAATCCCGACGCCCACCGGCACGCTCTGGCCTTCCTTGCCGCAGATGCCGATGCCTTCGTCGAGTTTCAGATCGTGGCCCACCATGCTCACGTACTTCAGCGCCTCGGGCCCATTGCCGGTTAGCATGGCGCCGCGCACCGGCCGCGTGATATGGCCGTCCTCGATCAAGTAACTTTCGGATGCGCTGAACACGAAATTGCCACTGGTGATGTCCACCTGTCCACCGCCGAAATTGGCACAATACAGGCCGCGCGGGGTGGATCGGATAATTTCTTCCGGATCGCTGTCGCCCGCCAGCATGAAGGTGTTGGTCATGCGCGGCATCGGAATGTGCTGATAACTTTCGCGGCGACCGCTGCCGGTGGTTCGCGAGCGTAGCAGTCTGCTCGAAAGCTTGTCGTACAAATAGCCGCGCAGAATGCCTTTCTCGATGAGCACGTTCTCCTGCGTGGGCGAGCCTTCATCATCGACATTGAGCGATCCGCGCCGGTTGCGGATGGTGCCGTCGTCCACCACGGTGCACAGGGGACTGGCCACCTGCTGACCGATGCGGTCGCTGAAGGCCGAAACTTTCTTGCGGTTGAAGTCGGCTTCCAGGCCATGACCGACGGCTTCATGCAGCAGGACGCCGGGCCATCCCGGACCCAGCACCACCGTCATTTCGCCCGCGGGAGCCGGTACTGCATCCAGCTGTACGATGGCTTGCCGAACCGCTTCAATGGCGAAATGTTCCGGCGTCTTTTCGGTGTCGAAGAACTCGAGCCCCACTCGTCCACCGCCACCGGAGTAGCCTCGTTGCGCGACGCCGTCTCCTGCGCGCGCCAGCACCGATACGCCCAAGCGGGTGAGCGGTTGACGATCCGTACTCAGCACACCGTCGCTGGTTGCTATGAGCACATGACACAGGCTGTCAGCATAGCTGGCCTGCACTTGGAAGACGCGCCGATCCGCGGCACGAGCCGCACGGTCCGACCGCTTGACCAGTTCCACGCGCTCGGCCAGGCTAGTCTCGCTCGGCGCCGTCAAAAGAGGGTACAGATCACGGCCCCGAACTTCCTCAAATCCGATCTTATCCACTTTGGAAGGGCCGTTCGCGATGCACGCGGCGACTCGAGCCGCTTTGCGAATCTTATCCGGGCTCAGATCGTCGCTATACGCATAACCGGTTCGCTCACCCGCGATGACGCGCACGCCCACGCCTAGCGAGACGCCTTGGATGGCGCTCTTGACGATGGATTCATCGATGCTCAGTTGGCTGGTGACCAGGTATTCGAAATACAGATCGGCATAGTCGCCGCCGGCGCCCAAGGCTTCGGAGAGGCACGACTGAAGATCATGCTCGGTGAGGCCAAACTTTTGGCCAAAGAAGGAATCGGAAAGGGGCATGCGTGTAATTCCAGCGTAACATTGATGCTCGGTTCGGCCGCCGCACGGCGCGCTCTGGATTCACAGCCGCTTTACTGCAGTCTCCGTGGCTCGGGAGACGGGCCGGCATCGGTGATTTCATAGCCGGCGGGCACCTGGAACAAGGACGGGTCTGGCTCGCTTCTCGATATGTTCGTCAGCCGGATGGTGGTCTCGCCGGATCTTGGATCAGAGATCTTCAATAGCAGCGTGGGTTGGAGTTCGGGCGACCTCCACGTTTCCGTGGTGACCGTCAACGGGCGATCATTACCCAATGCCCCAACCGGATAGACGGCGGTGGTGCGGGTTCCCTGCACGAGAAGACCCTCGATGGTCTGCGTTCCGAGAGAATCTCGCGAGACTTGGGGAGCATCGGCTAGGCTTGGCGCGGGAGAGGACGCTGGTTTGGATGGTTTTGCCAGAGACCATCGGCGAGCGGTATGAGCGGTGAGATCCAAAGCGTAGCGGAAACCGGCGACCGGGTCGGTGATGTTGGCCGATACAACTTCGTCGGAATCGGCGGCCAGTTCTTCGGTCCTGGTGCGGCCCCAGGAGTCGCAATACTCATTCACCTTGTGCGGCTTTTGCGTGATGCGAGTGCCGTCCACGAGGGTTTGCACGCGTTCGTTCACCCGTTGCGCGGAGTAAGGGACGCCGTTCTGGGCAGCAGCCGCGGCGACGAACAGCAGCGCCAAGAGTGACAGGAGGGCCGGAAGTTTCATGGGTGACCTCGCTGTCTTTGAGGTATAGCGAGTCCAGATTCGGGAGTCAAACCCCTGGGCTACTCGGTAGCGCCGGGGCCCGGGCCATAGCCGGCAGGCCAGCCGGTGGATTTGGCGTCGGGTAAATTAAACAGCACGGCCTGAATTTCCTGGATAAATCCGTTCTTGATGGCGAAGAATTCGGCGACCAGGCGGTCGTTTGCGGTCGCGGTAGATTGGCTCTTCGCGCCGCCTTTCAGTCCAAACCGCACGATGGAGAGCACAACTCCGCGCTCTTCGTCGACCACCGGGTAGCGGCGGTCCCAGATGTTACGGCCGAGGAAGCGGCCATCGTCGAACCCTTTGGCAGTATCGTTGAAGACGCCGTCGCGTACCAGGCCGGTGGTTTGGACGCCGTTCTCGAAGCGGGCGGAGTCGGGCAGCAGGCGAGCGCGATGGTACGCCGGAGTGCCATTGGTTTGGAAGGCGCGCCAATAGCTATCGGCTGCGGCGATCAAGTCGTAATAGGAATCGCGCTGGGATTCGCGAATCGACAGCTTGAACGCGGGTGAAACTTCTTTGAGGCGGTCGGGATCCCAGAGCCGGTCAGCCTCGCCTTTGTTGGCCTTGATGGTTTCGATTTCGGTGATGGCGCTATTTTGCACTTTCAGCCGCAGCATGTACATAGTCTTGGTGCCGTCGGTATTGCGGATAACGGCCTCTGATGCGGTATCACCGCGGCGGGTGTTGACGATGTCGAAGCGAAAAACGGTCTCGGCGGCGCTATCCCAGAAAGTATTGGCAAGTTTTTTCTCGGCGCCGTTTTCGGTGATCCGGGCCTGAGCGGCCTGGGGAAGCGCACGGGCGTCGTGCGCGAGGAGCGCTTTGAAGTAAGAGTCGACGAAACCAGTCAAGCAGGCGCGATCGCAGGGCGTTTTGCCCGGGGCATCGCCGGGTTGGGCAATGGCGGATTGAGCGACCAGCGTGGCGAGTGCGAACAGGGCAAATCTGCGCATATCAGGTGAGCATTGTATCGCAACGTCAGACCCGGTTTGCGCCCAATCCCCGAGTCTGTCACACTCTAGCTTGATGCCAGGACGTTTTCCCCCACGTCTGATCGGCGCGTGTTTGGCCCTGCTTGCGGCCCCCTCCGGATCACACCCGCAGTCGCTGGCGCTGGCCGACGGGATCTCGTCCAAAGCCTTTGAAGGGTCGCTGGCGCCGTTCCCCTCCGCCGAAAGGCTCACGTACGATATCGAGTGGCGCTTGATCTACGCGGGCAGCGCGCATTTGAGCCTGGATCCGAAGCCGGGCCAGCCTGGTAAGTGGGAATCGCAACTGCGCGTTGAATCGGGCGGCTTGGTTTCGAAGCTTTACCGGCTGGAAGACACCTATACCGTCGCCATGGATGATGGATTTTGCACCGCGGCTACGCAGTTCGACGCGATTGAGGGCAAGCGCCATCGGGACACCAAGGTGGTCTTCGATCGCCGGCGAGGCAAGGCTGACTATGTGGAGCGCGATGTCGATAAGAATGCGGTGATCAAGACGTCGGAAGTGGAAATCCCACCCTGCACGCTCGAATCTATCGCCGGTCTCCATAAGCTCCGCATGGACAAACTGGAGCCCGGACAAAGCAAGCAGGTTCCCATGAGCGACGGAAAGAAGACCGCTTATGTGCGCGTGGAGGCGCAGGCTCGCGAACAGTTGAAGATCAAGGCTGGAACCTTCGACACCATCCGCTACGAGGTTTTCATGTTCAACGGCGTGCTGTATCCGCGCAAGGCGGACCTGTTGATATGGCTGACGGACGACGCGCATCGCGTGCCGGTGCAGATTCGTGCGCGGATGAGTTTTCCGGTGGGGAACATCACGCTTGAGCTGGTGAAGGACGAGCATCCGTAAAGAATAATAGCCGCCGATAAACGCGGATGAACGCCGATTGTTTAACAGCAAGAATCGGATAGTTCGCAATCGCGATTCTCATTAGCATGGGGTATGACAATGCCCAACCTTGAGGAACAGGATTTTTGGCGCGCCAATTACTGGGACGCTGTTGCGGCGCGTGATCGCTCCATGGATGGCGTGTTCTACTATGCCGTGCTTTCCACTGGCATTTATTGCCGCCCGTCGTGCCCTTCCAAGCGTCCTCGCCGCGAGAATGTAGTTTTCTTTCGCGCGCGGGCAGCGGCTGAACACGCCGGATTCCGGGCCTGCAAGCGCTGTAAGCCGGAGGCGGCGGGGGTGGCGGATCCAAATGCCCAATTGGTGGAAAGGGTCTGCCGCTATATCGAGACGCACCCGGATGAACCAGTGACGCTGGAAGCCTTGAGCCGTGCGCTCGGGATCAGCCCGTTCCATTTGCAGCGCACGTTTAAAGCAAGAACCGGCATCAGTCCGCGCGCTTACGCCGATTCCCGCCGGCTGGATTCGCTCAAAGCCGGATTGCGCGAAGGACACTCGGTGACGCGTTCGCTCTATGACGCCGGTTATGGGTCTTCGAGCAGGCTCTACGAGCGGGCGTCTTCGCAATTGGGAATGACGCCGTCGCGCTATCGCCAGCAAGGCGCGGGCGAGACGATACACTACGCTATCGCGGCCACGCGTATCGGACGAATGTTGCTCGCGGCTACCGATCGCGGAGTGTGCTCGATTCAGTTCGGCGACTCGGATGCGAAACTGGAACGCGAACTCGGAGTTGAATTTCCGAAGGCCGAAATTATTCGATCGGATCGCAAACTCGGCGCGCAAGTGCATGCTCTTCGCGCGATTATCCAAGGCGAGAATAAGACGCCGCTTCCGCTCGACATCCAGGCCACCGCTTTTCAACGCCGCGTGTGGGAAGAGCTGCAAGCGATTCCGCGCGGAGCCACAAAATCGTACAGCAAGATCGCCGCGGACATTGGACATCCGAAAGCTGCACGCGCTGTGGCACGCGCTTGCGCGACAAATCCGGTGGCGGTTGCGATTCCTTGCCATCGCGTGGTGCGCGAAGACGGAGCGATGGGCGGATATCGGTGGGGCGTGGATCGCAAGCAGAAATTGCTGGCGCTCGAGGCGGCTTCAGGCGGCGGGGGCGGGTTCCAGGACTCCTAGGTGAGATTCCGGATCAACTCGAAAAATCGCCCGCAAACCTTAGAAACTAAAGTACTAATCCGTCTGAAAACTTTGCGCTTGCTTCACTTTTTCTACTTTGCCGTGCGATACTGAGTCCAGAGAGACGTCGGACAAAATGAACCAGTTAAGCGAGGCCGTTACTCGCTACCACAAAATTCTCGAAGGCGACCACTACAAAAATCTTTCCTGGGCACACGAACTCCAGGAACGCATGAAGGCGCACAATTTGGTCGCCGGTGGAAAGCCCGTCTCTCCGGTTCTGCGTCCGCATTTTATCACGCGCCGACAGTACGCTGGGTTGGTGAAGGCGGCGGAGTCGTTCTCGAGTTCGCTGCAGCGAGTGCAGACCAAGGCGCTGGGTAGTCCGGCGCTGCTTGCGCGCATGGAATTGCTGCCCGCCGAGAAGATGCTGGCGGCAGTGGATCCGGGTTATTCGTTCCCGTCGGTGACGTCGCAGCTCGACACCAACATCAATAATGGGACGCTGCGCTTTTCAAGCTACATTCCCGACACGCCGACCGGTGTCGCGTATGGCGAGGCATTGTCCGATATCTTTTACGACGCCGCCCCGGTGAAGGAATTCCGCAAGCGCTACAAGCTGGAGAAATTGCCCGGCACGAAGTACCTGCTGAACGCCATTCTCAAGGCATATAAGGAATGGGGCGGCAAGAGCAAGAAGCCGAATATCGCGATTCTTGAATTGCGCCAGCCGTTCCAGGTAGCCGAGTCCGGCGAGAGCGCGATCCTGGCGGAGTTTTTGCGGCGTGACGGTTGCACGGTGGAAGTGGTAACGCCCGAGCAGCTCGAATATCGCGACGGTGTTCTGCGCCGCGGCGAATTTCCCATCGAATTAATTTTCCGGCGCGTGAAAGTTCAGGAATTCCTGGTGCGGTTCGACCTGTCGCATCCGCTGCTACGGGCCTATCGCGATCACGCCGTTTGCGTGGTGAACAGCTTCCGATCCGAGCTGGCGCAAAAGAAGGCCATCTTCGACTTGTTGACCGACGAAGAGATCACCGCCGATTTTCCAGCGGCTGAGCGCAAGGCGATTAAAGAATTCGTGCCATGGACGCGCGTGGTGCAGGAAGCCAAAACCAAGTACCGCAACCGGACTGTCGATTTGCCGGATTTCATCCTGCACAATCGCAATAAGCTGGTGCTGCAGCCGAATGACGACGGCGCGGACCAACAGACTTTCCGCGGGTCTGAAGTGGATGAAGCCGCCTGGGAAAAGGCGCTGCGTTCGGCGCTGCGCAATCCGTACGTGGTGCAGGAAGCGCTGGACCCGGTGGTGGATGTGTTCCCGGTGCTGCAGTACGGGCATCTCGAAATGCAGAAGATGCGGATCGACGTGCATCCGCACTCCTATCTCGGCAAAGTGCAGGGCTGTTCGAGCTGGCTGACCGCCACGGGTCCTTCGGGATTCTCATCGCTTTCGGGCGTTGCGCCGACGTTCATACTGGAACAAAAATAGCTCAAAGTTTTTCAATTTTCACTTTGGCGCGTAGATTCGCGACACCTGCGGTGTAGCGCGAGTCGGCCACAGCGAACGCCACTGCATCGTCCACCCAATCGTGCGTGGTGCCATCCGCATCGTGCGACGCCGCGGTGACCGTGTATTCACCGGGGCAAAGATCGCAGCGGAACGCGAACTCGATGCGCATGCGCCCGCCCGCCGCGAATATTCCGGTGCTCACTTTCTCCAGCTCGGTGTTGGTTCCGTACACTTCGAGGCCAATGCGCGTGCGAATCATGATGCCGATTACGGGCTCTTCCACGCGATCGTGATAGCGCAGGGCGACACGCACAGTGACATTTTCGCCGCTTCGCAAAATGGTGGTGGGATGGCCCTCGCCGTCCAGCGTCTCGAGCGACTCAATCTCGGCACGACCGTCGCCACGGCGCATGGCTGGCCGCAGTGAACTGGTGAGAGTTGCGCCCCAGGCCCGCACTTTCGCCGCTATGTGTTGACGATACGCATCCAGCACTTCGCGTGGATCGCCACGCCACGCGAGAACCCCGGCGTCGAGCCACCAGACTTCGTCGGACACGGATTGCAGCAGATCGAGCTCGTGCGATACCAGCAGCACCGTTGTACCCGCGCTGCGCAGCCGGTCGATGCCAGCCAGGGCGCGCGCCCGGACTAAAGCGTCATGTTGAGCAAGCGAATGCTCTATCAATAGGAGATCTACCGGCGAGAGCTGCAGTGCATCGAGCGGTCCCAGGTGACGGCGCTCGACCGGTGCGATCACTTCGCCGGCTTCGGGATTCACGGCGCCAGATGCCAAGCGCAGCAATGCGGACTTGCCCGCTCCCTTTTCTCCGATGATGCCGATGACTGAGCCGTTCGGCGCGGAAACCGTCAGATCGCGGAGTGGCGCGAATCGCACGCCGCGAAACTCGATGGCCATGCTAAACCAGCTCCACGTCGACCGCCGCTGAGATGTCGCCCGCGCATTGCAGCCGGAGCTTGACTTTTCCTGGCTTCAATCCCGCTGGCAGCGTCGCGTTCACTTGCTTGAGACCCTCGGCGTCGGCGCTGGAAACATAGATGGCCGGGAGATTCAGGCCGTTTAATAGCACCAGAACATCCTTCATCTCGCAGCCGTCCGGGATACCTCGCGACCAAATCGACAGCGAGCTATCGCCTCCGGTTTTGACGCGCCAGCGATCCCAGGTTTTGCCGTCGGTCACAAGGTTCACGTGCAGGCCGGGCCTGCCCAAGCCGCCTGGATCTTCGGCCGGCACGTCGACCGGGATGCGAAGCGAGTTACTCCATTGACTGCGCCGGACGCGGAGGTGCAACGTGTGCCATTGGGCATCGATACCGGGCGGCAATTTGCAAACCGCGAGCCATCCGTCTCCGCCCGCATCCACCACTTCGCCGGGGCGGACGGCGTAAGGTCCAAGTTCGACGAATACGTCGTCGCAGCCGAGGCCGGGCGTTGCGCTGCGAAAGTAAATTGAAAAATAATCGTCGCGAGCGGTGGAGAAATCGTGGTCGCGTGTAATGCTGTTTTCGACGCAGAGAATTTGGGGAGCGGGGTCGGGACCGGACGCGGTAGACCATTTGCGGCGGCACGTGATGTGCGCGCGCGTGGACAGATTGCCTTCATACGTCACTTCGGCAAAACCGGCGGTGCGCGCCATGGCCATCAGACATGGCACGTTGGGACCAACCCAGTTGTCGAATTGGCCGCGGAGTTCGGATCGCTCGTAGAACTCTAGGATCGGCACGGCATCGAGGTCGGTGCCATCGTCGATGACATACGACTCCACATATGCCGTGTCCTTGGTCATCGAGCACACATTCTCCAGCGCCAGTACAGGGTGTTTCACGTGATAGAGCACACCGAAGAACAGAACAATATCGAAACGCCCGAGGTCCTTGGACGACAGCCGGCAAATATCGCCGACCACGTATTCGGCTTTCGAATTCTGCATCTCGCACGCTTGCAAAAACTTTTCGTTGCGGAAGAGATCAAGCGCGACCACGTGTGCGCCGCGGCGCTCCATTTCGAAAGTGTAGAAGCCGTCCCACGCGCCGATGTCGAGCACGCGTTTGCCGCGCAGGTCGGAGGGAATTTGGTATTGCGCGAGGCGTGCTCGCAGCCGCTCGACGCTCAGCAGGCCGGGAAGAATTTCGCCGCTCGGGAGTTCCAGGCTGTGATACCAGCCCAAAGCTCGCATTTCGGCAATCTGTAGTTTGGTCTCCTGTGTGATCGCTTCGTTTCTCGCCTCGGACATCGCCTCATGCTACCGCGTTGGGATGGTGAACGCATTTCCGATGCAGCCGTCCACTTCGACGCTCACGGGCGCGGAGACCGGGATGTCATTCGGCAGGTGCACGTTGATTTGGCCTGGGCTCACAAAGCCAGGTTGGAAGGAGCGATCGCCAATCCAGACGCGGACGCGCTGGCCTTTGAGATTCACGCCGTAGATCGATGCGCCGCCATTGCCGATGACGATGCCGCCCGGGTTGATCAGGGGCGGGTGAATACGGGCGAACGCGTCCGCGGCGGCCTGCGCGGTGCCGGGTGTGTGGGAGATAAGAAAGGCCCACGCGATCGTCGCTGGAATCAGGGCTGCGGCGGCGATGCAGATTGGTTTCACGCGTGCGAGTAATAAGAGGATGGTGATCAGTGTGATTGCGCGGGCGAGCCAGACGTCCCATGACGCGCCGAATCGGAGCGCGACGTGATGACCGCCGGGCGGGAGGCGGATGAGTTGGAAGCCGATCGGATCGTTCGTGATTATTGCGCCAGACGAGTCCGATGACGCACGCCAGCCGGGATCGTTATTGATCTTGAGCAGCACCGCTTCGTTTGCGCCGAGGCTCACATCGAACGCAGCTTCGCCGGACGAAGTCCAGTGCACGGTGACTGGACGCTTGCCCGCGGCCCAGGTCACATATGCGTCGAGGAAACGTTCGTCGGACGGGGACGTGATTCGCGGCAGCGTTGGGTAATCCACCACGACGGCTTCGTGCGGCTCGAACGGCAGACGGTACACGCGATCGCCCGCGCCGTTATCCCATGCAACCGGCAGCGCCGCGAATTTCGAAGGTTGCGCGTACCAGTGAAAATATTCGCGCGATTCCGGGCCGTGAACCACCATCCAGGGCGCGTTCAAAGCTTTCAGCCATAGCTCTGCGATATCCTCGGAACTCGGGCCGCATCCAAAGGCGATCTGGCGCTCGGCGGCCATGACCAAGTAATTCCTCGCGGCTTGGCCGGGGCCGCCGATTTGTGCGACGTCGGTCCAGAGACTCAATGTGCTATCGAGCTCGCCGGATGCGAGAACGCGCGCGTTGCCCGCATGATCCTTCAGCCATGTCGCGACTTGATATGCGACGCCCGAGCGCGGATCTTGCGAGGGAGGCTCAAACTTCCAGGCGTGCGCGACGAATCGGAATGAAAGAACTGCGCCGACGGCGATCGCGATGAAAATCACGCGGCGGGGCGCCATCGATAGAAGGGCTGCGAGCAGCAGCGCGAGTCCGGCACTCAACTCCAGCAGGTAGCGCGGCGGCAAAGGGAGCAACACATTTCCGATGACGACGAGACCGGCGAGCGCGGTCCAAACCATCGTGAGTGCGAGTTCCGGTGGCACGCGCTTCCAGAAAGAGAGCCCCACGATCGCGAGTGCGGCCGCAAGGATTGCCCAGGTGGTGACGTTCCACTGCGCGGCTTGCGTGGTGTGGCGCCAAACAATGCGATTGAACAACTGTGACGAAACGAAATAGGACGGAGTGATCCAAAACGCGGCCAGTCCATAGGCTGCGCCGGCGAATCCGAGGATGCTCAGGAGCGCTCGCCGCTTCGCCACGGCAAGGCCCGCCAAGGGAAACGCGAGGCCGATCATCCCCGGCCAGCTTGTCAAGAACACGGCGCCAGCGAAGATCGATGCTAGTCCCCATCGCTCCCGCCAAGCCGCCGCGATCGCGAGCAATAGGAAGGGCAGCGCGAAGGCGTGCGGCGCTTCGTCATAAGCAACCAACGCGACGAAACTCCATGGCGCGTCAGCGAACGGGTGAACCAGCAGGCGGAATTGCGGCAGCACGTAGAGCAACGTCGGAAACACCGCGTAGGCGAGCGCGGCAAACACGGCCGGCAATCGCGTGCGGAACAATTGACGTCCGAGAATATACAAACACACGGGAGCAAGCGCGTATCCAATGCCGCTGACTAAATGGAACGCGCGCCCGATCGAAAG
>DATHMO010000248.1:0-12057 GCA_035486995.1 Bryobacteraceae bacterium
GGTTGAGATGCGGACAGCGCGGCGCGCCCTCTTCGGTGGTGTACGCGCCTGGCAACACCGTCTGGAAAGCATAGCGCCCCTCGGCGTCCGTCCGGACGCGGCCCCATCCGAAGAAGCCCGGATCGGCGTGCTCTGCCCGCGGGTCCAGCGGATGGCGAAATATCCCCTTGGCGTCCGGCTGCCAGATTTCCACGACCGCGTTCTGGATCGGGCGCCGTCCGTCCTCGAAAACTTGTCCGGCGAACACGATGTGCTGGCCGCGCGCCCGTTTCCCATCGACGTTCGTCAAGTCGCCGCAGCCGGTGGCGAAGTCACCCGGGAAAAACGGACCGATCGTGCAATAAGGCGAGGTGGCTAAACTCATGCCGGTGCTCTCAATCCAACTCCGGCGTGCTGCTTTTGCCGCGAAGAACAAAATCGCGGCGGAACGTCAACAGGTTCACAGCCCCCACCGTTGTCGGAGTGGTCTCAAAGATCAAGCGATCGCGCGCCTCCGGATCTTGAACCGCATTGAGAAGCAGATCCATCTCATTCAGCGGCTCGCCAGGGAAGAAGATCTGCGTGACGAACCGGTTCATCCAACTGGGGCCGAACATCGAAAAATGAATGTGCGGCGGACGCCACCACCAGTCCGATTCGGTCACCGGATACGCCCCCGGCTTGATCGAAAGGAACCTGTAACGGCCTTCTTCGTCGGTCACAATGCGGCCCTCGCCCGTGAAGTTCGGATCAATCGGCGCCTGGTGCCGATCCGCCTCATGAACGTACTTGCCGGCCGAATTAGCCTGCCAGATTTCGATCACCGCACCGGCCAGCGGCGCCCCGTCTTCATCCATCACCCGCCCTTCCACAGCGATAAACTGGCCGATCGCCCGCGGTCCGCCGGGGGTTTTGGAAGACAGATCCTGGCCATCGATCTCGAGCCGCTGGTCCAGCCCGAGAGGCCCGGTTCGCTCGCTTAGCGTCAGTGGTCTCGCGATCAGTGGTTGCGAGGGATTTCTGGTAAAGCTGCGCGGGTAATTTTTGATGTACCTCGCAAGCTGCGTGCTTTCGTCGTATGGTTTATAGTCCACCCCCGACGCTGCCGGGAGGGGTTCTTGCATCGATAACGGGCCGCGCATGCAACCAAATCTAGCACGCCTTTGCTGGTGCCACCGGAACTCCTGGAGTATGAGCGGGATTGCGTTGTCTCTTGCATTCGGGTGATAATGCGCCAGAGACCTTCGCGCGCCAATATGGTCACTCAAAAGATCCTTCATTATCAACTCCTGGAAAAGATTGGCGCGGGCGGCATGGGCGAAATTTACAAAGCCCAGGATAGCCGCTTGAATCGCATGGTTGCGGTGAAGATTCTCTCACCCAGCCTGTCCACCGATCCTGAACGCCGCCGCCGGTTCTTCCAGGAAGCTCAAGCCGCTTCCGCCCTGAATCACCCCAATATCATCACGCTGTACGACATCATGTCGGAAGGCGACCTGCAGTGCATCGTGATGGAATACATCGCCGGCAAAACGCTGCGTGAGTTGATTCC
Organism: Bryobacteraceae bacterium; assembly: GCA_035486995.1. GTDB lineage: Bacteria > Acidobacteriota > Terriglobia > Bryobacterales > Bryobacteraceae > Palsa-89. The sequence continues at coordinate 1,532 of DATHMO010000248.1, forward strand.
CGCAGGCGGATTGCCCGCCCAGCAAGCCATCCAGTACGGCACGCAAATGGCCAGCGCTCTCACGGCTGCGCATACCGCCGGAATCATCCACCGCGATCTGAAACCGTCCAACATCATGGTCACCACCAGCGGGCTCGTAAAAGTGCTGGATTTCGGGCTCGCCAAGTGGGTGGACGTAGGATTGTCGGGCCAAAGCGGCGACCAGCAAAGTACCGTGGAAGCCGCGCTGACCCGCGAAGGCTCCATCATCGGCACCGTCAGCTACATGTCGCCCGAACAGGCCGAAGGCAAGCACGTCGATGCGCGCTCCGACATCTTCTCCTTCGGCGATGTGCTCTACGAGATGGTGACGGGCCGGCGCGCCTTCGAAGGGCGGTCGGGCATCTCCACACTCTCGGCCATTTTGCGCGACGATGTGCGGCCGATTTACGAATCCAATCCCGATGTTCCACCCGTGCTGGAACAAATCATCCTGCGCTGCTTGCCCAAGGATCCCAACGCGCGTTGGCAAACCATGAAGGAGATCGAAGGCGCGCTGCTCACGTTGCAACGGCAGCTCGATCCTGGCGGGCAGTATGTGCCGCCGGTTTCTCCCGGTCCGATTCCTGTCACTCCGTCGGTCCATCCGACGGACGCCTCCACCGGCGAACCACCGTCCGGCTCTCCGAATTTTGCGCCCGCCCCGCTGCTCGACACCAGTCTGGGATCAACCACGATCCTCGAAAGGCCAATCCTGCCCAAGGATGGTCCCAGTGCTCCTGCGGCAACCGTAGTCACCAAACCTGCTTCGCCTGCGCCGAAGGCTGCACCCGCTCCGAAGAAAACCAAGCCGGCCGCCCCGGTCAATCGTTCCTCGAGATTCGTCGCCCTTCTTCTAGCTGTGATCGGTGCGGTGCTGGTGGCGTCTGCGGGTGTCGGTGGTTGGTGGTGGTGGAAGAACCAACAACGGCAAAATCAAAAGAGCGCTGCGCCTGCGGTGGCGGTGGTCACTCCAACGCAACCGGTGACCCCGCCGCCTGCCGCTCAGCCAGCCGCGCCCTCCACGCCGCCCGCGGCAACTACGCCCCAAACTCCGGCGCCCGCCGACACTACGCCTGCTCCGAGCGACACCAAGCCGGTCCGCAAACGCAAGCCCAAGGAAACGGATAAGAGCGCGAATGTTCCGGCTCCAATTCCCGCACCGCCGCCGCCGGTTGCCGTGACACCGCCGGCAGTGACCACTACTGCCCCGGTTGCGCCGCCGCCCAAGCCCACTCCGCGCGTGCCCGTGATTCAGACCACTCCCGTCTCCGTCAGCGACGCTTTGCCGTTCGTGATCATCCTCGAACAGGATGTCGCGGCGGACGCGCCCGAGGGTATGGGATTGAGTTTCACGGTCAGCGAAGGACTCAAAATCGGTGACAAGACGATCATCGCCAAGGGCGCCACCGTTACTGGATCAGTCACGGGCGAGTCGAACAAGAAAGGGTTTCTGGGAATCAAAGGCGGACACAAACTCACCTTCCGTCTGATGCAGGCCGAAGCTGTGGACGGAAAGAAACTTGCCGTACGTGCGATGGCCGGCCGTGGCGAAGACGGCGTGACTATTCGGACTTTCGAAACCAACAAAGGCGCCCGGCCGAAAGGATACGCAGCCGTGCAGGGCACCGTGTATATCGCCTACATCGACGGAGATCAGACCGTGGCCGTTCGCAAGTAACCATCCGCCGGGCCCCAAAGTAAATCTATGAGCATACCCCTAGGTAATGAGGCGCTGGATACCCTCTTCCGTCAGGCTAGAACCCATAACGTCTGGCTCGACGAGCCCATCGCCGATGATGTTCTGCGCCAACTCTACGACTTGATGAAATTCGGCCCCACCAGCGCCAATTCCTGCCCGGCTCGCATTATCTTTCTACGAACGCACGAGGCCAAGCAGCGGCTCCTGCCCGCGCTTAGCCCCACCAACGTAGGGAAAGCCTTACAGGCGCCCGTCACCGCCATCATCGGCTACGATTTGCGTTTTTTCGAAGAGACGCCCAAGCTATTCCCGAACAACCCGGCCATGGCCGACGTGTTCTCCGGCGCACCCCAACTCGCCGAAATCACCGCGTTTCGCAACGGCACCCTGCAAGGCGGCTATTTTATCCTCGCGGCGCGCTCGTTGGGGCTGGATTGCGGACCCATGTCCGGCTTCGACAATGCGAAAGTGGACGCAGAGTTCTTTACGCCGGCAGCCGGCAACCCTCCGGCCTTTCACCAGGTGAAATCGAACTTTCTATGCAATATCGGATATGGAGACGCGTCCAAGCTGTTCCCTCGCAATCCACGCTTGGCATTTGACGAAGCCTGCCGGCTTCTTTAGATGTAATACATCAGCGGCTCACGGGCCTTACGCTCCTGCCGCGCTGCCTCCGCTTTGCGAATCAGGTCCGCCAGCGTGGTCTTATCCAGTACCTCCGCGATCGCGTCGCGCACTTCGCGCATGATGATCCGAGTGCTGCAATGTTCCACGTCCTGGCACTCCTCGCAAGGGCGGAACGCTGTCTCGCTCGCGCAGGGCAGGGGAGCCAGCGGCCCCTCCATCATCCGGATGATCGAACCGATGGTCACCGTCGATGGCGGCCGGCTCAGTTGGTATCCGCCACCCTTGCCCTTCTTGCTGTTCAGCAGTCCGCGGCTCTTTAGATCCAGAAGGATGCCTTCCAGGAATTTCAGCGGAATCTGCTCATCCTTGGCAAGTGTGGCGATCAGAACCGGCCCTTCCCCATAGCGTTGCCCCAAGGCAATCACCGCCTTCAGGCCATACTGGGTTCGTTTGGAAATCGTGCGCATCTGCTTGCCTCCCAGGGTAGCAAGAACAAGCCGATTGTCCAGCAATTGTCTATCGACTGATGCCCCTAGCCGCCTCGTTCTTGGATAACCCATTTATCTTGAATGACAAAAAAGCTCGAATCCTGTCTGCTATTGGCCTGCGTACTAACCTTCACGGATCAAAAGAAACTGGCCTTGTAGTACCTAATCATCTAGACAAGCTAGTAATCTTTCGGATAACATGTGACATCTTTCATTTTGACAGGGCGCTTGGCCGGTCGCTTCCGTCCAGCAGGTCGATCATTTGCACGCTTCGTACTCTACAGAGCCCTCCAGTAACTTCACGCACGCCGTGCGGCTCCGAGGCATTCTCGATCTGGCCGCCCTTCGCCATAGCCTGGAAAATCTGACCGGCAAATACTGCACGCGAGGGGAAATCTCCGCTATTCCGCCCTGCGATGCGCTTCAAGTTCAGGACTTCACCAGTCTTCCCATCGAGGCCCAGGAGCGTGAAGCCCGCGCCTACGTGGAACGTGAGGCCGGGCATGTCCCTCTCGATGGTGAACCCCCGATTCGCATCGCCTTGGCACTTGTCTCCGCCAGCGAGAGCGTCCTGCTCGTCAGCTTGCATCCCTCGCTCTGCCAGGCCGGGCTCTCAGCTGCCAACATCACTTTGGAATTAAGCATGCTCTACAGGTCGCCCATGGGCCGCACGGATTCAGCTTCGACGCGTTCGTTGGTAACTGAACTGGCCCTGCGGGATTGGCCGCTGCCGGCGTCCAATGGTAGTTCCAACGGTACTAAGCACAGCGCGAACCACGAGGCGACCGCTTTGGAACTGCCGTCCGATCATCCACGGTCGTCCGATTCCGGCGGCATCTTGGGTCACGAAGCTCGAACGCTACCGGAGGCTCTCCTCGCCTCTGTGCGGGATTTCAGCCGCGCGGAGGGCGTCGTTCCGTTCGCCACGTTGTTCTCAGCTTTCGCCGCGCTGCTTTTCCGATACAGCGGGCAGAAGGATTTTTTCGTCGGGGCTTCGTCCGGATCTTCCGCCCTGTTGCCGTTCCGAGCCGGCTTCGCACACGATCCTCCCTTTCGAGAACTCTTGCGAAGCGTCCGGCGTGAAGCCTCTTGCTTTTCAGACCCTCCTTTGTTTAAAGTCGGGTTCGTTCTCGAACCGTCGGAGCGCGATGCAGTACAATTCGCCGGGTTGGTCGCTTCAGAGTATGAAGTCTATCCGCGCTCCATCGGTATGGACTTGATGGTCTACTTGGAAGAGAGCGCGGCAGGTTTGTTGATGACGGCCGAATACGACGCCGCCCTCTTCGACTCAGACACCATTCAGCGCTTCCTCGATCACTACGAAACCCTCCTCGCGGGCGCGATCGCAGATCCGCAATGTGCTGTTTCGCGGCTTCCGTTCCTTACCGGCCCGGAACGCCACCGGATCCTGTACGAATGGAATTCGACGGCCCGCAAATTTCCGGCCGATGTCCCCCTACAGCAACTCATCGAGGCGCAAGTAGAAAGGACTCCCGCCGCAATCGCGGTCAGTTTCGCACCGAATTCCGCCTTGGGCTCCGCCGCGAGTTCCAATGTCGAGCGCCTCACATACAACGAACTCAATACTCGAGCCAACCGACTGGCGGCCTGCCTCCGCTCGCTGGGTGTCACCAATAACACGCTGGTGGGTGTATGTCTCGAGCGCTCCATCGATCTGCTGATCGCACCGCTCGCGATCCTCAAAGCCGGCGGCGCCTACCTGCCATTGGATCCAGATCATCCCGATGATCACATCGGGCCCATTGTCGAAAGCGCGCGTCTCGAGATTTTGATTGGCAGGCCCGAATTGGCCGGCCGGCTCCCCAACTTCCGAGGAAAGCTCGTGCTCCTCGATTGGGACGTCTTGGAGCAATATCCGAAAACAAACCAGCCGGTTCCGGTCTCGGGTAATGACTTGGCGTACGTCATTTACACCTCCGGCTCCACCGGACAGCCTAAAGGGGTGATGATTCCGCGCCGGGCGTTGAACAATCTGCTCTGGTCGATGCGCGATTGGTTCCAATTCGGCCCGCGCGACGTGCTGCTCGCTCTAACCACCATCGCCTTCGATATTGCCGGCGTCGATTTGTGGCTTCCGCTTTTGGCCGGAGCTTGCGTCTTGATGGTGGACCGCGGAACCACCATGGATGCGCGGCTTTTGCAGGACGCCATCCAACGCGAAAGCGTCACGTTTTTGCAGTGCACGCCCGCCAGTTGGAAACTGCTCATCGATTCCGCGTGGCTGGGCCAACCCGGCCTGCAGGCGGTTTGCACCGGCGAAGCGATGCCGAAAGATCTGGTGCGCAGACTCCTTCCGCGTGTCGGCCGTCTCTGGAATATGTATGGTCCAACCGAGACCACCATCTGGTCCACCGGCTATCGATTCAGCGCTGTGGATGAACCGGTACTCATTGGCCGCCCCATTGCCAACACGCAAACATATATTCTGGACGAGCACCTCGCTCCGGCGCCGATCGGCGTGCCCGGCGAGTTGTACATCGGCGGCGACGGACTGGCCCTCGGCTATCTGCACCAGCCCGAGTTGACGGCCAGCCGATTTGTCGACGACCCTTTCAGTCAGATCCCGGGCGCCCGCCTCTATCGGACCGGCGATCTAGCCCGCTATCGAAGCGATGGAAACATCGAATGTCTGGGACGCAATGACGATCAGATCAAGCTGCGAGGCTTCCGCATTGAGCCCGAAGAGATCCGCGCGGCGCTGACGCGGCATCCCTCCATCCTGGACGCCATCGCGTTGCTTGACACCGGCGCTACAGGGGACAGCCGCATCGTAGCTTATCTAATCGCCCGGCCCGGCAATCCCCCCGAAGCCACCGAATTGCGCGCGTTCCTGCGGCGCAGCCTGCCCGACTACATGATTCCGGCCAGTTTTGTGTTCCTCGATTCGCTCCCTCTGAACGGCAACGGTAAAATTAATCGCCGGGCTCTTCCGCAGCCCAAAACGCACTCCACTGAAACCGCCGCGAGCGAAGCTATCCAGGACCCGCTGGAAGCGCGGCTCAGAGACATCTTCTCCCCGGTGCTTGGTTTGAAAACCATCGGAGTTGACGACGACTTCTTTGATCTCGGCGGCCATTCCCTCACCGCCGCTCAGCTGTTCACTGAAATCAACATTAGCTTCAACCTCGATCTTCCCTTGGCCACCCTGTTCCACGCTCCAACCATTCGGCGGCTGGCCGCGCTCATTCGCGACTCCCGAGTCGACCAGATGAGTGAGCCGATTGTTCCGATTCAGGGTAACGGCTCGCAACCACCGATCTTTTGCATTGGCGCCGTGGATGGGGAACTCATTGTCTTCCGCAGGCTGGCGCTCGAACTCGGCATGGATCAACCCTTGTACGGGCTCCAGCCGTTTCGTCTGATCGGTTCGTGTCCGACCGTGAAACAGATGGCCGCCGCGTATATTCATGAGCTTCGAAGAATGGGCCAATCGCGGCCGGCGTATCTGCTCGGGTATTCGTTCGGCGGACTTGTCGCCGTGGAAATTGCTCGCCAGCTCCAACGCCGCGGATTCCCTCCAGCCCTGGTGATGCTGATCGACGCGTCTTATCCCGCCGGCTGCCGGGCCAACGAACCCTGGGAGCAGCGGCTCAAGCGCTATCGCTTTCTTTGGGATCGAATTTCTAACGGGGGCGGCTGGTCGCACTTCCTGGAGCGGCTTCGTTATGGCTCCGCGCGAATCGCGCATCGAGCTTCGTCCACCGTCGGCATTCCGCTCCCCATCCAGTCCAACGATATTTCCGCCCTGCAAGGACTGGCGTCCGAGAGTTACCGCATCAAGTCCTACCGCGGACCCGTCCGCTTGTTCCGCGCCGAATCGCAGCCTGAGTTCTTGACAGGCGGCCTGGATTTGGGTTGGTCCGGAGTTCTCTCCAATCTCGCGATCGATCATGTGCCGGGCGATCATGGAACCATGAACACCGGAATCAATCTGAAGATTCTGGCGCGAAAAATCCGGCAGTGCCTGCGCGAGGCGCTGCCTACCGCGCGCCGGCCGCGGGTGTAGTAGCTGTGGCTGCGGCGATCGACGCTGGTTTTGCCATCACCTTTTCCGGATCCGTATCGCGCGGCACAACCACGCCCACCCACGCGAACAGCATCTCATCCCAGCTTTGATCACCCCAGCGAATGGTCGCCCTCGGGTCGGGGTTGTACTTGTTATTCGCCGAATTGTCCCAGTGCGCGAACAACTCGATCTTGGTTCCCTTGGGCACTTCAATGGGCTTTTGCTCGAAGTAGATGGTCTGCCAGCTGAAATCGTAGTGCGGCACGCTGACCAGAGTTTCGTGCTCGCCGTTCGGATAATCGAGCCTGATGTCCATGTCTTTCCCGCGCAGATGCATGTGCGGCTGCGAATAGATCAACGTCACCGGCTGATCGAACTGCGCCACCGTGTGCCCAGCGTAATTCGGATCGCCAGGAGGAATTGCGAAATCGGCGCCCGCCACCGGCAGCGTCAGTAAGCGATACTTCGGTGGCTCCTTCGCGAGCACGAATCCGACTTTGGTTTGATCCGTCGCCGGCTTGCCGTTCGTCGTGTAGTGCATCTCGAAAACAAGATCGGACCCGGCTGGGATCAGCTTCGCCGATTTGTGATCCAAATCGAAATAACTCTGCGTCTGTGTTCCCGGCACGTATCCCACCAGCCATTCGTTCGCGACATTGACGCTCGGATCCACCGGCGCCGGCAGCGCTTCACTGCCATCGGCGCGCTTCGGGAGCACATAACCCTCGCCAACTTTGGCGTCCTTCAGCCATTGCGATCCCGGCGGACGAATATGCACGCTGCCGTGATGCACCACCGCGCGGTTGCCGGGACGAACTTCGGCGTCCATCACCCAGGTGTCTTTGGTGAAGCCGCTTGGAACCACGAAGTAGGTGTACTCGATGGTGCCGCGCGCCGGTACGTTGTACGGCTTGGGCATCTCGATCACGACATCCGGCTTGATGTTCCACCCGTCGTGCCACTCGATGGGCCGCGGCATGTCTTTCGGATCGCCTTCCGGTGCGCCCGCGTCCACCCACGCAACCAGCGTCTTGACGTCGGCTTCACTGAGCCTGCGATCGTTTGCAAAATGCCCGAACCGCGGATCGGCGAACCATGGCGGCATCTTCTTCGTGAGCACCGCTTCCTTGATCGATTTGGCCCAGGGCCGTGTGCCCCGGTAGGTTAGCAGCGGCATCGGTCCGATCTCGCCCGCCCGGTGACAGCTCTGACAATTCTTCTGCAGGATGGGAAGAACGTCTTTGTCGTAGGTGACCGTCGAAGACGAAGTCGCGGCCAGGGCCGCAGTCCCGAGCATCAGGCATCCGAATACAGATCGCAGCATGGGCAACTGTGCCTCCAATTGAAAGCGACTATAGCACAACGATATTGCGCTAGGATGGTTTTGCATGCAGGGCCGCTATTTCGCGGATGAAGCCGTCAAATTCTCCGATGTGCCGGCGTTTCGCGCCGAACACTTTCCGTATGCGGGGCCTTATCCCTGGCTCGATCGTCCCGAAGCTCTCGAGCGCATTGACGAAAAATTGCAGCAGGGCGAGTTGACCGCAGAAGAAGGCGAGCAATGCCGCTTCTGGTCCGCCAACGGTTACATCATCCTCAAGAACCTGATCGACGATCGCACCTTGGACACGGTCTGGAGCGCCTACGAGAAAGCCGTCGCGAGCGGACGCATTCACTTGGAACCCGAGCCCGCCGGTGACGGCGATCCCTATCCCGGCCGTTTCCTCAATCCGCACAAAAAGTCCGCCAGCTTTTGCCGCATCTTGAAACACGCCGAGCTGCTCCGCTGGATTCGCCTGCTGATGGAGCGCGAACCCAAGGTGCTCCAGACCATCGCGTCGCACAAAGGCTCGCAGCAGGGCACGCACTCCGATTCCATCCACATGACCACCTATCCGCTCGGCTATTTGTCGGCGGCCTGGATCGCGTTCGAAGACATCTCGCCCGATTGCGGACCGCTGGTCTACTATCCCGGCAGCCATAAACTGCCGTATGTGTTCAGCAAGGACGTCGGCCTGGGCGAATTCGATTTGAAGCGCGAAGGCTACGGCCCGTATCATCAAAAATATGAGCCATATATTCAGGATTTAATCGCGAAACACAATATCGAGCCGCATTATTTCCACGCACAAAAAGGCGATGTGCTGATCTGGCACGCGAATTTATTGCACGGAGGATCACCGCGCAGGGATCTTCAGCAATCCCGCCGCTCGGTGGTGTGCCACTTCTTCGTCAAGGGATCGTTCGTATATCACGACCTCGCCGCGGCGCGATCGCGAGCGCAGTACATGGGAACATGTTTGCTACGGGATGACGAAGGGGCGTTGTTAGGAATTGGGCGAAAAGCCCGCTAGGCGCCGCGAGAGCGATGAGCACCCGGGGCCGCAACGTCAAAGCAACCGGCTCCATCATTCTCCCAGTGGCGTGTGATTCGTTCCAAGCACTCGCAGGTGCACTTAGGTCAGTTAAACCTTGGCTTAAGGACTGCCGATGGGAATACGAGAAGGGCCAGTTCTTCGGACTAAGGGAACTAAATCGTGCAACATTGCAGATGTGGGAGACCTTTTAGGGAAGGTGCCGACGCTTACTGCGTCAAGTGCGGTTTTGAGACACGTGCTTCTGCCTCGACTTCCGGTAGCGCCCCTAAGGCAGATCCCAACCTCGGACATAACCTGATCAGTGTTGAAGCTCTCCGATCTCCCGGAGAGAGTGTGGCATTGTTGGCAGGATTGGGACTATTTGCCGGTTCATGGCTGGTGTTTGATGTTGTCACTGATGCCATCCCGTTGCTCGTTGTATCCCTTGGATTAATCATCTACGTTCTTTATCAGCAGGGCGCGATCAAGGGCTCTGCGGTCGCGGTCAGCCCGCGAAGCTTCCCTGAAATCGATGGGTTGGCGCAGATCGCCGCTGGCCGGCTTGGTATAGGGAAGCCGGATTTATTCATTAAGCACTCCCGTGAATTGAACGCCTATGCGATCGGCTTCCTGGGATCTTCGTGCGTTGTGCTGCATTCCCAAACGGTGCATGCATTGAGCAATGCTCCAAACGAACTACAGTTCATCATCGGCCATGAATTGACTCATATAAAGTGTTCACATGTGTTGTGGCAAACGGTTGCGGCAAGGAACCCGATCCTTGGACGAATTCCAATTCTGAATTATCTCTTGCCCCTTTTTTTCAGTTGGTGGTCGCGTCAGGCTGAGTATACGGCCGATCGTGGCGGCCTCGTCGCCTGTAAGGATCTGGCGGCGAGCCAAAAAGCGCTGGCCCGACTGGTCATTGGGCCAGAGTTGTTTAACCGCCTGAACATAGAAGAGTTCATTAACCAGGCCCGTAACGGCGACATATCTACAATAGCCAGCGAATTACTCAGCAGCCACCCTTTACTGGCCAAACGGTTGCTCGCACTGGCAGAATTTGCTCGGAGCCCGCTCGGCAAATATTCTCGGCAAGATTGAGCCGCTAACGGGAAGTTCGCTCCTCCCCCTGCTGCAAAGCTACTCCACCTGGCTCTTCTCCCCCTCCGCCAACGCCAATTCCGTAATCCTCAACCCCAGCTTCGTAATCCGCGACGGAAACAAATCCTTCAACCGCTCCTCATGCGGCGGCACTACATGCGTAATATCGCCGCCCACGCTCTTCACCATCTCCTCCGTCGTCA
>DATHMO010000249.1:0-3407 GCA_035486995.1 Bryobacteraceae bacterium
CGCGTCGGTCAGATCGCTCGGGTAGCGCAGCTCGTCCCGGTCATGCTCTGCCCGGGTCTCGGGGGTCCACATCGAAGGCTCCAGGTTTGCGGGGAGCGCTCAGATTCCATGGAACTCGCGAATTTCAAGCCCCCTCGAGACAGTTTCGAGACAGCCTCTAAGCTCGACTTTCAGCATTTTCCATCGGCTTGGCCTTCAGGGGATCACCCAGAAGATATCCTCGTGGGCGATGAAGCGTAGTGCGTCGTCGATCGACAGGACGATGCGTCCGAACGGGCCTGTCGAGGCCCATCGGTCCTTCCAGAGCGACCAGTAGAGCACTTCGAACCTGTCATCCGATCCGGTCGGACGCAAACGTGCGACCAGCGCGCCGGACCGGGCACGGTAAAGCGTATAGCCGCGGTTGCGACGTTCCGCGTGCAAGGTCCCCCGTGAGCAACGGAAGCACTCGATACGTTGAATGATCGGATCGTCCATTGCGGTCAACATTAGGCGAAGCCACGAACTGATGTCGCGTGGCGTTGGCGGTGACGCCGATATGCTCGCGACTCTTGCGCGACGGGGGCGACTCGATTCTACGGATTCGATGACACAGAATCGCATCGAATCGGCGGCCGACCAGCCCACGGTGCCGGCAATCCTGCTCTCCTGGCTGGCCGTTTTCCGACCGTGCTTCACCTCCCCTGTTTGGAACCATATCCTGGTGCTGGTCGGCGGTGCTGTCCTCGCACCCGGCAAGCGCACCGTCACCCAGGCGCTGCGCGTCATGGGGCTGGCGGACAGACCCGGCTTCGGCCGCTACCACGAAGCGCTCAACCGGGCACGCTGGGACGCCCGCGACGTGGCGCGTCGATTGTTGCTCCATCTCCTGGCGGTGCTGTCGCCCAGCGGCGAGGTGGTGATTGGCATCGACGATACCATCGAGCGGCGCTGGGGCGGCAAAATCAGGGCACGCGGCATCTATCGCGACGCGGTGCGCTCGTCGCACGGCCACTTTGTCAAGACCAGCGGTTTGCGTTGGCTATCGCTGGCGGTGGTGTTGCCGGTCCCGTTCGCAGGCCAGCGGTGGGCGTTGCCATTCCTGACTGTGCTGGCGCCGTCGGCGCGCTGGAGCGAGGCTCAGGGGAGGCGGCACAAGGCCCTGACCGACTGGGCGAAGCAGGCGATACTGCAAACCAAACGCTGGCTGCCGGATCGCCGCGTGGTTGTCGTCGCCGACAGCGGTTTCTCGGCATTGGAACTCATCGCCGCGGTGCGCCGATACGTCTGTCTGATCACCAGGTTGCGTCTCGACGCCAGTTTGTTCGAGCCGGCACTCAAACGCCGAAAGGGCCAAATGGGACGGCCCGCACTGAAAGGCAAACGCCGGCCCAAACTCAACGCCATCCTCGCCGATCGGAAAACTGTATGGACATCCGTCACACTGACCGAATGGTACGGTGGTCAGACCCGCAAGCTGGAGTACGTCTCCCGAACCGCCGTCTGGTACCATAACGGCATGCCTCCGGCTGCGATCCGCTGGGTGCTGGTGCGCGATCCGTCCGGCCAGCGTGATGCGCAGGCATTTCTTTGCACCGATCTTGACCTCGAGCCCACCGCAATCCTCCAGCGCTTCGTATGCCGCTGGCGGATCGAGACAACCTTCCAGGAAGTACGACAGCATCTGGGCGTCGAGACGCAGCGGCAATGGTCGGACCTGGCCATCCTGCGCACGACACCGGCGCTGCTTGGACTCTACTCGCTGGTGACCATCTGGGCGCACGGATTGACGCAGAAATCCAGCACCGTCGTCCGCCCCCATCCCGCCGCTTGGTACAACAAACGCCAACCAACCTTCAGTGACGCGATCGCCGCCGTTCGCCGCGTCTTGTGGGCGCCACCGAGTTTTTCCATGTGCCGGTCGGGCTCCGAAAGCATAGAAATTCCGGTCACCCTGCTAAATCGATTCGTGGAGACTCTATGTCTCGCCGCCTGAAATGCTGAAAGTCGAGCTAAGAGGCTGTCTCGAAACTGTCCCGAGGGGGCTTGAAATTCGCGAGTTCCATGGAATCTGAGCGCTCCCCGCAAACCTGGAGCCTTCGATGTGGACCCCCGAGACCCGGGCAGAGCATGACCGGGACGAGCTGCGCTACCCGAGCGATCTGACCGACGCGGAATGGCAGATACTCGCGCCACTGCTGCCGCCACCAGCCGAGACTGGCCGGCGTCGATCCTGGCCGATGCGCGAACTGATGAACGCGATCTTCTTTGTGTTGCGCGGTGGCTGTCCCTGGCGGATGCTGCCGGAGCATTTCCCGCCGTACCAGACGATCTATCGTTGGTTCACCCGGTTTCGCGACGACGGAACCTGGGAAGTCCTGAACCATGAACTGGTGATGTTGGATCGTCTGCGTGTCGGCCGCGAGGCCAGCCCGAGTGCAGCGGTCATCGATAGCCAGAGTGTCAAAACCACCGAAGCCGGTGGCCCTCGGGGGTATGACGCCGGCAAGAAAATCAACGGCCGCAAGCGTCACGTCATGGTCGATACCGATGGGCGGGGGTTGATGCTCCAGCTCCATGAGGCTTCGGTTCAGGATCGCGACGGCGCGGTCCCTTTGCTGCGAGCGTCACGTGCACTGTTGCCGTTCATCGAGCGGGTTTTCGCCGATAGCGCCTATGCCGGCGAACGGGTGGCGAACGCGGCCAGGATCATCGTCGAGATTGTCCGCAAGCAGGCCGGTCAGATTGGCTTCGCCGTCCATCCCAGGCGTTGGGTGGTCGAACGCTTCCTGGCATGGCTTGGGAGAAACCGCCGCCTCGCAAAGGATTTCGAAGGAACGATCGCCTCGGCAACCGCCTTCCTCTATGCCGCTTCCGTCATGTTGCTCACGCGACGACTGGCTCGTTCGCTTTGAGATTCGAGTCAGACTCTTAATCATGGCGGTGATCGCTGCATTTCCTTTGGCGGTATGCGCATCGATCGCGCCGTTGGCGCCGAGGTGATCGAACGCCTTCAGCCACTCGGGATCCAAAGCTGCGCTCGATGCGCTCGACGAGCGGCAAACCGAAGACGCCGAGGAGCGTCGGCAGATTGAACTGGCGCTTGAGCAGGCTCGCTTCGAGGCGGCTCGCGCGCAGCGACAATACGACGCGGTGGACCCCGACAATCGTCTTGTTGCGGCCGGTCTCGAACAGCGCTGGAATTCTCGCCTGATCGAAGTGCAAACGCTCGAGCAGGAATTGGAACGGCTGTCCGCAGCTCCGGCAGCAACGCCGACGCAAACCGAACGAACCCGCCTGCTCGCACTGGGCGCCGATGTCGAACAGACATGGGCGAGTCCGTCTGCATTGCCGGCAACGCGCAAGCGGATCATCCGCACGCTGATCGATGAGATCGTCGTGCGAGTGGAGGACAGCGCACTCGCGAT
>DATHMO010000250.1:0-7027 GCA_035486995.1 Bryobacteraceae bacterium
CATGCTCGTTGTCATGCAAGAAGGCGCCGAGGAAGCGCACATCCAAAAAGTGATCGACCGCCTGGTGTCCATGGGCTTCATCGTCCATCGCTCCTCGGGCATCCAGCACACGGTGCTGGGCGGCGTGGGACCGGTGGGCGACGTCGATCCGCTCGAATTCGAAGTGATGCCGGGCGTCAAGGAATGCCACCGCATCGTCTCGCCGTACAAGCTGGCCAGCCGGCATTTCAAACCCGCAGGCACCAAGATCAAAATTCGCGATGTCGAAATCGGCGGCGATCAGGTGGTGGTTATGGCCGGGCCGTGCAGCGTCGAGAACCGCGAGCAGATCGGCAAGATCGCTAAACAAGTAGCGGGCAGCGGCGCAAAGGTCCTGCGCGGCGGAGCGTTTAAGCCGCGATCGTCGCCCTACAGTTTTCAGGGCATGGGCGAAGACGGCCTCAAGCTGCTACGGGAGGCGGCCGACTGCAACAAGCTGCTGCTGGTAAGCGAGGTGATGGATCAAACGCAGATCCCGCTCATCGTCGAATACGTCGACATCCTGCAAGTGGGCGCGCGCAACATGCAGAACTACAACCTGCTGCGCGAACTGGGGGCGTTGCGCAAGCCGGTGCTCTTGAAGCGCGGCATCTCGGCCACCATCGAGGAGCTGCTGCTCAGCGCCGAGTACATTATGTCGGGCGGCAACTACGAAGTGATCCTGTGCGAGCGCGGCATTCGCACGTTTGAAACTTCCACGCGCAACACCATGGACATCTCGGCGATCCCGGTGGTGAAGGCGCTGTCGCATTTGCCCATCGTGGCCGACCCTTCGCACGGCACTGGACGCCGCGATAAAGTGCTGCCGATGGCTCGGGCGGCGGTGGCGGCGGGCGCCGATGGACTGCTGGTGGAAGTGCACAACGATCCCGATCATGCGTTGAGCGACGGCGCGCAATCGCTGTACCTGGAGCAGTTCGCCGAATTGATGGACCAGCTGCGGATTATCGCGCCAGCGGTGGGGCGCGCGGTTTAGGTCGCGAATCGCATGCAGACGGTCGCAATTTTTGGCGTTGGTCTGATCGGGGGATCGTTTGCGCTCGCGCTGCGCAAGGGCGGCTTTGGCGGGCGCATTATCGGAGTTAGCTCGGACCAGACCATTCGCGCGGCGCTGGATCTCGGCGTGATCGACGAAGCGCTGCCGGCCCGCGAGGCGGCTAGCCAAGCCGACCTTTTGTATTTATCCCAGCCGATCCACAAAATCGCCGAGTGCCTGGAAGAGCTCGATGCCTGGGTGAAACCCGGCGCGTTGATTACCGACGCCGGAAGCACGAAAACCCTGATAGTCGATCGGGCTAGCCAAAAGATTACGCGCGCTCAGTTTCTGGGCGGGCATCCCATGGCAGGCCGGGAGCGACGGGGTGTGGAGGCGGCCGAAGCGGATCTGTTTCAAGGACGGCCCTATGTGCTCACGCCGCTCACACCCGGGGATCTGGAAAGTCCGGCGGCGCGCGAGTTTCAGGAATGGATCCCGCGCATCGGGTCTTTTCCGATTATTATGAGCGCGGAGGAGCACGATCAGACGGTGGCGTTCACATCGCATCTGCCTCAACTGGCGTCCACGGCTCTGGCGGCGCTGCTCGAAAGCCGTTTCAACAACCAAACGCGAGTTTACGGGCCGGCCCTGGTGGACAGCACGCGGCTAGCGCTCAGTTCTTTCGAAATTTGGGGCGATATTTTGGACACCAACCGCGATGCGGTGCGATTGGCGCTGGCCAGCTATATTGCGAAACTCGAGGAATTCCGTGGCGCGCTCGACACGCCAACTTTACGACGCGGCTTTGACGCTGGGGCCCGTTTCGCCGCCCGGCTGCGTGATGTAACCTGAAAGCAAAGAATTTTACGCTTCTTTTCATTCATAAACATTTTGTATGACAATTCACTTGACATTCAGACTATAATAATCAGGATCAATGGACGCGCAATCTATCTCGATCGCGGCCGCCGTTCGGAGTGAGCTGGTCAACCTGGATGGGGTCACGAAGTTTACGCCTAACCGGCGCTTCGCAACCGTGTACTCGGAGGGTAGTCCGTTAGATTCGCTCTTCTTTCTCGAGTCCGGTCTGGTGAAGATTCTTAAGCGAGGAAGCGACAACAAGGAAATCATCCTGCAAATTGTGGCGCCGGGCGAATTGTTCGGCGAACAGGCACTGGGCCTGGAACCCGCGCGCAGCATGGCCGCCGAGGTGTTGCAAGAAGGTGTGATTTATGTAATCCCGCGCGATTTATTTGTGCGCCTGTGCGACGACCATCCAGCGCTGTGGCGCGAGGTTTCGGCGCTGCTGACGGTGCGCAAACGCCATTTGGAAAAGAAAATCGAGCTGCTCTGCCTGCGGGACGTCGAGTACCGGATTCTGTACTACATGGCCGATCTGGCCAAGACCTTTGGCGCGCGGGCGAACGGAGCTGAGTATTCAATTCCGCTCTCGCAAGGCGAACTTGCCAGCCTGATCGGCGCCACGCGCGAAACCACATCCACCACTTTAAATGCTCTGGCCCGGCGCGGGATCATTCGCCTGGGACGCCGGCAGTTGATTGTTCCGTCGATTGACGGAGTGCTGGAAGCGGCGAATCAGCGCAGCCAAGCGGCGAAAGTATCGTAGACGAACGTCGACGAGGGCGTCGGCTGCAGGCGAGGGCGCCCGCCCCGCAATCTTATCTGCCCCGCTGTGTTACACCTGTGCCAAGGCCGCACACCGCGCACAAATGAAACGCCAATGAATCCAGGTACTTGAACGTGGTACTTTGATTGCCATATGGTCGCGCTATGAGGTTCGTTCTAATCCCGGTGTTGGCCGCTTGCGCGCTGTTGGGGCAGTCTGGGGCGCCGGACACCGATTCCGCGGATGAACAACAGGCGTCCGACCTGAATGTAAATTCCCGGTACACCATCGAAAGCATCAACTTCGTGGACCAGCGCGAGTACAAACTCAGTACCTCGGCGCTGGAGGAAATCCGGCGGCTGATCGGCGCCAAGGTCAGCACGGAAGCTTTGGACAGCCTGGCACAGCGAATTCGCGCGGAGCTGCGGGCGCATGAGGTCACCTTCAAGATCGCGCGTGGAGAAGCGCCGGAAGCGGTACGAGTCCTGATTCACGTGGATCGCGCCGCGGGCGTAGTGGACGCGTCGGTTCCCAAGTTGATCTACAACTCGCTGCAGGGTTTTTCCGGAGTCGGCGAAGTGGCTGCCACGGCTGGGCCGAATGCCCTGACCGTTCGAATGCTCCGCGACAGCGATACGCTGATCGAGCGCTATTCCGGCATCCAGGCCAGGTACGACCGGCTGGAGCTCGCGGGCGGACGCATCCGGTTGGGCTTCGAGTTCGATGCCTACGAGGATCAATATGATGCCTCGACGTTGGCGGCGATCGGTAGCGCCTCCCGTCCTTCTTCCCTCGGCGCTGGAGCTTATGGTTCCCGTCTGAATTATGAGCCCAGCGCCACCTTTGTTCTGGCGGAGCCGTTGACTTTCACCACCGGGCTCAGCTTCGAGCAGTTGAATAGCATCCCCACGGCCGCGCGTCCGGTGTCGGCCAACGCGGTGATAAATACTCTGCGCTATCACCAGCGCTGGTTAGATGCCGGCGGCAACAAACAGGAGTTGGACGCAGGTTACAGCCTGCGCGCGGCCACCACAGCTCTTGCATCGGGATTGAAGTATACGCGGCATCTCGCGCAAGCACGGTACTTGTACTCGCGGGACGCACAGTCCGTTGAAGTTAACTTGGTCGCGGGCGCCATCTTCGGCCAAGCGCCGCTGTTCGAACGTTTCGCCCTCGGCGACAGCGTCATGCTGCTAGGCTGGAACAAGTACAATCTAGACCCTGTCGGCGGAAACCGGTTAGCGTACGCGTCCGTCAAATACGGGTATCACATCATGCGGGTTTTCTACGATGCCGGATCGGTATGGGATCAAGCCAGCCCAGCCGCGGTGAAGCAATCGGTCGGCGTCGGAGTGTCCGGGGGATTGGGCGTCTTCGAAAAAGGCGCTTTTTTGCTGGCGGTGGCGTTTCCTCTCCGGCAGGGACAAGTGACGCCGGTCGTAATTGCGGGAATGAATTTTTGATACCACACCCTAACGGTCTGAGGATGGCCGTGGCGCTGCTCCTTTCGATGGAGCTTGGCGCGATGAGCGTGTCCACTCAGGGCTTGGTTCCTCACCAGGCGTCGGGTGAACTGCGCGTCACGGATCCCGCACTGCATTTTCTGACCGGCAAATCGCTCGCGCTGCTGCATGACGGCGCGGCGGTGCCTTTCGATTTTCAATTGACGGTGGCGTCGGGATCGAAGACCAACGTGGTTGCAAGGTCGCTGGAGCGATTCATGGTCAGCTACGACGTGTGGGAGGAAAAGTTTTCGGTGGTGCGCGTGCGCGATTTCCGCAAGTCCGGCATGCGCCTTTCCGCTTCGAGCGCCGAAGCGTGGTGCCTGGAAAATATTTTCGTCCCTACCGGTGCGTTGCCGGCGGGCCAGCTTTGGGCGCACTTGGAAATTCGAAGCGTGGAGTCCAAGGAACCTTTGGCCGCGGGTTCGGGGATCAATCTCGCGACTCTGATCGAGATCTTCAGCCGTCCGTCACGTCCCGAGCAGGACCATTGGTCAGTTGAGTCGGCGCCATTTCAGCTCGTCAGTCTAAAGCAATGAACACCCTGCGCAGCCGGTTGATACTGGTCTTCGTGGCCGCTACGCTCGCGCCGCTGTGCCTGATCGGCTGGGTCTCGGTGCGGCTGCTGCACTATAGTCTGGCGCTTGCGCCGACCGTGGAATTGGATCAAGTTTCGCAATCACTCGAGAAGACGGGACACGAGCTGGTTCGGCTGGCGTCGGTGTCGTTGAAGAAGGACGCGGCTGCGGGGCGGGTTCGTCCGCAGGAATTCGCGGCGTCCACGCGCGACACTTGGCCCCCGGCGGTTCAGGAGTTTTTTGCGAGCGGCGAAGCGGAGAACGTGATTCTGACGGGCCGACAGCTGGATCGCATCGAGTACCTGGTGCGGCGCGGCGATGGGGTCGCGATGTATGCGGCGTCTTTGAACGGAATCGACATGCAGCAGCTCTCCGATCAATACACCGGAGCGCGTGCGCTGGTGGCGGCGGCGCGTACCCACGATTGGCGGCGCGGTTTCACCTATACCTACTTGCTGCTCGCGGCGGGGATCTGGCTGCTGACGTTTCTGGCGTTGCTCTATTTCGCGCAGCGGATCAGCCATCCGATTCGAGAACTGACGAAGGGATTATCGGAGGTCGCGGCAGGCCACATGGACCATCGCGTTCCTGAACGGCGCCCGTGGAGCCAAGGCGAGATGGGCACGGCGGTGCGGGCATTCAACAACATGGCCGACGAGCTGAAGCAATCGCAGGAACGGCTGGTTTACGTCACGCGCCTGGAAAGCTGGCAGGCGCTGGCGCGCAAGATGGCACACGAAGTGAAGAACTCGCTCACGCCGATTCGTCTGACCATGGAAGAGATCGCGGCGCGGCAATCCGGGTCGGGTGGCGAATTTTATGAGCAGGCCGCGCAGATCGTGGTCGATGAAGTGGTGAGCCTGGAGCGGCGCGTGCGCGCGTTCTCGGAATTTTCCGCTGAGCCTCCGGTTTCGCCCAAGGCGATCGACATCAATTCCCTGCTCGAAGAGCGCATCGCATTCCTGCGCACCGCGCATCCCGAGGTGGTTTACAGCACGCGACTGGCTGCCGATCATCCGCGAGTTTTTGCCGATGAGGACCTGGTCAAGGGAGTGCTGACGAATCTGCTCGAAAACGCGGCGCAGGCAGTGAGCCCGGGCGGCACGGTGCTAGGCGTGACCATCAGCGCGGGCGATAAAATCACAATCGAAGTGCATGACTCGGGGCCCGGCGTCAGCGTGCAAGCGCGCAGTTCCTTGTTTCAGCCGTCAATTTCGTTCAAGCGGGGCGGGATGGGATTGGGGCTATCGATCGCGCGTAAGAGCGCGTTGCTGGCGGGCGGCGATATCCTGCTGGTTCCGGGCGAGCTCGGAGGAGCCGCGTTTCGTGTGCTGCTGCCGGTGGCCTAGCAGCGGCGCGGCGCAAATTTGAACATGGCCGCGAAACGCATCCTCGTTCTCGATGACGAACCGAACATCGGTGCGTCGCTGCGATTAATCCTGGAGCGCGAAGGCTACTCGGTCACTCTGGCGCGAAGCATCGCCGAAGCCAGACCATCTGCCGAGCGTGCTGATCTGTTGCTGCTCGACGTACGGCTGCCCGACGGCAGCGGCATCGATTTCCTGCGGCAACTCCGCGAGCGCGAATTGCTCACGCCCGCCATCATGGTCTCGGGCCACGGAACGATCGCCGAAGCCATCGAAGCGACGCGCGCCGGCGCATTCGATTTTCTGGAGAAACCGCTGGGCCGCGACAAAGTCCTGTTGTCGCTCAAGAACGCGCTGGAGCAAGTGAGCCTGCGGCGCGAGAACGAGCGGCTGCGCGAACTGGTGGCGTCGAGCACCAAGATGATCGGCACGAGCCCGGCGTTCGTGCGAGTGGTGGAACAAGCCACCATGGCTGCGCGCTCCGACGCTCGCATCCTGATCATGGGCGAATCCGGCACCGGCAAGGAACTGCTGGCCGCGCACATCCATCACGAAAGCCCGTTCGCAAATGGACCGTTCGTCAAAGTGAACTGCGCGGCGATTCCGTCGGACTTGCTCGAAAGTGAGTTGTTCGGCCACGAAAAGGGCGCCTTCACCGGGGCGATCTCTACGCGCAAGGGCAAGTTCGAACTGGCTGATGGCGGGACGATTTTCCTGGATGAAGTCGGCGATTTGCATGCGGCGTCGCAAGCCAAGCTCCTGCGCGTTTTGCAAGAGGGCGAGTTTCATCGCGTGGGAGGCGAACAGCCCATTCGCGTTGCGGTGCGCGTGGTTTCGGCTACTAATCGCAATTTGACTGATCTGGTTGCGCAACAAAAGTTCAGGGAAGACTTGTACTATCGGCTGTGCGTGGTTCCTATTCGCGTGCCTTCGCTGCG
>DATHMO010000251.1:0-4287 GCA_035486995.1 Bryobacteraceae bacterium
CGACGGTGTCTATCACGTCGCCGGCGTCGAGCAAGGCCAGCCCGTTCGCGTCAGCGAGGATTTTTTCATCGAGGCTCGCAAAGCCAACCCTCCGCAGATTTCGCTCGCGCGTCCCGGGCACGATTACCACGCCAGCCCCATGAAGAGGTCACTCTCGCCGCCAAAGCCACCGACGAATACGGACTCCACGGCGTCACGCTGCATTATTCGGTCAACGGTGGCCCGGACACGACGATAGATCTGCTCCACAAGAACGGCGCAAAACAGGCCGACGGTTCCACCACGCTCGCGCTCGAGAATTTCAAACTCGTTCCGGGTGACCTGGTGAGCGTTTACGCCACCGCCAAGGACGGCAACGCCGAAGCTCACACCGACATGATGTTCATCCAGGCCGACCCTTATGAGCGCGAGTTTTCGCAATCCCAAGTCTCGGGCGGAGGTGGAGGAGGCGGCGGTGGTGGCGATCCTTCAGCCGAAATCTCGCAGCGTGAAAAGGAAATCATTTCCGCCACATTCAAGCAGCAGAGCGATAAAAACGCGACCGCTCAGCAAGCCGCCGACATCGCCAAATTGCTTTCGCAATCCCAAAACACCTTGCACGATCAAGCCGTCACGCTTGCCGGCCGCTTAGAGGCTCGCGAGTTGACCGACGAAGTGAAGGCCATCGCCGATTTCCAAAAGGATATGCTCGCCGCATCCCAGGCCATGGCGCCCGCCGCGCAACAATTGCAGCAGCAGAAGTGGAAGGACGCAATTCCGAACGAGCAAAAAGCGCTGCAATCCCTGCTGCGCGCCGAAGCCACGTTCCGCCAAATTCAAGTGGCGTTTGGAGCGCAAGGCGGAGGCGGTGGAGGAGGCGGCGCTGCTCGCGACTTGGCCCAGCTCTTCGAACTCGAGCTCGATACCCAAAAGAATCAGTATGAGACTCCGCAGCGCTCAGCTTCGAGCGAGGAGCAAAAGGCGAAAGCGATTGACGAGGCTTTGAAGAAACTCGACGAACTCGCCAAGCGCGAGCAGGACCTCGCCCAGCAACAGCGCAACGGAACGCAAACCGCCGAACAAAAATGGCAGCAGGAAATGTTGCGGCGCGAAGCTGAGCAGCTCCAGCAACAGATGGAGCAACAGATCGGTCAGAATGGCCCGCAAGGACAGGGAGCGCAAGGTAGCCAAAGCGGGGCGCCTTCTGGACAATCCGGTTCTGGCCAATCCGGTGCCGGCCAATCCAGTTCATCGCCATCCCGCGAACAAGCCGCCCAACAAGCGCTCGATCGCCTCCGTCAAGCGAACGAAGATATGAAGCGCGCCGAATCTCAAGGCGCCAACTCAGCTGCCTCCCGCCGTGCTGCCGACCGTTTGCGTGAAGCCACCGATCTGCTTGGCGGTCTCGAACAACAGGACGCCGCCGGCCGTCTCGGCTCCATGGCCAAGAAAGCCGATGACTTGGCCGCCCAACAAAAGCAGCAAGCCGATCATGTGCGCGACTTGATGGCTCAACAGAATGCCGCTCGGACCGCGGGCCGCACCATGAAGTACCCCACTGCTGAAGAAATCGACAAGATGGTGAACGATCGCCAGCAGGTGAGCGACGGCCTATCGCGTCTCACCCAGCAAATGCGCGACGCCGCGCGCGAACTCGCGCCCACGCAACCCGGGGCTTCCACAAAATTGCGGGGCGCGCTCCAAGGCATGGACGAAAACGAACTCGGCACCCGCTTGCAACGCAGCTCCGATCAACTGCGCGGCGGCCAGTTCTCCGATCAAGCCGAATCCCAACTCACCAGCGATTTGCAAAAGCTCGGCCAGCAGGTTACCGACGCGGCTCGCGCCCTCGGCAATGCCCAGAACGCCTCCCAGGACGCCTCGCTCAACCGCGCCATGGACGATCTCTCGCGTCTGCGCGATCAGCTCGGTGGACTCGGAGGCCAACAGCCCAAAACCGGCCAGCTCACGCGCGACGGGCAACCGGGTCAGCAGTCCGGTCAAACCGGCGGTCCCATCGGCAACCGCAACGCCGGTCCCGTCGGCAATGCATCAGGTGGCACGGGCAATCGCCAAGGTAGCGTCTACGACAACTACGACACCGGCAACACGCGCATCTCAGGCCGCGCCGTCGCGCCGCAGCAAGGTTCCAACCCCGCCGACGCCCAGCGTCAGATCGAACAAGGATTGAATCTGCTCAACGGAGTTCGCCCGGCCGTCGAAGACAGCCCGGATGCAAAGCGTGAGTTGCAGGCTCTCATCGATCAAATGCGCAATCTCGATCCCAAACGCTTCCCAGGAAATCCCGCGCTCGTTGAACAGATGCACCAGCAACTCGTCAGCGGCGTCGATGCCCTTGAACTCCAACTGCGCCGTCAGCTCGAAGAGAAACAGGGAGGCACAATCCGCAACACCGATCCAGCCAAGATCCCTGCCGGTTATCAGGATTCAGTCGCCGAGTATTACCGCAAACTCTCCGCTGGTTCTCACTAACCAACCAGCGACTTGAGATCCACGCCTGGATCGCCAGCTTGTTCCGCCGTGATTTCGGTTCCTGCGCCGATCAGCTTTCGCGCAGCCATGTGATCTCCCGGGCGATTCACGGAATCCACCGCGGCCAGCCGGCCGTCCCGAAAATAGAAAACGGAAAATTTGCGGCTCTCCGGTTCGCCGCGCGCGATGGCTTGATCGTGCCCTCCCGATAGGCCTGCCATTTGAAGCTTGATATCAAATTGGTCCGTCCAAAACCATGGCACTGCGCGATAGTTTCCCGCGCGGCCAACAATCGCCGCCGCAACGCATTTCGCTTGGTCCGCGGCATTCTGTACGGATTCGATCCGTACTCGCCCGCGAGCAAATGGATTCGGATGATCGGCGCAATCACCGATGGCATAGATGCTCTCATCCTCCGTCCTCAGCCGCTCATCCACGAGGATGCCGTTCGCGATACCGAGTCCCGCATCAGAAGCCAGTTCGATATTCGGAACCACACCGATTCCAACCAGCACCAGATCGGCAGGCCAAACCGACCCGTCGCTCAACAGGACCTCACTGACTTTTCCTTGATCGCCTCCGATTTCCGACAGCGAAATACCAAGCGAAATCCCGACGCCCTGGCCGGTGTGAACGTCGCGATAGAAATCGGACAGAATCGGGGAAACAACCCGCGGCATCAGTCGCGATTGAACTTCCAGGACGCGAACCGATTTCCCGAGCGTGCGCGCGGCGGCCGCCATCTCGAGTCCAATGAACCCGCCGCCAATCACGACAACATCGCTCGCCTGTTCCAGCCGTTGCCGGATCTCGACAGCCTCGGTATCGGTTCGCAGGTAGCAGACACCGTCGAGCTGAGAGCCTTTCACCTGCAGCGTCCGATTGCGCGCTCCCACCGCCAGCACCAGTCGGTTGTAACGAAGGCTGCGCCCCGATGCCAGACTCACCGATCGGTTCACCGGATCGATCGCGATCACCTTCGCGCCGGTCGCCAGTTCGATGCGCTGGCTCTCATAGAAAGCTGGTGGCCGCAAGGCAGTGGCGTCGATGTCCTGCTTGCCGATCATGAAGCCCTTCGAGAGCGGCGGGCGCTGGTACGGAAGACCAGGTTCGTCGCCAATCAGCGCGATCGGTTCCGCATAACCTTCCATCCGCAGCGACGCGGCAACTTGGAAACCGGCTTGCCCGGCCCCAACAATCACCACGCCGTCCTGCTTCATTGCTGGGCTTCCGGTGTCCTCACGATCAGGCCGTCCAGTTGCTTGGTGACCGGAATCTGGCAGCCCAGCCGGCTATTCGGCCGCCGAGGCGAGCGTGTTGTGCCGAGCATTTCGTCCTCGTCTTCCTGCATCGGATTCAACAGCCCGAGGAACGCTTCGTCGACATACACGTGGCAGGTCGCGCATTGGCACGCACCGCCGCATTCAGCGACGATTCCGTCGACTCCATTCTTGATGGCGCCTTCCATCACCGAGTCGCCGATCGGTACATCAACTTGGCGAGTTTCGCCGGCGTAGGAAATGTAAGTCACCGCCGCAGTTTCTATTTGTTTCTTTCCAAAGAGGCTCATGATTGTCGATTGGTGTGCTTTTACTACAGTACGGCACTTCGCGACGGCGCGAGGGAGGCCCTCGGCACACCAATTGGCTTGATAAGCTAATGACGCGATCGACTACGATATCGTTCGGAGCGGAAGCAAGCGATTGTCCGTTTCCTTCGCTCGCTTCGCATGCCCACTGATACACACGCCTGACATCACACATTCGTCGCAGCGGCCGGAAGGCATCGTTTCTGGTGTCAAGCGCGGCTCGGCGC
>DATHMO010000252.1:0-26266 GCA_035486995.1 Bryobacteraceae bacterium
CGCGCCGAAGTTTTGGCTTGCCGGCAACGATAAGAAGTACCTCTATCACAACTGCACTCTCGCGTTAGACCTCAACACCGGCAAGATCGTCTGGTATTACCAGCATGTCGTCGATCATTGGGACTTCGATCACCCGTTCGAGCGCCTTTTGATTGATACCGCGGTGTCTCCCGATCCCGCGCGGGTGAGTTGGATCAATCCGCGGTTGAAGCCGGGCGAAGTGCGTAAGGTTGTGACGGGCATCCCTGGCAAGACCGGGATCGTGTACACGCTCGACCGCAAAACGGGAGAATTTCTCTGGGCTACTCCGACCGTACGTCAGAACGTGGTGAGCAACATCGACGGAGCAAGCGGCGCTGTTACCGTGAATCCCGAAACTGTGTTCAACAAGATCGGCGACGAGCGCTATGTTTGCCCCACTGCCAATGGAGGCAAGGATTTTCCGGCCGGCGCTTACAGCCCTTTGACACACACCATGTATTTCCCGTTGCAAAACACTTGTGGCACCATCACAGCGCTCGGCGACCAGCCGTTCACCACAACGCCCTACGACATACGCTCCAAGAACGTGATCACACCGGGCACCGACAAAGTTGGGACCGTCCAGGCCATCGATGTCGAGACTGGCCGGATCACTTGGAAGCACGAAAGACGGGCCGGCATGATGTCTTTGGTCGCTACCGGCGGAGGTCTCATTTTCGGCGGCGATACCAACGGTCACTTTCTGGCTCTCGATCAGGACAGCGGCAAAGTTCTATGGGAAGTAAATCTCGGCTCGCCGGTAACCGGGTACCCAATTACATATGCGGTAAACGGAAAGCAGTACGTCGCGGTGAGCACCGGCAATTCGCTTGTTAGCTCGGGGCTGAACGCGTTGTTGCCGGAACTGCACCCGAGCGCCACGAGCAATATTGTGGTGTTTGCTTTGGGCGAATGACAGCGTGCCGTACCCCTATCTTGGGGTGCGCCGGCAGCCGATAGAACCTCTACAGGTACAGTGTGACGGCGGCTTCGCGATGTGGTGGATTCCGTTGGAAACAAAGCCGCGTGATGTTATACTACCCCCGCAGCGCACATTTGCAAGTATTAGCCAAAGGAGGAACGGCTGCTCTGCGACCAAAAACGTGGAGTGTTTTATTGTTTCTCCTTGGGCCCGCGTTGGCATGGTCTCAGCAGGAATTGAGCTTGGACCAAGCCTTAACCTTGGCCCTCCAGCACAACCGGAAAGTTGCGGTCGCGCGGCTCGAAGTGGACAAGTCCGACAACGCCGTCCAGGTGATGCGCAAGTACCGCCTGCCGAACCTGCAATTCTACATGCTGGAAGGCCATCTGCTCGATCCGGTGAATTTTGTGTTTCCCACCGGTTTGTTCGGCGTGATCCCGCAGCTCGGCCCTTTTCCACAAAGCCCGGCCACCATCCATACTCCCGGGAAGCCCTTCACTTTCGTTTTCGGGCAAATCAGTGAGCCGATTGCCCAGCAGTACAAGATCACTCTGGGAATCCAGAACGAACGGCTGAAGGAGCAAATCGCCAAGGAACAGCTCAGCCTGCAAGAGCAGACCATTGCCGACGAAGTAAAGAAAACCTACTACGATTTGGTTCGCGCCCAGAGCGGGCTCGCGGCCACGGACGAGACCATCAAGCTGTTTCGCGAGCTGAATCGCGTGGCATCGAACGGATTCGCGGAGCAGGCGGTTCTCAAGTCCGATGTTCTGGACACTGAAACCGGCCTTGCCAGTTCCGAAACGCAGGCCCTCACGCTGCGCGATACCGCCGCGACGCTCAAAGAAAAGATGAATACCTTGCTCGGTCGCGATCTGGCCACTGACTTCACGGTCGCCGGAACGTCCGAGACGCAGGATGGACAGCTGGATCTGGTTGCGTTGCGCGCCAAGGCCCGTGAGCAGCGCCCGGAGCTGAGGGAAGCGCGGCTAAAGGTGCAGCAGGCCGAGGTCGACCGAAAAGCAAAGAAAGCGGAATATATACCGGACGTCAATCTGAATTTCGATTACTTCTCGCTCTTCGATATCAACTTCATTCCAACCAACATCACCTCCATCGGTTTTGAAGTGAAGTACGAAGTCTTCGATTGGGGGCGAAAGAGGCAAGAGCTGGCCTTGAAATCCAAGACTATCGACCAGGCCAAGACCGCCGTGGATGAAACCGCCGCACAAATCGATCTCGAAGTCGGCGCCGATTATCGCAAGCTGGAAGAAGCGCGCCAGCAGCTGCGTGTGGCGAACCTGGCGCTCGCGGCCGACCAGGAAAAGGTGCGAGTGGCCGTGAATCGTTTCGACCAGAATCAGTTGCTGCTGAAGGATGTGCTCCAATTACGAACCTCGCTGGCAGAAAAGACTTTTAAATACCAGGACGCGCTGGCTACTTTTTGGACCGCGCGCGCCGACCTGGAGAAAGCCACCGGCGACAGGTGAACTCGGTGAAACAGCCCTGCTGGATTCTCATCCCGCTTTTGCTTGTTTACACCGCATGCACGAAGGAGCAGGCCTACGAAAAGCCGCTGACGCCGGTGCGCGTGCAACAGGTGGCCACCGGGAGCGCCCCCGATGGACCGCGTTATTCCGGCAGCATTGAGCCCGTCTCCCGCGTCGACCTGACGTTTCGCGTGGGTGGATACGTCGAGCAGATCCTCGAAGTGCCGGCCGGGAATGGCGGATCGCGCCTGGTGTACGAAGGCGATGTGGTTCCCAAGGGCGCCAGTCTGGCTCATCTCCGCGAGGCCGACTACAAGGCCAAGGTGGACCAGGCCGTGAGCCAGCTCAATCAGGCCAAGGCGACCGTCGATCAAACCGAGTACGGAAAAAGGCAGGCGGAAGCGTCTCGCGACAAAGCCAAGCTCGATTACGATCGCGCCTCCGCCTTGTTCAAGCTGCAGAGCGTTACCAAGTCCGATCTGGACGGCGCCACGGCGCAGTTGAACTCCGCCCAAGCGGCCGTGGATGGGGCGCAAGCCCAGTTGGAAGTGGCGCGCGCTCGGGTACCGGGCGCCCAGGCCGTCGTGGACGAGGCGAATCTTGCGTTGAAGGACACCGTGCTCGCTGCGCCCGCCGCGAGCGTCGTGATCAAGCGATTGGTGGAGGTGGGTTCGCTGGTGGGCCCCGGCAATCCCGCGTTCGTGCTTGCGGATCTGACCAACCTCAAGGCCGTCTTCGGCGCTCCCGACGTTCTGCTAGCCCATTTGAAAGTCGGCATGGGCCTCTCTCTTACTACCGAAGCGTTACCCGGCAGGCCCATCACAGGCCGCATCACGGCGATCGCGTCGACGGCTGATCCTCGCAGCCGCGTCTTCGACGTCGAAGTGACCTTCCCGAATCCGAACCTGAGCTTGAAGCCCGGCATGATCGTCACGGTCCAGATACCCGGTCCTCCCAAACCGGAGCCGGTCCCGGTGGTGCCGATGAGCGCCGTCGTGCGATCCAAGGCGGCACAGGGCGGCTACGCGGTTTTCGTCATTGACCAGCAAGCCGGCAAAACCGTGGCGCGGTCCCGCGGCATCACGCTCGGCGGAGCCCTGAACGACGGCGTCATCGTGAAGGACGGTCTGCAGCCCGGCGAGCGCATCGTGGTCAGCGGCGCCCCCCTGGTTAGCGACGGCGAAAGCGTCGCGATCGTGCCCTGAATTTTCGGAGATTGGTATGGCCCATCCAAAGACCGACGCCGAGCGCATTGAGAACGACCGCAACATCCCGCGTTACTGCATCGAGAACCGCCAGGTCGCCTGGGTCCTCCTGGTGACGACCCTGCTGTGGGGTGTCTACGGCTACTTCCACATGCCAAAACGCAAGGATCCGAAATTCGGCGCTACGCGTTCGGCGGTGGTGTGTCCCTGGCCCGGAGTCACGGCGGACAAAATCGAGCAGCTGGTCACCAAGAAGATCGAAGAGAAGATCGCCGGCAACGTCAAGATAGACTACATCCAGTCGTACTCGCGCAGCAATCTGTCGGTGGTTCTGATCGCGCTTGAAGAGAGCACGGTCGACGACGTCAACAAGCAGTGGGACGATATCAACCTCCGGCTGGATTCCATTCATGATCTGCCGGACGGCGCCGGCCCCGTCACCTTCCTGCGCGACTTCGGCGAAACCTCCGCGCTGATGCTCACGGTGGCGAGCCCCAAGGCGGCGCCTGCGGAAATCGCCTGGCGCGCCGACCAGATTCGCGCCGTGCTTGAACCCGAACGCACTCGATCGCACGCCGGCGGCCGATCCGCTGGCATCATTTGCTTTCCGCTGTCCATCAGTCCGGTGGTGCCTCGCCAGGATCGCGACCTCTTCATCCAGTACGCCAAGGAAAGCGGCTGGGGACGCGACCTTATTCCCGTCGAAGGGCCGGGCTTCGTCGGCGTCGACGGCGATTTCGGCTCGAACGATGCCGCCATCCGCGCCTTCACGGATCGCTTCTTCAAGGAACGCCTGCGTCCTTCGGAAATTCACCCCGACGCTTGGCCCGCAGCCTACATTCGCGATCTCAACAACGCCGCCGCCCAGCTCACTGCCGCCGCCGGAGACCGGTACAGCCTCAAGGAACTGGACGATTTCACAGACCTCATCCAGCGCACACTCCAAAACGTGCCGGAGGTTTCCAAGGTCAATCGCGCCGGCGTAGTGAAGCAGCGGATCTTCCTCGAATACTCACAGGAACGGCTGGCCGCGCTCGGCATTCAGCCGGCGGCGCTTCCCGAGCTTCTCAGTCAGCGCAACGCCATTTTTCCCGGCGGCAATCTCGAGGTGGGCGGCAGGAACATGCTCATCGATCCCTCTGGGGAGTTTCACAACGAGGAGGAGATCGGAAATATTCTCCTGACCACCAGCCCACGAGGCGCGCCTGTTTACCTGCGGGACGGCATGGACATTTCGCGGGGTTATGAGCCGCCCCTCTACCTGAACTACTTCCTGGCCAAAGACTCCGGCGGGAAATGGCAGCGCGATCATTCCATCACTCTCTCGGTTTTCATGCGCGAGGACGGCCAGATCGCCGATTTCGGCCGTCAGGTGGATGCCGCTCTCGCCAAGCTGCAGGGACGGCTGCCCGAAGACCTGGTTCTTGCCCGGACCTCGGATCAGCCTTTACAAGTCGAGGAGAGCGTCGGCCTGTTCATGCGCAGTTTGCTCGAAGCCGTCGTATTGGTGGTGTTTCTGGCGTTGATCGGATTCTGGGAATGGCGCTCGGCGTTACTGATGGCCATCGCCATCCCGGTCACGCTCGCCATGACCTTCGGCATGATGGACGTGATGGGCTTGGATATACAGCAGGTATCCGTCGCTTCGCTCATCATCGCGCTGGGATTGCTGGTGGACGATCCAGTAGTGGCCATCGACGCGATCAAACGCGAGTTGGATACAGGCAAGGAGCACGGCATCGCCGCCTGGTTCGGGCCCACCAAGCTCGCCACCGCCATCCTGTTCGCCACCATCACTAATATCGTTGCTTACCTGCCGATGCTGCTCATTCAAGGCCTCACCGGAAGTTTCATGAAGAGCCTGCCGATC
Organism: Bryobacteraceae bacterium; assembly: GCA_035486995.1. Classification (GTDB taxonomy): domain Bacteria; phylum Acidobacteriota; class Terriglobia; order Bryobacterales; family Bryobacteraceae; genus Palsa-89. The sequence continues at coordinate 5,509 of DATHMO010000252.1, forward strand.
GTGCTGGCTTGCGCCCTAATTGCGTCGCGCACCGTCTCCATGACGTTTGTGCCGCTGCTCGGCTTCTACCTGCTGAAGCCTAGCAAGAAGCTCGCCGAGCCGATCAGCGAACGGCGCAAGCACGGGTTCAGCAATCTATATTTCCGGCTGGCGTCCAACCTGATCGAGCACCGCAAACTGGTTCTGGTCTTTTCCATTCTGTTGCTGGCCGGCGGCGCTTACTACGTCTCGGACCTGAAACTCGTATTCTTTCCCAAGGATCTTTCGTATTTGTCGTACGTCGACGTGTGGCTGCCCGAGGACGCGAGCATCGCCACCACGGATCAGACCGTCCGCCTGGCCGAAGACGTCATCCGCCGGACCGCCGATCAGTTGGGCCAGGATCGTCCCGGGAAGGACGGCAAACCGCGCGAGATTCTGCGCTCGCTAACCGCTTTCGTCGGCGGTGGAGGTCCGCGCTTCTGGTTTTCGGTCGCGCCGGAGCTCTTTCAACCCAACTACGGGCAAATCATCATCAACGTCAACGATAAGCACGACACGGAGGAGTTGGTGGCGCCGCTGCAGCGCGCTCTCTCGGCCTCGGTGCCAGGGGCGCGGATCGATGTCCAACAGCTCGAGACCAGCGTGCCCATCGGCGTACCGGTTCAGATCCGGATCTCGGGCTCCGACCCGCAACTGCTACGCGCCTACGCCTCCCAAGTCAAGGATATCTTCCGCGCGGTTCCGCAAGCCACACGCATCCGGGATGACTGGGGCGCCGAAACATTCGCCGTCACGCTGGGCGTGGATTCGGACCGGGCGAATTTGTCAGGCATCACCAATCGCGACGTGGCCCTCTCTTCGGCCGCGGGCATGGCCGGTCTGAACGTCAGCAGCCTGCGCGAAGGCCAGTACGAAGTGCCTATTGTCAGCCGCCTGCGCATCGATGAGCGGGCCAAGCTCTCCGACGTGGAGGACCTCTACGTCTACGCCTTCACCGGCTCGCAAAAGATCCCGCTCAGCGAGGTTTCGAGCGTGGGCCGCGAGATGGACACCGAAAAAATCGGCCGCCGCAACCAGTTCCGGACCATCACGGTGCTTTGTTTCCCGGTGTCCGGCGCGCTTCCTTCCGAAGTCATGAACAAAGCCCGGCCTCAGCTCACTAAGTTCGCCGCCGCGCTCCCGCCCGGTTACGCCATGGAGATTGGCGGCGAAGAGGCCGAGCGCGTAAAGGGCTTCGGGCAGATCGGCGTAGTGCTGGTGGTTTCCACGGCTCTCATCTTCCTGGCGCTGGTGTTCCAGTTCCATAGCGCGATTAAGCCCATGATCGTCTTCGCCGCCATCCCCTTCGGCATGGTGGGCGCGCTTATCGCTCTGAACGTCATGCACACCGCCTTCGGGTTCATCGCCTTCCTGGGCATCGTGAGCTTGATCGGCGTGATTGTCAGCCACGTGATCGTGCTTTTCGATTTCATCGAAGAAGCGCGTGCGGAAGGAGAGCCGCTCAAAGACGCGCTGGTCGATGCCGGCATCATGCGGCTCCGTCCGGTGCTGATCACGGTGGGTGCCACGGTCATGGCGCTGTTCCCCCTCGCCGGACATGGCGGGCCGCTGTGGGAGCCGCTATGCTACGCCCAGATCGGCGGTCTCTTGGTGGCCACCTTCGTCACTCTGCTGCTGGTCCCCGTGCTCTACGCGTTCTTCGTGCTCGATCTCAAGCTGATTCCCTGGGGGAAGCGGGAGCCGCATCACGAACCGTTCTCGCCGCAAGTGGAAGCCAAAGCCTAGTCACGCGACCGGGCTGAGCCGCGTTTAACTGAGAAACCGGATGCCCAATACTCGACACGGCGTCAACCCGTCGACATTTTCGACACATTCGCCTACTGATTTCGGGCGTTCCTAAGGGAAACTCGGGGCTAAACTTGTGGCCCGGAGAATGCACCCCAAGGCGCTCATCGGATTGGTATGAACGGCGCGCCAGTAATCGTAATCGTTGGCGGAGGATTTGCGGGGCTCTCGGCCGCTCGGGCTCTGCGCAACACGCCGGCTCGGGTCTTTCTGATCGATCGCACCAATCATCACCTGTTTCAGCCGCTGCTGTATCAAGTTGCGATAGCCGTTCTTTCGCCCGGGCAGATCGCTTCGCCTCTCCGCGCGATTTTCCAAAAGCAGAAAAATATCACGGTGCTGCTGGCGGAAGTTGTCGGCGTGGACAAAGAAAAGAAATTGATCTTCGCGAGCGATGCGGACCGGGAACGAGTGCTGCATCAGTATGACTACCTGATCCTGGCAACCGGCGCCACGCATAGTTACTTCGGCCATAACGAGTTTGAGAAATATGCTCCAGGATTGAAGAACCTGGCGGACGCCGAGGCGGTCCGCAACAAAGTTCTGCAGGCATTTGAACAGGCCGAGGCGGAGGAAGACCCCCACGCTCATCGCGACCTGTTGACGTTCGTGCTGGTGGGCGGCGGCCCCGCCGGAGTTGAGATGGCAGGTGCTATCGCGGTCCTGGTGAGCAGGAGCCTGCGGACCCAGTTTCGCCGCATCGATCCGACCTCGGCCCGGATTGTGTTGATCGATCGATCGAAGAAGCTTTTGAAATCTTACGCCGACGATTTATCGCAAGGCGCAAAGGAACGGCTCGAGAAAATGGGTGTGGAGGTTCGGCTGGGGCAGGGTGTCGATGAGATCGATGCCGACGGCGTCGTCGTAGCAGGCGAGCGCATCCCGAGCAAGACCGTGATCTGGACAGCGGGCGTGGCTCCTTCGCCGGCGGGCGCTTGGCTCAACGTGGAGACCGACCACGCGGGCAGGGTACGAATTCAACCAGACCTGACTGTACCGGGGCACCCTGAAATATTTGTCGTTGGTGATACCGCTTCGCTCGATCATAATGGCGAACCGCTGGAAGGTGTGGCTCAGGTCGCAATCCAAGAAGGCCGGTACGCGGGCGTGACTATTCACCGCCGGATTACAGGCAAGCCGGCGCCGGCCCCATTCCGCTATTTCGATAAGGGCACGATGGCCGTTGTCGGACTAGGATACGCAGTGCTGCAAAGTGGCAAGCTTCGCGTGAAGGGGCCCATGGCGTGGATCGCTTGGGGTCTCGTGCACATTCTTTCGCTGGCACAGCCTGGGCTGCGGATCAGTGTGTTCTCGCAGTGGATCTGGACCTATCTGACGCGGCAGGGGGGAGATCGGCTGATTGTGAATCACCATGAGATCAATCGAGCGGAGCGAACGTCGGATGTCGATGGGAGAACCGCACGTGCCTGACACAGTGTCAAAGAAGCTTAGAGGCTGGGGCGTGCCGGCAACGTCTCGGCCCAGAATCCGCTTACATTCTTGATGTGTCACTTTTCACCCGGCAAAGTTATCAGAACGGCGTGGCTTTCCTGGCGCACAACTTCGGCACGCTTGGAATCACGCTAGACTATGGGGTATTCGACTTCGGCAAACGCCACGTGGCTGTCCGGAAGCGCGAGGCTGAGTCAGCGCAAGCGCAGGAGAATGTTGAGCGGCTGAAAGAGGAAGTCAGCATGCAAATCAACCGCACCTGTAACAAGGTGGAGCGCACGAAGAAGATGCTGCAGCTGGCACCCCGGGTGGTGAAGCTGCGCGCCGAATTGCCGCACCTTCTGGCGCGCGTGGAATCAGATCAAACAATCGGACCGACTCCAGGACTCTAAGACTTTGTATGGGACTGCCAACCAACATCTTCGCTCCCGCGTCCACTCCCGCTCAGTCGATCTTCGATCTGTCGATTTTCGTGCTGGAGGTGACGGCCGCGGTCTTCGTGGTGGTCTTCAGTTTGCTCGTCTACGCAGTGGTGAAATACAGGAGGAGACCGGCCACCGATGGCCGCGAACCCGCGCAGGTGTACGGAAGCAGCCAGCTTGAACTTGCCTGGACAGTCATTCCGGTTCTCATCGTGGTGATCCTGTTTCTGGCGGCTGCGCGTGTAATTGCAAGTATCCAGAACGCACCCAAGCCTGCCAGCGCCATTGAAGTCACCGTCGTCGGGCATCAGTATTGGTGGGAGTATCGATATCCCTCGCTGCATGTGGTAACCGCGAATGAGCTGCACATTCCCGTAAGCGATCCCGCACATCCAACGCCCACCTTTCTTACACTGCTCTCGGCCGATACCGATCACAGTTTCTGGGTGCCGCGCCTGGCCGGCAAAACAGATCTCATACCGAATCATCCCAACAGCATGTGGCTGGACCCGCATGAGACCGGGCTGTTCTTAGGGCAGTGCGCGCAGTATTGCGGAACACAACACGCCAAGATGCTGCTCCGCGTGTATGTGGATTCACGAGAAGATTTCGATCGCTGGATTCGTGAGCAAAGCCAACCAGCGCACGAGGCCGTTACGAAGTCCGAAGGCCAGCGAATTTTTGAGACCACATCCTGCGTCAACTGCCACACCATCGCGGGCACGGCGGCCCATGGCACCTACGGTCCGGACCTTACACATCTTATGAGCCGCCAGACCATCGCGGCTGGTGCGATAGAGAACAATCGGGGAACGCTGCTCGGCTGGATTTTTGATCCTGCCGTCATCAAACCTGGATGCACGATGCCGTCCATGGGCTTGAGTACCGTCCAGGCGGCTGCTGTGGCGGGATACTTGTCAACACTTCAATAGGTGCACCATGTCGACTGAATCAATCGCAATTCCAATTACGGACACGGCGCGGCCCCCGTTCACCGCAACGCTCCACGAATGGATCACCACCGTCGATCACAAGCGCCTCGGCCTCTTGTATATCTTCTATTCGTTGGTGTTTCTCGTGATAGGAGGAGTGGAAGCGGGGATCATGCGGATCCAGCTCATCCGTCCGCATAACGATTTCGTCTCGCCGCAGGTGTTCAACCGGATGTTCACCATGCATGGCACCACCATGATCTTCTTCGTCGCAATGCCAATGGTGTTCGGATTCGCGAACTACCTGATCCCCCTGATGATCGGCGCGCGCGATATGGCGTTCCCGCGGCTGAATGCTTTTAGCTTCTGGATGACGGCCTTCGGCGGATTGCTGCTGTATTTCAGTTTTATCGGCGGCGACGGACTCTACGGAGCAGGGAACGCTCCCGACGTCGGCTGGTTCGCCTACGCACCTCTGACCTCGCAAACATTTTCGCCAGGACACAGTACAGACTTCTGGACTCTGTCGCTGCTGGTTTCCGGCATCGGCAGCGTGGGCACTGCCATCAACATCATCGCGACTATTGTTTGCATGCGCTGCAAGGGCATGACGCTCGGGAGAATGCCGCTGCTGGCTTGGCTCAATATCGTCATGGCGGGGTTGGTCATTCTGGCCGTCAGTCCGCTCACCGCCGCGCAAGTAATGCTGCTGGTCGACCGCTACCTGGGTGGACACTTCTTCGACACGCAGGCCGGTGGTTCCGCGGTGGTGTGGATGCACTTCTTCTGGGTCTTCGGACATCCGGAAGTGTATGTACTCGTGATCCCCGCATTCGCCTTCGTTTCGGAGATCATTCCCGTTTTTTCGCGCAAAGCGATTTTCGGCTACCCGATCATGGTGGCGGCTACCGTGTGCATCGGATTTATCAGTATGAGCGTATGGGCCCACCACATGTTCACGGTCGGCATGACGTCGGCTGGTAACACGTTCTTTGTTCTGTCGACGATGGCCATTGCCGTTCCCACCGGAATCAAGATCTTCAACTGGCTGGCCACCATCTGGGGCGGACAGATTCACTTCCTGACGCCGATGCTGTTTTGCATCGCATTTCTATTTCAGTTCCTGATCGCCGGTTTGACCGGAGTGATGCTGGCCGCGGCGCCGTTCGACTGGCAACTGGCCGGTTCGTACTTTCTGGTCGCGCACTTCCACTATGTGATCGTGGGTGGCATCCTGTTTGCGATCTTTGCGGCCTTTTACTATTGGTTCCCAAAGATGTCCGGAAGAATGTACGACGAGAGGCTGGGCCGGCTGCACTTCTGGCTTTTCCTCATCGGATTCCACCTGACGTTCGACTTCATGCACATTCCGGGTATTCTCGGAATGCCTCGCCGGATTTACACCTACGAGCCCGGGCGCGGCTGGGAAACGCTGAATTTCATCGTAACTATCGGGGTCCTCTTTCAGGCGCTGGGCACATTGGTGTTTGTCGGCAATCTGCTTTGGTCGTATTTCCGCGGCAAGTTTGCCGGCCGCGATCCCTGGGACGCATGGACGCTGGAATGGTCCACTGCATCGCCGCCGCCGGCGTACAACTTCGCGAAGATCCCCGAGATCAGGAGCCGCCGCCCGCTGTGGGATCTCAAGCATCCGGAAGATCCGGATTGGCAGTACGAGTAAGCGAGGTTTCATGAGCGCGCCATCCATACCAGCTGATATTCGATGGAACCCCGAGCGGGGTCCGGTCGGTATGTACTGCCTGATCGCCGCCGAGTCCGCGATTTTCACCATTTTCGTTGTCGCTTACATCTTTTACCTCGGCAAGAGCGTCACCGGTCCGCAGCCGCACGACGTGCTGCATGTTCCAATCTTTTTGACGATCTGCCTGCTCTCCAGCAGCCTGACGATTCACTTTGCGGTCAAATCGCTCCAGAGCGCGCGGATGGGTTCCTTCACTTTATGGTGGCTGCTCACCATCGTGCTGGGCGCGATCTTCCTGGCCGGGACGTTTCGCGAATGGCGGCACCTGATCTATGACGAGGGCTTGACCCTTCAGACCAACTTGTTTGGCACGACTTATTACTCCCTCGTTGGTCTGCACGCGTTTCACGTAACGGTCGGACTGCTGGCTCTAGCGATCGTTTTGATTTTCGCCCTCCGCGGCGATGTGACCAGGCAGCATGCCGCGCGCGCCGAGGTCTTGTCGATGTATTGGCACTTCGTGGATGTGGTGTGGGTGGTGGTCTTCACGGTCGTCTACATCATCGGGCGCTGAGGAGGGAAGGGAATGGCTGTCGAACTAGAGAACGAGACTGGCCCGTCCGAAACCGACACCATCGAGATGCCGGCGCCAACCGCGTGGCCGATCGCGCTTGCATTTGGAATGGCGCTGGTGTTTGCCGGTTTGGTGACGAGTGAAGCCGTGAGCGTGCTCGGTGCAATCGTGGCGGTGGCCGGGGCCGTCGGCTGGTTCCGTAATGTCCTGCCTCACGAAGCTCACGAAAAGGTCGCGGTTACGCCGGATGTGTTGAGCGTCACGACGTCTCGCCGCGAAGTGGTCCGAATGCCCGCCGCGCCGGAATTACAGCGCGCATTCCTGCCGCTGGAGATTTATCCGATATCGGCGGGAGTCAAGGGCGGCCTCGCTGGAAGCATCGCTATGGCGATTGTAGCCATGCTCTACGGCTTGATCAGCAGCCAGCACAGCATTTGGTATCCGATCAATCTGTTGGCTGCCGGCTTTCTCCCGGCCTCCATGACGGGGAGCGACGCGACCATGGCGACATTCAGTCTCAGCGTCTTTCTGATCGCCGTTGCGATTCACCTCATTACCTCGCTGCTGGTCGGGGTGCTCTATGGTGCAATGTTGCCGATGCTTCCGCGGCGGCCCATTCTGCTGGGGGGCTTCATCGCGCCGCTGTTTTGGACCGGCCTCCTCCACAGCATTCTCGGCATCGTGAACCCAGTACTCAATCAGCGGATTCACTGGGGCTGGTTTGTGGCGTCGCAAGTCGCGTTCGGTATTGTTGCGGGGATCATCGTCACTCGGCAGGAACGCATTCGAACCTGGCAGCGCCTGCCGCTGGCGTTCCGCTCGGGCATGGAAGCTTCCGGAATGAAGGACGAAAACCAATGAGCCGGTGGGCCCTCCTTCTCATCCCGGCAGTCACGGCGATCACTGCTTGTGGCACTCGCAACCCCTCGGATTCTGCTGTGATCCCGCCCGGCAAAATCATGGACTTCGGTTTTCTCTATGCGCGAAACTGTTCCGGATGCCATGGCACAGATGGAAAAGGCGGCGCGGCGATCGGACTTGGCGATCCCGTGTATCTCGCGATTGCAGACGACGCGACCATTGAACGCGTAACTGCGAACGGAGTCGCGGGAACGTCGATGCCCGCGTTCGCGCAACACTCCGGCGGAATGTTGTCAGACGAGCAAATCAACGTGGTCGTTCGCGGAATTCGCAGCCGTTGGGCTAAGCCGGATGCTTTAGGCGGCGTGGCCCCACCGCCCTATGCCGCGCAAGCCGCCGGCGACGCAAAGCGTGGCGCGATGACATTTGGTGCGTATTGTTCTTCATGCCATGGCACGGACGGCCGTGGTTCCAAGCGGGCGAGTTCCATCGTGGACGCTGCGTATCTCGCGCTCGTCAGCGATCAGGGTCTTCGCACCACCGTAATCGTGGGCCGTCCCGAGTTAGGCGCGCCGGATTGGCGCGGCGACGTACCCGGCAAGGCGATGTCACCCGGCGAAATTTCCGACGTGGTGGCTTGGTTGGTGGCGCAGCGTCCGCAAATCTCCGCGCAAGTGATGGGAGGAAATCGATGAAATCAGCCGAAGACGTCTCCAGGCGCGGAATGCTGGTGAAGATTGGGCTCCTGTTTAACGGGGCCGTCGGCATCGTGCTCGCTGTACCGATTGTGCGCTACCTTCTTTCTCCTGTAATCGGGGAACGCAAACCAGAGGCCGAATCCTGGCTCACGCTCGGCCCGCTCACGCAATTTCCCGAGGGCGAAACGCGCCTGGCAACCTATCGAAGCCCAACAGCCAACGCGTCGGACGGCGAGACCGCGAACATTCCCTGCTGGGTTCGCCGAGTGGCTGGCGAAAAGTTCCAGGTGTTCGCGATTAATTGCGCGCACCTCGGATGCCCGGTCCGATGGTTCCCTCAATCCGGCCTATTCATGTGCCCTTGTCACGGCGGAGTTTACTACTCGGACGGCTCGCGCGCCTCCGGGCCTCCGGAACGCGGCTTGTTCGAATATCGCTACAAGGCAGAACAAGGAAATCTGATGATCCAGGCGGGCGAGATGCCCACCACCGGATCGCCCAACGCGCGTCTGATCAATATCTCGACCGGGAAACCGCCATGCGTTTGATCAAGAACCTAGGGGCTTGGTTCGAGACGAGGCTTCAGCTTGAAAAGCCGATCCGGGAAACTCTCGCGCACCCGGTCCCGCGGCAATCCGCCAGTTGGGCTTACGTTTTCGGCAGCGCCGCGCTCATGGTGTTCATGCTCCAGCTGGTCACCGGCATCCTGCTCGCCCTTCTCTACGTGCCCTCCGCCGGCGAAGCCTGGAACAGCCTGCAGATTCTGAATCACCAGATCGCACTCGGCTGGTTTATTCGCGCCTTGCACGGCTGGGGATCGAATTTCATGGTCGCGATCGTCCTGATCCACATGGTGCAGGTCTTTCTCTTCGGAGCTTACAAATTTCCGAGAGAGCTGACCTGGATCATCGGTATTCTTCTGCTGCTCCTGACACTCGGAATGGCTTTCACCGGCCAGGTGCTGCGCTTCGATCAGGATGCCTACTGGGGACTGGGCATCGGAGCGTCAATATCGAGCCGCATCCCAGTGCTGGGGCCATGGATCGTGAACCTTCTTCTGGGCGGGCCCATTATCGCCGGCGCGACGCTTTCGCGATTTTTCGCATTGCACGTATTCGTAATTCCCGGATCGCTGCTGGCCTTTGTCGGATTGCATCTGCTGCTGGTGTTGAAGCTCGGAATCAACGAATGGCCGATGCCCGGACGCATCGTTCGCCGCGCCACATACATGCAGGAGTATCACGAACTCACGCACAAAGAGGGCGTTCCGTTTGTGCCCGGCGCGATTGCCAAGGACATGTTTTTCTCCGCCTTCGTCCTCCTGGCGGTCGCGGTGTGCGCCCTCTATTTCGGACCGTTCGGGCCGAGCGGGCAGCCCGATCCCACGATTATCCAGACCGTGCCTCGGCCGGATTACTTTTTCCTGTGGCTTTATGCGGTGCTCTCCCTACTGCCGCCGTCGATGGAAACTCCGGCGCTGCTGATCGGCCCGGTGATCGCGCTCGGTTTGTTAGTCGCGTTGCCGTTTCTATCAGGCGAAGGTGAGAAAAGCTGGAAGCGCCGTCCGATCGCGGTCCTTACTATCGCACTCGTCGCTGTCGCACTCGGTACCTTCACACATCTGGCCGGCTATGCGCCCTGGAGTCCGGTGATGGATGCCTGGAGCGGGGAACCGATTCCAGCAAAGTACTTGCAAGGGCGAACGGCACTGGAGCGTCAGGGGGCTCTGGTTTTTCAAGCCAAGCAATGCCACAACTGCCATGCGCTCGGAGGCTCGGGAGGAGAGCGCGGGCCGGAACTGGATCGAGTGGCTGTGCAACTTACGCCGGATCAGCTCGTCCGGCAAGTCATCCAGGGCGGAGGCAATATGCCGGCCTATGGGAAGAACTTGAATCCGTCGGAAACCACTGCACTGGTCGCGTTCCTCGAAACGCTGCACCCGTCCGGACTGGCGCCTGCACGCGACGCTTCTCGCGCTGCATCGGATGCGCGACCGTAGGGCCACTATGTGGCGGCTCGCATCATTGGTCACAGGACTGATTGCGCTCTGGATTGCAGTGGCATCGCCACTCGCCTCGCTGGATCATCACCTGCTCACGGCCCACATGCTGCAGCATCTTCTCATCATGACGGTGGCGGCTCCGTTGATCTTGCGGGGAGCGCCAGCGATCCGGCTGCCCTCAGGAATCATTCATCCGGCGATTTGCTGGTTCGCCGGCACGACGGCTGTAATCGCGTGGCACGTTCCGGCGCTGTTCGAGTTGGGCATGAGCTCACCAGCATGGCATGCGTTCGAACAGGCGTCTTTCTTAGCGGCAGGCCTCTTGTTTTGGTGGCCGGTGATCGAGCCTCAGGCCACTTTTACGAGCTGGTCGCACTGGGGCGTTCCCATGTACCTCTTCCTCGGCACGTTGCCATGCGACGCGCTTTCGGCGTACCTCACATTCTGTGATCGCGTAGTCTATCCGCACTATCGGTCCGCGCACCCCCGATTCGACGTCTCGCCTCTCGCCGACCAGCAGTTCGCGGGCGCGATGATGTGGGTTTGGGTCACGTTTGTCTATCTCGCTCCCGCAGCCGTCATCACGTTGCGCGTGCTTTCACCACAGCGGCATGTCCTGAATGCGGAAGTTGTCTAACGTGAAAACCGCTAGAATGTCACCTGTGCCGGATTCTATCGATTTTTCGCCGTTATTCGCACCCTTTGCCGTTCGCGGGCTCAGGCTGCCCAATCGTTTTGTGATGCCGGGAATGCAGCGCCAGTGGTGCGACAACGGGCGTCCGCTGCCCCGCCTGGCGGATTACTACCGGCGCCGCGCCGAAGGTGGTGTCGGGCTCATCATTACGGAGTCTTGCGCGGTGGACCATCCTTCCTCAACGCAGACGCCGATGTTTGCGCGCATCACCGATGCGACCACGGACGCCTGGGCGGATTGCTTCCGGGCGGTCAAAGATGCCGGCGGCAACATGCTCATGCAGCTCTGGCACGAAGGAGCGATCCGCAAGGAAGGCGGCGACGGCCCGTATGCGCAGTATCCGTCGTTGAGCCCCTCTGGTCTGATTAGCCCCGGAAAGTCGAATGGCCGGGAAGCGACGGCTGAGGATCTGGCAGCCATCCGAGATGCGTTTGTGCGCGGTGCCCTGGCGGCGCAGCAGATCGGCGCTGACGGTGTCGAAATCCACGCCTGTCACGGCTACCTGCTGGATCTGTTCCTGTGGGCCGGAACGAATCAACGAAACGACGGGTATGGCGGCGATGACATTCGTGCACGCGTGCGTTTTCCCGCGGAAATTGTGGCCGCGGTGCGCAACGCAGTCGGCCCGGATTTTGTCATTTCCTTTCGCTTCTCGCAGTGGAAAGAAGTCGACTTCGACGCTCGGATCGCGCCCACACCGCGCGACCTGGAGACTATGCTCTCGGTGCTGCGCGCCAGCGGAGTCGACATTTTCCACGCTTCTGCGCGGCGATTTTGGATTCCCGAGTGGCCTGGTTCAGACTTGGGAATCGCTGGCTGGACCAAGTCGCTTACCGATGCCCCCGTGATCGCCGTGGGCAGCGTTGGCCTGGATACGGACGTCATGGAAAACTTCTTTGGAAAGGAAGCACAGTCGACCGGCGCGGAAGGATTTCGGGAACTACTTCGTCGATTCACGAACAATGAGTTCGACTTGGTGTCTGTCGGCCGCGGCCTCATCGGCGACCCCGATTGGGTGAACAAGGTTGCCGCTGGCCATTACTCGGACATTCGCATGTTCACAAAGAAGGATGTGCTGGGCGACCTGGAGGTCCAGGGGTTCGTCGAAGAGGCGCATCGGGGAGGCTAGCGTTCAAACGCTCGAGATAAAACTGCCATGTGTGAAATTGAAACCGAATCTAAACTCGAGCGGAGGATCATCTCCGCCCGCTGGCCATTGTGGCTGCTGATCGCGGGCACGCTCGTCAACTCGGCGAGCGCCCAGCAGAACGGCGCTTCCGATGTCTCCTCCCAATTACGCGGGATCGCTTCGGCCGGCCAATTACCGGATCTTCGATGGCCGAATTTCGTCGACTATCGCGCGCACGTGCAGAACTTTTATCAGCCTTCAGACTTTACACCAGCGTGGGTTCGGAATGGCCAGCCGACTCCGCAAGCGCTCGCGATCATCAACCTGTTGAAACAGGCGGACACGCAAGGTTTGGACCCTGAAGATTATGATGGCTCCCGCTGGGCTGACCGGCTGGCTCGCCTGCAAAACGCTCATGAAGCCGGCCCAGGTGTAATTTTCGATGCAGCGCTTACGGTTTGCTTGATGCGCTACATTTCGGATCGCCATATCGGAAGGATCAATCCTGAACACTTCAAGTTCGGACTTGATGTCGAAGAAAAGAAGTACGACTTACCTGCTTTTCTACGGGAACGGCTGGTCAATGGCCCGGATGTGACTGCGGAACTGGCGCAGATCGGACCACCTTTCGCGGGCTACAACCGCACCCTGCAAGCGTTGCAGCGCTATATGCAGTTAGCGCCCCAAGACGACGGTGAGAAGCTTCCGGATTCGAAAAAGCCCATTGCGCCCGGAGATTCTTATGATGGCATTCCACGATTAACGCGCCTTTTGCGCCTGTTGGGCGACCTGCCCGCGAACGCGGCGATTCCCGCAGATTCCAAGGTGTACCAGGGCGCGCTGGTGGATGGGGTCAAGAGCTTTCAGAACCGCCATGGCTTGAAGCCTGACGGCCGATTGGACGAGCAAACGCTCAAACACCTGAATACGCCTGTGAGCCAGCGGGTGGATCAATTGCGCCTTACCCTGGAGCGCTGGCGCTGGCTGCCCGACCGGTTCAACGAGCCGCGCATCGTGGTCAACATCCCGGAGTTCCGGCTGCGAGCCTATGACGACAGCGGAAACCCCGCGCTTTCGATGGACGTGATTGTCGGCAAGGCATTCCACCACAAGACGCCCATCTTCGAAAAGGATATGAGGTTCGTTGTGTTCCGCCCGTATTGGAATGTTCCGCCGAGCATCCAGCGCTCCGAGATCGTGCCGGCCATACAGAAAGACCGCGATTACATTTCGAAGAAGGGATTCGAGGTGGTCACGCCGGCGGGACAGGTGGTTACCTCAGGCGCCATCACGGATGAAGTGCTGGCACAATTGCGCGCCGGAAAGCTTGAAGTGCGCCAGAAGCCGGGAACAACCAATGCACTGGGCCTGGTGAAATTGATGTTCCCGAACGAATACAACGTTTACCTGCACAGCACACCGGCGCCCCAGTTGTTCTCACAGACTCGCCGCGATTTCAGTCACGGCTGCATCCGGGTGGAGCATCCCGCGGATCTGGCCGCGTGGGTGCTGCGCGACAAACCCGATTGGAACGTTCAACGAGCGCAGACCGCCATGCAAACTGGCAAGGACAACGACCAGGTAAACCTCACCAAACCAATTCCGGTGCTGATTCTCTACGCCACCGCCATCGTTGATCCGAACGGTGAGGTGCACTTTTTCGATGATGTCTATGGCTACGATGACGAACTGAGGCAAGCCCTGGTACAGGGCTACCCGTATCCCGGGTGAAACATAAACGGAAATTTAAACTACCATCGGCGTACTCGTCCCACGTCCACGTGGACGAAGTTGGAAGCGCGATAGTAACCAACTCCCCCGCGTTGGAGCTGTAGGGCGGCGTCCCGCACGGCCGAGGTCGGAATTCCCGGTAGCCGAATATCAATGGCTTCCGCTTGCATGTGAAGACTGTGGACGGCGACGCCGGTATGCGCACTGCGGGTACGTAGGAATTCGTTGCTCCATGGTGTACGGTATCCACAGATCACATCGATCTCGCCGCTGGCATCGTTCACCGACGCGGTCAGGTCGTAAAGCAGATCGAACAGGTGAGGATCGAAGTGCCGTACCTCTCCGGTACGGTGATCGCGCAGAAAGTGGTCTAGCTCGGCCAACGCATCCGGCACGTAATTTTCGCCCCGCCGGTAAACAATATCGAGCCGCTCGTTGGTATGGGTGTGATAAAAATGAAGCCGGTACTCGCGCGGGGCGGCGTCCGAGGCGGTAGCGGACTTTAACATTTGCCCCAGTGGCGCGGCGAGCAATAGCGCCAAGAGGATTCCGGATCGCATCTACCTTAGTGATAGCACAGCCCGCCAACACCACACTGCCTCCACCCATGATATTTTGATCCGATGATCTCATCGAAGCGCGCTATGGCCGTGGCGATCCTGACGCTTACCGTCGCAACCTGGCTTTTCGCACAAAAACCCGCGAAGCCGGTGAACGTCGACAGCAAGGTACTGCGCGACACCGGAAGCCTGGCGAACGATCCCTTGCCCGGTTCGTGGCTGAGCTACGGGCGAAATCAAAACGAAACACGCTATAGCTCGCTGAAGCAGATCAACGATGCCAACGCCAAGCGCCTGGGCTTGGCCTGGACTTACGCCGTTGGCGCAGGCGGCGGCAACCAGGAAGGCACGCCGATCGTCTGGAACAACACGCTCTACGGCATCACGACTTGGAGCGTCGTTTACGCGCTCGACGCCCGCACCGGCAAGGAGCTGTGGCGCTGGGACCCGGAAGTGAACCAGACCGCCGTGCGTCCCAAGATCTGCTGCGGCACCGTGAACCGCGGAGTGGCACTCTACAACGGCACAATCATCGCGCCGGTGATCGACGGACGGCTGGTCTCGCTCGACGCGCTCACCGGCAAGCCCCTCTGGGAATCACGGGTGGCCTATCCACAGGATTGGTACACGCTGACCATGGCTCCGCGCATCGCGGGCGACAAAGTGATCATCGGCGCTTCAGGCGGAGACAAATGGACGCGCGGCTTCTTCGCTGCTTTCGACGCCAAGACCGGGCATTCAGCCTGGAAGTTCTACACGGTGCCTGGCAATCCCGAGTTGCCGCCGGAAAACGAAGCCATGAAGGCCGCACTCAAAACCTGGGGTGGCGACTTCTGGACCAAGGGCGGCGGCGGCGCCGTTTGGGACGGCTTCGCGTACGATCCCGAGTCGAACCTCGTGTACGTCGGGACCGGCAATGCCGAGCCCTGGCACCAAAAGTTCCGGGGCGCGCAGAACGTGGACAACCTATATACCTGCTCGATCCTGGCCGTGGATCTGACCAGTGGGCAGCTCAAATGGTATTTCCAGACCACGCCCAACGACAACTGGGATTACGACAGCGTGCAGCAGTTAATGCTGCTCGATTTGAACATTAAGGGCAAGCAGCGCAAGGTGATTACTCAGGCTTCGAAGAACGGATTCTTCTGGGTTTTGGATCGCGTCACGGGTGAATTCATCTCCGGAGCACCTTTCGTAAAGACCACCTGGGCCTTGGGCCTCGACGCCAAAGGACGCCCGATTGTAAATCCGGCGGCCTACTACGATAAGGACCCAATCTCGCTGTTTCCAACCGGCGGCGGCGCGCATAACTGGTCGCCGATGTCCTACAGCCCTCTCACCGGCTTCGTCTACATCCCTGTTTTCCTCCAGCCGTTCACCTACGCGGCCACCGACGAGGTCAAGCAGAATAGCAACGGCTATACGCGCGGCAGCGTCGACCCCAAGCTGATCGATAGCCCGGCGATCGGTCCACCAACGGCCGAAGGCATGCGGGGAGCGATCGAGGCCTGGGATCCAGTCAATCAGAAACTAGTGTGGCGGATCGAAGGCGGCGGCGGCATCGGAGGCGGTACCGTCGCCACGGCGGGCAATCTGGTTTTCGAGGTAATCAATGATGGGCGTTTCCGGGCGGTCACAGCCGACAAAGGCGAAATCTTGTATGAAATCAAGACCGGACGTACCGGCATGGCGCCTCCCATTACATATGAGGTGGACGGCAAGCAATACGTGGCGTTCCAGGGTGGTCTCGGCCGCCCCGCGACTGTTGTTGGTGAAAACGAAGCCAAGGTAGACAACCCGCCCATTATGTTTGTGTTCGCGCTGGACGGTACCGCGGAGTTGCCAACACCGGCCCCACCGCCGCCACCACCCAACAACCGGCCCCCGGCCCCCGAGCCCGAGCATTAGACCGGAACATTAAGGCTAGTGTAACCAAACGCTTGCGGAAGTATACTTTATATGGGAGAACTATCTTGTCCCTGACGACGCGTAGGACGTTCCTGCAGGCTGCCACGATGGGCTGTGCGGTTGCTCCCTATACGTTTGCGCAGAGTTCCAAGATTTCGACCACCCAACTCGGCGAAAACCTGTATCTGCTTGGCGGAGCGGGGTGTAACGTTGTTGTCAGCATTGGACCCGACGGGATCGTGATGGTGGATGGCGGACTTCCCGAGAATGCCGCCGCGTTGAAACAAGCCGTCGCCGCGCTCCCGAATGGCGGTCCCGTGCGGACGCTCTTCAACACGCATTGGCATCCTGAACAGACCGGCTCCAACCTGGATCTCGGCACAGCCGGCGCGACGATCATCGCCCAGGAAAACACGCGCCTTTGGCTGCAGCAGAACATCACCTGGCCCTGGAACGGGCAGAAATTCCAGAAGTTCGCGAAAGTCGCCCAGCCCAACAAGACCTTCTATGACAAGGGCGCGCTCGATTCGGGGATTCGCTATGGCTACATTTCCGACGCCGCACATACCGACGGCGACCTGTACGTCTATTTCCCCACGCAGAATTTCCTGGCGGTGGGTGATGCCGCCTACGGACAAGGCTGGCCCGTGGTCGACTGGTGGACCGGCGGCTGGATCGGCGGCATCGTCGGCGGATTGCAACGCATCCAAAGCGTCGCGAACAAGGATACGAAAATCGTTCCCGCACAAGGGCCGCTACTGAGCTTTGCCGATATCGCCACCCAGCTCGACATGTACGGCAATATCTACGACAAGCTCAATCAGATGATCAACAAAGGGCACAGTCCATCGGAAGCCGTCGCAGCCAAGCCGGCCGCTGCATACGAAGCCAAGATGGGTAACCCTGACGAATTTATTCGCCGTTCTTTCGAAAGCCTGTGGGCTTATCTTTCGCCCGACGCTTAAGGACTCATGACACCGATCCGACCAATTAAGAATTCGATCTCGGGTTTGCTCAACGTGACCGCCGCGATCGGCCTGGCCGTCATCCTTACCCCCACCAGCCGCGCGCAGGATCCCGCCGACGCCCAGCTCGCTACCGTCAAGCAATACTGCTCGGGCTGCCACAACGACAAGGCCAAGATCGGCGGTGTCACTTTCCAAGGCATCACGGCCGAGAGCATCGCCAAGGATCCCGAACTTTTTGAGAAGGCGGTTCGCAAACTGCGCGGCCGCGTCATGCCGCCTCCAGGCGCCAAGCAACCGGATGGCAAGACTGTCGATTCACTGGTCGCATGGCTCGAAGGTTCGCTCGACAAACTTCCCAACCAGGCCCACATCACCGATCAAGTGGTGCTGCATCGGATGAATCGCAAGGAATACGAGAACGCGGTTCACGACCTGCTTTTGGTCGACGTGAACGGCGCAGATCTGCTGCCGCCGGATGACACCGCGCAGGGCTTCGACAACATCGCTGCGGCGCTCCAGGTTTCGCCATCGTTCGTGGAGCAATACGTCCATGCGGCTCACAACGTCGCCCTCCTGGCGCTCGGCAAGCGCGATACCCGCCCACAGGGTTGGACCTTCCGCGCCGCTTCAGGCAATCAGCTCACCCATGTTCCTGGATTGCCATTAGGGACTCGCGGCGGCATTCTCGCGAAGGTGGATCTCCCAGCCGACGGCCAATACAAAATCAATATCGCCGACATGGCCAACCATATCTGGGGCAACGGCATGGAGTACGAGAACCCGCTGGTGGTAACGGTGGACAACAAGATCGTCTATCAAACGGTGATCGGCGGCGAAGAAGACATGAAGCTCTACGATCAGGTGCAGAGCGGAGCGCTCGATCGCGTGAATGCCCGCCTGAAGAACATCAAGTTTGAAACCACGGCCGGTCCGCACGACATCGGCGTCACATTCCGGCGCCAGAGTTTCGCGGAATCCGACGATCAATTGCAGATCCTTGCGCCAGGCGGCGGACAGGATCGATCCTATCGCGTGAGTTCGTTCCAGCTTCTCGGCCCCTTCGATATCACGGGCCTCAGTTCCACCACCAGCCGCGATCGCATCTTCACCTGCAACCCGTCGAAGGACAAAAACAAAACGCCTGAAGCTTGCGCGAAGCAGATTTTTTCGGCGCTGGCGAAGCGGGCTTATCGCCGTCCCGTGACCAATGACGACATCGCGGAGCTGATGCAATATTACGGCGATGGCGTGAAAGATGGGGGTTTCGAAGGTGGTATCCGCGAAGGAATCACTGGCATGCTCGCCAGCCCGTTCTTTCTCTATCGCGGCGAACGCATCCCTGCGGCATTGAAGCCGGGCGATAAGTACGCGATCACCGATCTCGAACTCGCATCCAAGCTTTCGTTCTTCCTGTGGAATTCCATTCCCGACGATCAGCTCCTGGATCTGGCCGCCAAGAACAAGCTAAGTGATCCGGCGACGCTCAACCAGCAGGTCCTGCGCATGCTGGCTGATCCGCGCTCGAAGACGCTGGCCAGCGATTTCGTGTTCCAGTGGCTCCAGATGAACAAGCTCGACGAGATCGTTCCGAACACGGACGTTTTCCCGTACGCCTCCGGCCGCCTGGACCCGCGTCAGGACTTTCGCACCGAGCTCACGCTGTTTTCCGACAGCATCTTCCGCCAGGACCGTAGCGTCGTCGATTTGCTGCGTGCAAGCCACACCTTCGTGAACGAACGCCTCGCGCTGCTCTACGGCATCAACGACGTGAAGGGCGATGAGTTCCGCCGTGTGGATCTGAAAGATTCCGCGCGCTGGGGATTGCTCGGGAAGGGCGCCATCCTGATGTCGGCCGCCTATCCGAACCGAACTTCCCCGGTGCTGCGTGGCAAATTTATCCTGAGCTATATCGAGGGCGTCCCGCCGCCTAACCCGCCGCCCAACGTCCCAACCCTCAACGATAAGGACATCGGCACCACCAAAGCGCTCACCGTTCGCGAATTGATGGCGAAACATCGCGCGAGCCCCACCTGCTCGTCGTGCCACTCCATCATGGACCCGCTCGGCTTCGCGCTCGAAAATTTCGACGCGGTTGGAATGTGGAGAGACAAGGACCGCTTTGCCGGCACGGTCATCGATTCGGCCGGCGAACTGCCTGACGGATCGAAAATCAACGGTCCAGACGATCTCCGCAAGGCGCTGTTGCGCCGTCCCGAACAATTCGTGCAGACGTTCGTAGAAGCGCTGTTGACGTATTCGATGGGCCGCACGCGCGAGTATTACGACATGCCGACCGTCCGCAAAATCGTACGCGATACGCAGGCGTCGGATTACAAATTTTCGGCCATCGTTCAAGCGGTGGTCAATACGGAACAATTCAAGATGCGCCGCGTGCCGCCGCCGTCGCAGCAGCCGGTCCTGAGCGCGAGCAAGTAATGAGTGGGAGATAATAAGGAGACGCCATGTTCATATCCAAGAAGCACATTCACCGCCGCGCAGTTTTGAAGGGAGCCGGAGCCACCCTCGCTCTGCCGCTTTTGGACGCGATGTTTCCTGCCACATCGGCCGCGGCGACGACTGGCGCCGGGAAAACCCCGCAGCGTTTTGCGTTTATCGGCTTCCCGCATGGCGCGATCATGGATCGCTGGTCGCCTAAGGAAACGGGCACAAGCTTCACTATGTCGCCGATCCTGCAGCCGCTAGAGCCGTTCCGCAAGCATCTCACCATCGTCTCCGGCTTGCGCAACAAGCCCGCGGAAACGCCCGAGCCCCACGCCTACATCGAGCAGGGCTGGTTGACCGCCGTGAAGCCCTTCGACTTCGGCAAGAACGGTCCAGACTCGGGCGTCAGCGCCGACCAACTCGCCGTCCGCTACGTAGGACAAGACACCCGTGTGCCGTCGCTTGAACTGAGCGTCGGTCAAGGCAGCGCCCGCATCGCCTGGCGCACGCCCACACAGCCGTTGCCGCAGGAAAGCAATCCGCGTGCGGTCTTTCAAAAGCTGTTTGGACAAGGCGACACCGATCAGGAGCGCGCCCAGATTCTTACGGAAACCGGTAGCATTCTCGATCGCGTCCAAGCCCAAGCCAAGCGCCTGCAAGCCAGCCTCGGCGTGGGCGATCGCAACGTCGTCGGCGACTATATGGACTCTGTGCGCGAAATTGAGCGCCGCGTCCAGATGGCCGAGAAGGCGCACAACACCGAGTTGGTGATTCCGGATGCGCCCATCGGAACGCCCAACGATCTCACCGAATATTTCAAGTTGATGTTCGACCTGATGGCGCTCGCGTTCCAGGC
>DATHMO010000253.1:0-12051 GCA_035486995.1 Bryobacteraceae bacterium
GAAACGAATGAAGCTTACAGCGCGCAGATCGACGGGACGCTTACCATCATTAAGGAAACCAGCCCCACCAGCTTCGCCGAAGAGCAGATCGTGCAAACGAAGGACAGTGCGAAACAGATGGTATGGGACAGCAAAACAAACCGCGTCCTGCTGATCGCTGCGGATTTTCTACCTCCTACTGGGCCGCCGAGGGCGGGACTGGCTGGCTACGGAGGAAAGATGGTGCCTGATTCGTTTTCAATTCTCGTGGTTACGAAGTAGCCCAGGCCATAAACCCAAACAGCACGGCCACACGAGATCCCGCGGTTCATCCGACCGCGACAATGACTGTTACAGATCGATCTTCCCGTTGCTGTTGCCGATGCTATCGATGGGAGTGCCAGCCACGTCCATCATCGACATCAACAGGTTCGCGATTGGGGTGTGCTTCTCCATCTGGATATGGCGGCCGCCCTTGAGGCGACCATTCGCGCCACCGGCCAACAATACCGAGATTGGATCGTGACTGTGTACGTTGCCGTCGCCCATGCCGCTGCCGTACAAAATCATGGTCTGGTCCAGGAGAGAGCCTTCGCCATCCCTGGTCTTTTGCATCTTGTCGAGAAAACCCGCGAACAGTTTCACATGATACGTATTGATCTTCTGATGCTTTTCCATCTGAGCGGGATTGTACATGTGATGCGAGACGACGTGATGCTGGTCGCTCACGCCGATCTGCGGATAGGTGCGGTTGTTCAACTCGCGCGACATCATGAAGGTGGTGACGCGCGTGATGTCGGCTTGGAATCCCACGATTTGCAAGTCGAACATCAAATTCACGTGATCCTCGTATAGCTCAGGGATGTCCGTGGGCGCGTCCGGCACCGACAGTTGGGCATCCGTGTTTCGCTTCTCGATCTGGCCAATGCGCCGCTCGATTTCCCGGAGGTTGTCGAGATAGTCGTTAATTCGAGTGCGATCCTGCGCGCCAACGCGAATCTTGAGCTTGGACGCGGCGCTGGTGATGGAATCCAGCAGGCTGCGATCCTCCTGCAAGCGGGCATACCGCTCGGCCGCGGAACTGCCGTCGCCAAACATGCGCTCAAACACGATGCGCGGATTGATTTCCGCCGGAAGCGGGGTAGTTGGATTGCGCCATGACATCGTGTTTAGGTAGGCGCAACTGCTGGTGCCCTCGCACTGGCCGGACATATGGGAGACGTCCTCGATGCCCAATTCCAAAGTCGGCATCGGTGTGTCCTGGCCGATTTTGCTGGCGATCATCTGATCGATGGTGGTGCCCGCGTGGATGTCGTCGCCGGCGGTATCTTTGGTCACTGCGCCGCTAAGCCAGGTGGCGCTGCTCGAAGCATGTCCGGCGCCGGCTTGCTTGGCTGGATTCTCGGCGAGATTGCTCAAGATGATGAAGCGATCGCGGAAGGCTTCGGCCGGCGTCAGGATGGGCGTGATTTCATAATTTGCGCCCGCCGTTTTGGGGACCCACTTATCCAGGATGACGCCGTGCGGCGTGTAGATGAACGCGCACCGCAACTGAGGCTTCGCAGCCGTGGTACCGGCGCTTAATGCGGGGATCATCGCGTCTAACAATGGCAGGCCGATACTGACGCCAGCGATGCTCTTCAAGAACGTGCGGCGAGGCAGGTGCTTTTTGCTAATGAACATGGTTCCCTTTTCCCCTTATTCGGCTGCCGCGGAAGTTTCTTCCACCGCCTCGGCTGGTTTCATTCTCATCTGGAACGGCGCGCTGTTGACGATTCCCATCACAATCGACGAAAACCTATTATCCTCCCGCGATGCATCGCGGAGAATGTTGCGGACCGCAGGCATGTCGTAATAGCCCAAAGCGCGGCCCAAGCTGTAGCCCAGCAGTTTCTCGGTCATGGTTTGGACAAACACGGCCCGCCGGGTGAGCAGAAAATTGCGAAGACCGACAGCCCCATCGATCTTGGTGCCATCGTACACGGTGTCGTGAGCATCAATCTGGGCCCCGCTATCCTTAACGCGCCATTGCCCCACCGCATCGAAGTTCTCAAGCGAGAAGCCGATAGGATCCATCACCCGATGGCATCCGGCGCATGCTGGGCTGGCACGGTGCTGCGCCATTCGATCCCGCATGGAAAGAGGCGCGTCCCCGGTGGCTTCCTTCAACGCCGGCACGTCGGGCGGAGGCGGTGTGGGAGGCATACCGAGCAGATTGGAGAGGACCCACTTGCCGCGAAGCACGGGCGCGGTCCGGGTGGCGACCGAAGTCAGCGAGAGAATACTGCCTTGCCCCAGCAAGCCTCGTCGTGCATCATCTGTAACCGCAACCCGGCGAAACCGATCGCCATAGACGCCTGAAATTCCATAGTGGCGGGCAAGCCGTTCATTCACAAACGTGTAATCGGCGGTCAACAAGTCTGTAACGTTGCGGTCCTCTCGTAAGACACTGCCGAAGAGAAGGGTCGTTTCCTTGAGAAACGCCTGCCGCAGATTATCGTCGAAGTCGGGAAACACGTTGGGGTCGGGAATCAAGCCGCGCAGGTTTCTCAACTGGAGCCACTCTTCGGCGAAGTTGCTGATCAAGGCGTCGGACTTGGGATCGTTCAACATTCTCCGCACCTGATGTTCAAGCACGGCGCGCTCGTGAAGCTTGCCCTGGCTGGCCACCGCAAACAATTCGTCGTCGGGAATGCTGCTCCACAGAAAGAACGACAATCGGGAAGCCAGTTCGAGATCGCTGATGCGATAAGGAGTGTTCGGGCTCACGCCGGTGGGATCGGTTTCGGTGCGGAACAAGAACTCCGGGCCCGAAATGATACGGCGCATCGCGGATTCGATGCCCTGATCGAAGGTCTTCTGGTTGCGTCCCTGCTGATAAAAGGAAAGCAGCGTCTCCATATCGTTGTCGGTGACCGGCCGCCGATACGCGCGGCGCGCCAGGGCGGAGAGAATTTTTCGGGCGCATGGCAGCTCGTCTTGACTCGCAGCGGGATGGCAAACGAAAATCCGGCGGCGGCTCGGGGAATCTCCCGGCCCGGTTGAATCGTACGGCCCCTTAATAATGATCCGGTTGAAATGCGGCGCTCCTTTGGTTTCGTTGGAGTCGAGCGCCGTCCTGAGATATTGCTGCCAAACTTCAGCGGATTGGTCGGAAGGCTGCCTCAGGAATGCGGCCGTAATTTTGTGCGGACCGGCGGTGACTCGAATCCGGAATGCCATGCGGGCGTCGATTTCATCACCGACTTGCGCGGCGTTCAAATGCGATCTTGTATCCTCCTCAATCCCGCCAAATTGAGCGATCTTGACGCGCTGGCCGTCGATGGTCACTTCGAGCGAGTGCCGATCCTCCATTCCGTGAACGATAAACAAGATGGAACGCGAGAGCTGCGGCTGGAAGGAATACTCGCCGTCGCGAGGAAAGTAGTGAGTAACAGCCAGCCCCCCGACGGTTCCGATCGGCAAGCCATCGACGTGCGCGTCCTGGGAGAGATCGGGCTTGGCGCGGTAGATGGTGGTGGTGATTCCGGCGGACGGATCGCCCACGGCGAGGCGGGTGATCTTTGCCGATGCGGAAAGGTATCGTTCGAGCAGCACCGGCGAAATGGTGAGCATCTGCGCGACGTTATCGAAGCCGTCGATCGCATCGTCAGGCGGCAAAAGATCGGTGGTATCGACGTCAATGTCGAGCAGGTCCTTGATGGAATTGCCGTACTCGGTACGATTCAGGCGATGAATCAGCGTCCGGCCAGGATTCGGATGTTCGACGGAGGCGCGGTCGAGCGCGGTTTCGAGCCACGTTGCGAAGCGGTCGCTGTCGGCATTATCCGGCCGCGGCAGTCCCATGGGCGGCATCGCGCCGGCGCGAAGTTTTCGGACCACTTTCTCCCAGATCTGTGCGTCCTCGGCGACCCGGGAGAAGTCGCGGTTCTCGAGGATCAGTCCCGCCGTGCGAGTCTTCTCGCTGTGGCAGGTGACGCAGTACTTATTGAGAAGAGCGGAAAAGCCGTCGGTGGAAGATGCAGCGCAAGATGCACCGGCAAACAAGGCCGCCAGGGCCATGTATCGTAGGCTGTTCTTCATTGTTGAGCGGTCTCGTGATTTTCTGGAGCCGGCTGCATGTACTTGCGGATCAAAGCCGCGGTACTCTCATGTACCGGGGGAGGCCCGCCAAACATGGGGCCATGCGAGACGCCGTTCGCAACATCCAGAGCGGTTCTGCCTTGCTTGTCTTTGATATCGGTTTTGGCACCCCGCTCCAAAAGAGCCTGCACGATGCGATCCGATCCCTTTCCCGCCGCGATGTGCAGCGCCGTGGACCCACCGGCATCGGCGGTTTCAACCGCGTTGACGTCGGCGCCATGCTTCAGACACAACTCGACAGCCTGGAACCGTTCGTCATCGGTGGGTTGTTTCTTGTCTTCGTCCGCCATGAAGGTCTTGTCGCCAATCCCGGCGGCAGCCATCAACGGAGTGGACCCGTCCTTGAGAACATGGGCCGCATCCGCGCCTTTGTCCAGAAGCAGGCGCATAACCACGAGATCGGCCGACTTGGCGGCACGGAACAGAGGCGTCGCGTCGGCGGCTACCGCGGAACCGCCCCCCAACGCTTTCTTGTCGGGGATGGGACCTGGCAACGTAGAATCCGGCTTCGCTCCCTGTGCCAGAAGAGCATTGATCATATCCATCGCGCCGATGCTGTCCGGCCGACGACTGCCCGGGCGGAGAATTTCAGCGTTTCGTACCTCGACGGCTTCTTCAAGTGAACCATCGTTGGGATCGGCTCCATGCTGCAGAAGCAGATTCGCCAGATCCCAATGGATATTGGTGATCGCGATCAACATGGCGCTCAGCTTGTTGGGATCGCGCAGATTCGGGTTCGCTCCCACCTCGAGCAGCGCTTCGGCGGCCTCATACGAATTCTGGCGCGCCGCCTCCATCAGAGGGGTCAAGCCGCCGGCCGGATATTTCGACATCACCTGCGCGGGATCTTTCTTCATCTCGGGCCACTCGAGATGCGTGGTTTGAGCGTTCACATCCGCACCATGCTCGACTAGCATTCGAATGACGGCGGGGTGGTTTTCGCCGGCGGCCCAAGTCACCGCGGTTTCGCCGTGCCAGTTCTCTTTGGCGTCCACTTTCGCGCCGTGATCCAGCAGTACTTTTACGGCGGGGACGACACCGGTTCGGGAAGCGAACATGAGAGCCGTGTCGCCTTCGGGCAGCGACGTGTTCGGATCGGCGCCTGCTTTGAGGAGTACTTCAAGCATGGGGGCATCGCCGTTGGTGGCGGCTTCGGTGAGCGCGGAGACTCCGTAGCGGTTGACGGCCTTGACGTTAGCACCCGCCTGGATCAGCAGTTTGGCGGTTTCCAGATCGTCGTTATGCGCCGCCCAAAGCAACGCTGTCATGCCATCGGGCTGGGGGGCGTTCACATCCACGCGTTGAGCCAGCAACGTGCGAACTGTTGTGATATCTTGACTTTCCACCGCATCCGCGACCCTGAGATCCGTCGCAGCGGCCAACGCACCGGCAGCGATGAACAGTCCAACTCCCAAACGGGTGTCGTGCCACCGAATGCCCATGGATTCCCCTCCCTGACGATTTGCATGCAAAGCTCTTGCATGCAGCCGGTGAGTTTAGATATAAACTACTGCCTGCGGGAAGTCAAGGTACGTTGGATTCCGACTGCTATATCAGATCATGCAAGGCGTACATGGATGGAGCGGTTGTCAAGGAACCAACGGTAACAAAGCTTGTCCCGTCCCGCCGCTTCGGTTAGGAGCTTGCCCAAATCATTGGTTGACACCCGTGGTGACCGGTCTCAGCCTCGCGGTGAAGTGCCGCAAGAAGGGCGGCTCTTCGACAATCTCGAGGCCGCGGATCGCACTTTTCCGTGCATTCACTTCGAGAATTGCCTCCACTACGTAATCGATGTGGCTCTGGGTGTACACGCGGCGTGGGATGGCCAAGCGCAGCAGTTCGTGTTGGGCCGCGGCGCCGAACATCAGTGAGCCGATCTCCACACTGCGAATGCCGGCGTGCCGGTACAACTCGACGGCCAGCGCCTGCCCGGGAAACTGCGACGGAGGGATATGCGGCAGCATGCGGCCCGCGTCAATGTAGATAGCGTGACCGCCTGGTGGCTCGACGATGGGCACGCCCTGGTCGGCGATGTGGCGGCCCAAGTAGCCGGTGGAAGCGATACGGTAGCTCAAGTAATCCGGCTCCAGCACTTCTTCGAGTCCTGTTGCAATGGCGTCGAGATCGCGGCCGGCCAAGCCGCCGTAGGTGGGGAAACCCTCGGTGAGAATCAGCAGGTTGTTTTCGAGTTGAGCGAGACGGTCGTCATTGGTGGAAAGGAATCCGCCAATATTGGCGAAAGCATCTTTCTTCGCGGAGAACGTGCAGCCATCCGCCAAGGAAAACATCTTTTGCGCAATCTGTTTGGGGGTCCAATCGGCGTACCCGGGCTCGCGTTCGTGGATGAACCAGGCGTTCTCGGCGAAGCGGCAGGCGTCGAGATAGAACGGGACTCCATGGCTTCGGCTGACGCGGCTTACCGCCTCGATGTTCGCCATCGAAACCGGCTGGCCGCCGCCGGAGTTATTGGTGACGGTGAGCATCACCAGCGGAATATGCGCGGCGCCTTCCCGGGCGAACAAGGCTTCGAGCGCCCTCACATCCATGTTGCCTTTGAAGTCGAGCCGGAGTTGTGTGTCGGAGGCTTCGGGAATGGGCAGGTCGACGGCTTTCGCGCCAGTGAACTCAATGTTGGCCCGCGTGGTGTCAAAGTGGGTATTCGAAGGCACGACGTGGCCCGGCTTGCAGAGGACCGTAAAGAGAATGCGCTCGGCGGCGCGGCCCTGGTGGGTGGGAAGCATGTGCCGAAAGCCGGTCAGGTCATCGGCCACACGGCGCAGGCGATAAAAACTCTCGCTGCCGGCATATGACTCATCGCCGCGCATCAGCGACGCCCATTGTTCGGTGGACATGGCACTCGTACCGGAATCCGTGAGCAGATCGATGAGGATGTTGCGGGCACGGATACTGAACAGGTTGTATCCAGCTTCGCGAAGAAAGCCCTCTCGCTGCTCCAATGTGGTGTGCCGGAGGGGCTCGACGCTTTTGATGCGGAAAGGTTCGATGATGGTTTGCATACCGGTAGCCTCAGGCTACGAACAGCCTCTCGCTCGTCCAATCCTGCTGAATAAGCGCAGATTACTGCTGGCTGCTCGGTGGGCCGCCGTTGCTCTGATTGGGCGGTGCGCCGCGGCCCCGGAAATCCGCTTGCAATAGATGCGTGAGCGTGTGGACGTAATGCAGCTTGCCGTTATCGACCCGGAAGAGGTGGGTGTCAGGTGCTCCACTGCCGCCTGTAGCTGAGCCGGCGCCGAAAGTACAGAAAGCCACGACGGCTCCAATCGTCTCGTCGACCACGAAGTGGCGGTTCACAATGTTAACGCCGCTCGGTACGCCAACGTCGCAGGAATCCTCGGGAGTTCCCTTGCCGGTGCGCATGCCGCCTTCGGTGCGGTTGCAGGGGTAGCCCCACGGCACCAAGTCCTTTTTCCCTTCGAGAAACGCATCCAGGTAAGCGTTCGCCGCGGACACCAACGTATCGCGCGTGTCGCGCTTGGCAGCGGGAATGACGCCCCAATCCTCGGTGGACGAGTATTTGAGATAGTTATCGGCGTTAAACAGCCAGTAACCAGTCGTAGTCCACAGCATTTCGATTTCGGCAATCAGCGCATGATTCACCCGCAGCCGCGTGCCGATCACGTAGGGGTTGGCCTTGTCGCTGACGATCACCTCCGTGAAAGTCTGACAGGTCGAAGTGTCCACAAGAGTGCGATGGTGGTCGATCTTCATCGCTTTCTTGACCAGGCCGTCGTTGATATTCGTAGTCTTAAAGTTCTCGATGTACGCTAACCCCTTCGCGAGCGGCAAGCCGTCAGGGTCGCCCTTGGCTTGAGCGGCCACGTAGAGATCGGCGGCAGCCTGGAGTCCTTCGCGCGTACAGGAGACTTGGCAGTAACTGAGGCCTGGGGCGAGCAGAACGGCTGCCAGCGCTGTCCATCTAAAAGTGAAAAGATCCATGGGAACTCCTCCTGGGGATTGTAGCTTGAGACGAACCGTGAGATGAGCATGGGTGGCCTAGCAGCGTTGAAAGATCTTGACCTCAGAAGGTAGATACGTCACAAAAACGTGCTCCTGCTCGAAATGTTCTCCAAGGGCATGGGCGTAGACTTCCACCAGGTTCTTCCATTCGTCATCCGACATGTCGGAGGCATAGAGCGGCGATTTGTCGCTAGTGAGGCAAAGCCCGGGCTCGTGCTCAGTCTTCGGTTGGCCGTTCTCCTCATAGCCGTATACCAGCACCGAATCCGTAATGACAAAGGTGATGAAGTTTGCAGCCTGCCTTAAAGCTTGTTCGTGAATTGTCGTAATGAAATCCAAGACCTCCTGCTTATCTTGCATGGACCCGCTATAGCCCTTTTTGAGCCCGAGGTTGATTTCAACTCGGAGCGTAGACAAAGCGTGGCCAGTGCGGCCGTCCGCATTTGCGATTTGGTAGGACATACATTGCGCCGTTTCGCGGTCTCGTTCACTTTCCGGTCATGTGCGCCGGGTCCCGGTTATTCTCTTCGCAAATGCTCTCGATCAGATCTGTATCCGGCTCGAGGCGCCAGGCCAGCTTGACGGACCACGGTTTGGTATAAGCTTTTGGATCTTCAATGGTGACCTCGATGTCCATGTGGCCGATCCTCGGCCGGGAGAAACGTTCGGTGACGCGCAGCGCTTCGGTCCCTGGATGCCCTTGCATGTCGAGCCATGTCTTGCCATTCTGTCCGATCGTTTCCACCACCAGGGTGTCCTTGTCCCAATGGCCGATTGAATACCCCATCCATGTCGGCTGTGGATCCTTGGGTAGCGGCCTCCCATCAGTGAAGATCTGCCGGTAGATTGTGCGGGACTCGTGCAGAAGCAGCACCAGATCTTCGGTCTGCACCAGCTTCAGGCCATCGGGAATGTTGTCCTTTTCCGGGATGCCGGACGGTAGACAGGACACACCGGGGTGGTCCTTGCCATTGTTTGCGATGCGCTCATTCAGGACGCCCCGTCCCCAAGGCGTCAGCGGCACCTCGTCCGGCTTCAGATCGGCGGCCAGGTTGAGCAAATTTTTGACCGGATCTTCGGGCATCCAGAAGCCGGATAGATCGGGTTTACCGTAAGGCGTGCGCTGCGTCGGCGCTTTTAAATCGACTTTCCCATCGGCGGTACGTGGCATCCTCTTCCATGGATAGGGGTCCCACTGTGCGCTTGCGGCCACGGCCATCGTCAACATCATCACCGCAGTAGCCGGTGTATAGTAGTGCGTTTTCTTGAGCGTTTGGATCATCCTTCTGTCTCTCCGCAAGATTTGCTCGACACTTTCAGAGCGATACCCAGTTTACCGATTCCAGTCCGATAACGCGCCAACGGGAAGTTGGGCCGACGTGGTCAAGTTGCGTACGAATGGAAAAGCGGACAGTGACCGGCCTGATCCGTCACTTCGACTTCGAATTGAGATCGCGCGAAAGCATCAGCTTGAATGTCCATTTGTCGGCGCCGCCGGTTACGCCAACTCCGAAGCCCGTCTCGATGTTCACGATCCTGCTGGTGTGATCCAGCACGGCCCAGACTTCCTGGAACTGCTCGCCCACCGGAAGGAAGTGGCGCAGAGGGCCGAAATCGGAATATTCTTCAGCGGCAACCGCCCACTTGTCGTTGATGTTGTAGGCGACACGAGTGGCCGGAACGAACTCCAGGCCTCCGAAGCCGCCGGTGTAGCGGGTATCCACGATGGGGTTGAAGATGAGGTCCACCGGATGCAGATGCAGCCCGATGATCGGCCTCACTTCAGAGGTAAATCGTCTCGGCTCCCACCAATCATGATTGACGCTGAACTCAAAATTCACGCCGTAAAAGAAGGTGTGGTCGGCGGCATGCGGCCGCACGAAAAGCTCCCGAATCTTAAAGCCATCCACCGAAAAGCCGCGTCCCTCAGAGGCCGGCGTCCACACTGGCAGATACAGGCCCTGCTCAAACCAATCGGTGACGCCATAGGCCCACTCCCAGGCGCCGTTGACCGAGTGATCCGGAATGATAGCGCCGGGAAAGTCGGGCATCTTCCGGCCGACGGGCGTGTAATTGGTGTGCACTTCCAGATTGAATATTCCCGGCTCCGCAATCACCGCATCATAGACCTGGATCTCGTCCGTCTGGGCGATGGCCGCTGCAGGCGCCGCAAGCAGAAGGGAGGCCAGCACAGCGAGGCGGTAGGCGCACGGGTTCTTCGGCGAAAACCCCATACTGGAATTAGTGAACGGTGTAGCGCGCCTTCAATGCAAACGGCGCGATCTCGATATCGAACTTCTCTCCATTCGTCCGAACCATCTGATAGGTACCGCGCATGGTGCCGACCGGCGTCTTCAACGGGCACCACGATGAATACTTGAACGATTCGCCGGGCGCGAGCACCGGCTGCTCACCAACCACTCCCGGGCCTTTCACTTCGCTGACATCCTCGGCCGCATCCGTAATGATCCAGTGCCGGCTGATTAATTGAACCGTTTCGGCGCTCTTATTGGTGATGCGCACGGTGTACTCGAAGAGCCATTCGCCGTGCTGCGGGCGCGAGTTTTCGGCTGAATATTGCGAAAGGACTTCCACAGAAACATCGTGGGTAATTGCTTCAGACAACGGACCAAGTTCTGAGGAAGTATCGGCCATCCTTATAGCTTAACCGCGCTCCGCCACGAGTGAAGGAGGCTGCGGCTCGCGCGGATCCGCAATGGCCTCGTCCAACAAGATGGTGAAGTGCTTCGCTTTGTCTTCCACATCGTCCTTCAGCATGTTGAGACGGCGCTCGATCGAATCCAGTTCATCGGCCAAGTGCAGACACGCGAGCACGGCCGTTCGCGTGGAGTCGACGTTGCCAGCGCGCGCCGCGATGGTCGACATGAGGTCGTCCACTCGCTGGGCGAGTTGTTCGATCCGGCCCGGCTCCTCCGACGAAGCCACCAAGGAATACGTCTGATTGAAGATGGTGACACGGACCGGTTCCGTGTTAGACATTAACTTACTTTGTCATTTTTGAACCAGCGACGCAAGGCGTCGCTTTTGAATGGATGACGCAAGGCCAGCGTTAGCTGCGCTAGGTGCCGCTCAGCAAATCCATCTGCCCGAGCAGTTTCTCAATGCGGGTGCGAACCTGCTTGCGCTCGGAGCGTAGTTCGTCCAGCTCCTGCCGGATCGCGTCGCGCTCGGCAATGGCGGACGCCAGTTGCGATTCAAGCGCCGATTTTTCCGCGCGCAAGCTGCCCACCACTTCTACCGCTCGCGTGATGCGCTCTTCCAAATGAGCGAGCGAGTCCAGTTCCTGTTGTGTGGCGTTCATAAACTACGACCCGGCGTGCGCGGCCTTGGCTTTTTCCACCAGCGCCGCAAAAGCCGGTGCGTCGGTAGCGGCGATATCGGCGAGAATCTTGCGATTCAGCTCGATGCCGGCCTTCTTGAGTCCGTTGATGAATTTGCTGTAGGAAATATCGCCGGCCCGGCAGGCAGCGCCGATCCGAACGATCCACAACGAGCGAAAATCGCGCTTCTTGCGCCGGCGTCCGACAAAGCCATACTTCAAGGCCTTCTCGACGGCCTCTTGCGCCGCGCGATTCAGTTTGCTCTTGGTTAGAAAATAGCCCTTCGCTCGGGCGAGCGTTTTGTGGCGATAGTCTCTGCGATTGGTACCGCGTTTTACTCTTGGCACGTTTTTACTCCTGTGTTAAATTTTGCCGGCGGCAACGGCACGTGCGGCGCCGTTCCACACAACATTCGTACTTAGTACGGAATCATTCTCTTCAGCTTAGCCTGGTCGGTCTCATCCGCCACCACGCTATGCTTCAGCTTGCGCTTGCGCGCGCGCGTCTTGGATGTCAAGATGTGGCGGGCAAATGAATGATGGCGAACCACCTTACCCGTCCCGGTCTTCTTGAATCGTTTGGACGCACCCTTATGTGTCTTCAGCTTCGG
>DATHMO010000254.1:0-29193 GCA_035486995.1 Bryobacteraceae bacterium
GGTTCCAGATTCATTGGAAACATATGCCACCCAGTGCCCGTCGGGAGAAAACTTCGCCTGATTTTTCACAAATGGCGTAACGAGATAGGGTATGGGCTTGCGGTCGCCCATCATGGGAAGCACCCAAAGATCCTGCTTCCGGTCCTTGGTGCGCTGCTGGAACAACAAGAACTTCCCATCGCGCGACCAGTCCATCGCATCAATGTTTTGGTCTGCGTGCAACAAAAGAGTGCCTTGCTCGGCGCCGCTGGCTGGCTTGAGATAGAGATCCTGCGCCTGTCCTCCATGCGGTGAATAGACAATCTGGCGGCCATCCGGCGACCACATCGCGTTGCCTCCCCCGCCTTCGAACGTCAGACGTGTATTGACACCGCGCGCGAGATCCAGCATCCACACGGTCCATTCTCCGCGAGAGTCGGTGCGGCCTTCGACCACTCGCGTTTCGTCGGGCGACAGCTCCAATTCGTCACGTGCGGTTGCCTCCCCGGCTTGCCCCAAGACCTTCCCGCTCCGGTCATACCAGGTCAGTTGCCGATTGTTGCCCCCCGAGGCCGCGAATGCCAGCAGGCCGGTGTTGGACGCAGAATATAAGCCGTCGTAAAGCGTAACGCTGACCCGATCCGCCAACTGAACCGCGCGCCCTTTTAGCTCCACGCGGCCTGCATCGAACGGTTGCGCCATCAAGGCGGCCCCGCGTAGAAACAATAAGGACCCTCCCGATGTCGAAGTCACATACACCGCGCCCCCGGGTGTGTCGAGCAGACGCGTTTTTGTTTGCTCGGAGGGCTTCGCGTCTAGCGACCCCGTGTACAAACCGCTGCGATCGCCCATCAGGCGAAAATAGAGGAAGTGCTTGCCGTCCGGCAGAAAGAATGGACGGCCCTGCCCTTGTTCGCCATGTTGTGAGTCAATTGCCGTCACGGGAGTCACCTCACCGCCGGAAGCCGCAATTCGATTAATGACACCGGCGCTACCGAATAAAATCACGTCGTCACGGCCCCAGGAAACTCCGGTGGCAGGATTCGACATAGACGCTAAGGTCTGAGGCGTTCCGCCCGAAACATCGATCTTCTTGAGATTGAAGTTCGCCATGAACGCAATCGACTGACTGTCGGGCGACCACGCCGGGTCCAGGTAAGCTCCGTCAGTCTCGGGCAACTCCCGGGCTTCAAGGGAGTCCATCGTACGCAGCCAAAGCGTGTTGCGCCCGTTTGCGCCGCGTACGTTGAAGACCAATTTTCTGCCGTCCGGGGAAATGGCAAACGTGGTCAGCGAACTCTTCGCGGGCAGCGCCATTTCAAAGCGCATGGGCGTGAGTACGGGCGCCTTTTCGCGAAAATGCACGAATGCGAGCGCGCCGGTGGTCGCCAGGAACAGCGCCGCGATCGCCGGCCACAGCCACTGAAATTTGCGGGGCTTCTCGACGGAAACTACCGTCGTGGCAGGCGCCGCCACACCATCCAGCAGCCTCCAAACATCGCCGATATCGCGCAGCCGTTTTCGCGGATCCTTTTGCAGGCACTCCGAGAGCAGCCGTTGGACGCTGGGCGGAGCGTCGCTCAAATCGGGCTCGTCGCGAATCACCTTTGCGAGAATCTCGCCGACGTCTTCACCGCCGAATAAGCGATGGCCGGTAATCAATTCGTGCAACACCACTCCAAAAGCGAAAATGTCGGCGCGCTTGTCGGTAGCCTTGCCGCGAGCCTGCTCGGGCGCCATGTAGGAAGCGGTGCCCAAGATCATGCCGGCTTCGGTCATGTGGATGGTGAACGTGGGCGAACGATCGCCGCTCGAGCTGGTAGTCGCCGCCACTTTGGCGAGTCCGAAATCCAGAACCTTCACTGTTCCGTCGGGCTTCACCTTGATATTGGCCGGCTTGAGATCGCGATGCGTAATGCCCCGTTCGTGCGCGGCCTCCAAGGCGTCGGCGATCTGGCGCCCGACGCGCAGCGCTTCCTCGAGCGGCATCGGCCCTTTCGGCGAGTCGCCTTCGATGTACTCCATCACCAGGTAATTCGGCCCGACGTCGAACAGCGTGCAAATGTTGGGATGATTCAGCGCCGCAACCGCGCGCGCCTCCTGCTCGAAGCGCTCCGTGAATCGTTCGCTCGATACCTTGATTGCGACGATCCGGTCGAGCCGCGTGTCGAGCGCCTTGTAGACCTCGCCCATCCCGCCGGCGCCGATGGGTTCAAGGATTTCGTAGGGGCCCAGACGGGCGCCCGTGGAAAGCGACATTGTGCTCAATGCCGTAAGTGTAACCGATCGGAAGCGAGTAGAATGAACTGTGGTCTGGCGCGCCCGGCGCACGCGTCTGCGGTCTCCCTGTCGATTCCTTCATGGAAGCCAGAAAGTCCGGCGAAAGGAAAGAATTGAGCATGCAGATCCGCGTGGGCTTCGAAATCATTTACAACTGTCCCCAGGAAATTCCGATGATCCTGATGGTGCACGTCCATTATTCGCGCTCCCAGGACATCGTGGTTCCGGATCACCTGGCGACGGACCCGTTCGTGCCCGTTACCGCTCATCGCGATGTCTTCGGAAACTGGTGCACGCGCATCGTAGCCCCCATCGGGCGGATTCGGTTGAGCAGCAGCGCGGTGGTGAGAGACAGCGGCATGCTCGAGTTACTGGCTCCGCACGTTCCGCAGCACGAGGTACGAGATCTGCCCGAAGAGACTCTGGTGTTTCTACTGGGTAGCCGCTACTGCGAAACTGATCTATTGACGGATGCTGCATGGAAGCTCTTCTCGCAGACGCCGCCGGGATGGAGCCGCGTGCAGGCGATTTGCGATTTCGTGCATAACCACATCGTCTTTAACTATCAGGACGCGCGGCCAACCAAGACCGCGTGGGAAGCTTTCCAGGAACGCAAGGGCGTGTGCCGCGACTTCGCGCATCTGGCAATCGCGTTCTGCCGCTCGATGAACATTCCCGCCCGTTATTGCACCGGCTATCTGGGCGACATCGGGATGCCGCCGCCCTATGGCGTCATGGATTTTGCGGCCTGGTTCGAAGCCTACCTGGGCGGCGAGTGGCACACCTTCGATGCACGCAACAACACGCCGCGAATTGGACGGGTGCTGATCGCGCGAGGCCGGGACGCAGCCGATGTAGCCATCGCCACAACCTTCGGCCCAAACACGCTCGAGAGCTTCAAAGTCTGGACCGACGAAATTCCCCGCGCTAGTGAACTGGCTTGATCCGGCGTTGCTTGGCGACGAGCACGATCGCACATAAGCCGAGGCTAAGCAGCCCAGTAGTCGAAGGCTCGGGAGTGGTGGCGTCCGCCAATGCTGTAATCGTCTCGGGACTCCCAGGAATCTGCGGATCGCCGAACAACGTGCCGGTGTCCCGTTCAATAGCAAACGGCCCCTCCACGCCGCCGTATGTCGACACGTAGCTGAAGCCGCTGAAGCCGTCATACCCGAATGGCGCGGGCGGGTCGAACTCAATCACCCCGGCATCCAGCAAATTGAAGACGTTATTGCTGGCCTCGATCGTGGCCGTCCAGCCGCTAGGGACGACGATGTTCGAAATTTCCGCGTCCGAGAAGTAGGGTAGGAAAAAAGCTTCCAACATGGGTTGTGGTTCATTAGGGTTACCGACGCACCCGTTCTGCACCGTGAAATCGTACATATAATCCGGCCCGTCGGGAGTCACGGTGCTGTAGACGTCAGTGTTTTCGGCGCAGTCAGCGAAGGCCTGGCTGGCCGTCAGGAGAGCGGCGAATGCCGCGATAAGAATCAAGTGTAATTTCATCACGCACTCTCCGCCTGCTCATATTGGCCGACAAACTTCGCCGCTTCCTGGATCGCCTGCCGGCCGCCTGAAACCACTCCGCGCATGGAAACGAAACCATGAACCATGCCCGGATAGCGTTTCACGGTGACGGGCACACCAGCCTGCTGGAGCCGCGCGGCGTAGGCTTCACCCTCATCGCGCAGTGGATCGAACTCGGCCGTAATGACAAACGCGGGCGGCAGGCCGCTCAAGTTGGGCGCGTGCAGGGGCGACGCTTCCGGAAGCCGGCTTTGATCGCCGGATGCCAGATAATGGCCGGTAAACCACTGCATCGCGGCACGGGTGAGGAAATAGCCTTCGGCCAATTCGCGATACGAAGCGGTGTCGAAAGAGCTTAAGTCGGTCGCCGGATAGATGAGCAGTTGTCGCGCCAGCGCGGGACCGCCCGCATCGCGGCAGCGCATGGCGATCACGGTTGCCAGATTGCCGCCGGCGCTATCGCCACCCACGGAAATGCGCCGCGCATCAATGCCCAGGCGCTCGGCGTTGGCCGCTATCCAGAGAGTGGCCGCGTAGGAATCGTTCACCGCCGCCGGAAACTTCACTTCGGGCGAAAGCCGGTAATCCACCGAGATCACGACTGCGCCGGATTCAGCAGCCAGGTCGCGGCATACCGAATCGTGGGTGTCCAGGTTACCGAAAACCCAACCGCCACCGTGGAAGTAGATCAGCGCAGGACGGACGCCGCCGTGTTCCATGGCGTAAAGCCGCACGGGTACGTCACCATCCGGCCCGGGGATCGAAAAATCTTCGACGCGTCCCAGCGGCCTCGGTTCGCCACCGAGCATCTTCATGCCTTCCACGCGATCTTTGCGCGCGACAAGCGGGTCCTGCGATTCGAGCGCCGGCGCGCCTTGGGCGTCCATCATCTCCAACAGCGCCCGCACCTCCGGATGCAGGCGTTCACTTCGAGTTATGAGTTCGGGCATCGGATTCCTCGCACATATAGTATCTCGCTCCGCGCCAGATCGGGACGCGCAAGATTTGTGAAAGAAACTTGCGTTGAACCTCATGACCTACTCAAGGAAGGTCTCCACATTCATGAAAACGCCGTCGACGCTCCTGGTTCGTTCCACCGTCTTGTTCCTGGGAGCTTGGATGCAGCTAGCGCCAGCAGTTGCCTCCGTCTGCAATAAACCGATGTTCGCGGCCGCGCGCTCTTTCGTAGCGGGCAATACGCCTTGGGTGGTGGTGACGGGAGATTTCAACGGCGACGGCAAGCAGGACTCCGCAATTGCTAACTTCACCTCGAACAATATTTCGGTGATGTTGGGCAATGGCGACGGAACGCTGCAGCCCGCCGTGAACTACGCCGTCGGATTCGAACCGAACTGGCTGGTTGCGGGCGACGTGAATGGAGACGGCAAGCTCGACCTGATTGTCGCCAGTTCGGGGTGCGCGCCCTGCTCAGCCGGCGATCTGCCAGGCGGCATTTGGATTTTGCTCGGCAACGGCGATGGGACTTTCCGCACAGCAGCGAACGCGGTTCCTGGCAACACAACTCAATTCGCACTCGCCGACGTCAACGGCGACGGAAAGCTGGATCTAGTGGCCAACGGCGCGGGTTCGGTCGACTTCCAAGTGCTGCTCGGAAACGGCGACGGCACTTTCCAATCGGCAAAGGACTTCTCGACGGGCACCGTCGGCGGGGCATTTTATTTGGTTGGCGATTTTAATGGCGACGGCAAACCGGACGTGCTCACCGCCGACTCCAGCTCGGGCAACCTCGCCATGATGCCAGGCAATGGCGACGGAACTTTCGGCAATCCTGTTGTCTCGGGAACGCAGATGGTCTTCGACAGCTTCGTGTTCTTGGCCGCGGGCGATTTCAACGGCGATCACAAACTCGATGTCGTAACGCTCGACACCGGCGCCAATGGCGTTCAAGTTTGGTTGGGCAATGGCGATGGAACGTTTCAGGGGCCCGTGGCCTATCCCGCCGGGAAAGCCCCGAGCGGCATGGTGATTGGCGATTTCAATCACGATGGCAAGCTGGACCTGGCTGTGCTCGGTAGCCCGGTGCCTTCTACAATTTCGATCTTGCTTGGAAATGGCGACGGCACGTTTCAGGCGGCGGTCAATTACATTCCTACGGGAAACGCGATCAAATCGGTGGCATCCGCCGACTTCAATGGCGACGGCAAGATCGACCTGGTGGTGACGTCGCAGGTGCTCAACGAGCCCACCGGAGTGTATACCGTACTCGGCAACGGCGATGGGACCTTTCAAACCGCGCCCGTTTATAAGGCTGGCACGGGGCCGCAGACCGCCGCGATCGGGGACCTCAACGGTGACGGAATCCCCGACGTGGCTGTCGCGAGCAACGGGTCGAGCACTGTGTCCGTGCTGATCGGCAAAGGTGACGGCACTTTCAAGCCCGCTGTGAATTATCCCGCGGGATCGGGCGCAACCGGTGTCGTGATCGCGGACTTCAACGGCGACGGCAAGCCTGATTTAGCGGTCACCGACGTGGGTCCCGGCACCGTAACCATACTGCTCGGCAACGGCGACGGAACGTTTCGCGCCGGGAAGGTGATCACCATTGAGTTCGGCGTATTCACTTTGGCGGCCGGCGATTTCAACAAGGACGGCAAGCAAGATCTTGCGGTGGTCAGCTTGATTGGGGTCGCGGTGCTGCTCGGAAATGGCGATGGGTCGTTCCAATCTCCCGTCACTTACGGGACGCGATCGGGCATGGGCAACATCGTGGTTGCAGATCTGAACGGCGATGGTAACCCGGACCTGGCGGTGGCCAACGCCGATTCGAACACCATCTCGATTCTATTGGGCAACGGCAATGGAACGTTCAAGACCGAAGTGGACTACACTGCCGACAATAAGCAATCGGTACAAACGCTGGCGGTGGGCGATCTGAATGGCGACGGAAAGCCCGACATCGCGGTGGCGGCCTTCGGATGTAATCCCTGCGATCAACCGGGCCCGCTGGGCGATGTCGCCGTGTTGCTGGGTAATGGCGATGGAACGTTCCAGAAATACGTCGCGTATCCGGGCGGCGATCCGGTGCAATCGGTCGCGATCGGCGATTTCAACGGCGATGGAAAACCGGACCTGGCGATCGTCAACTTCCTTTCGTTCCGCGTGGACATCCTGCTCAACAACGGCAATGGCACGTTCCAATCCCCGGTTGGCTTCGGCGCCGATAATGGTCCTCTGTTCGTGGCCGTGGGCGATCTGAATCGCGATGGAAAGCCTGATCTGGTTGTCGCGAACGGCGGCACGAACGATATCTCGATCCTGCTGAACAACTGCTCGTGCACCGGCGGAAGTTGTGTGGGAGTTACGGCAGTGATCAACGGCGCGAGCTTCGCGCCCGGGATATCTTCGGGGCAATGGGTGACAATTACTGGAAATAATCTCTATAATGGCGCGCCCGTCGGATTGGGTTTTGTGGATGGGGTTTATCCTACGTCGTCAGGCGGCCTGTCAGTAACCATCGGCGGCTCGCCCGCGTTCCTGGAGTATCTGAGTGCGACACAACTCGACGTGATCGCGCCCAATCTCTCGAGTTCCGGCCCGGTGGAAGTGATCGTGACCAACAACGGCGAAGCGAGCGACGCTGTATCGGCCATGCTGCAGCCTGTTGCGCCGGCTTTCTTTTTGTGGCCCGGCGGATATGCAGTAGCGACCGATATAAACTACAACATAAAAATAAAGGATGGGGTTTTCGGGGGACCCACCACGCCAACGGGACCCGGCGACATCGTGGTGCTTTGGGGCACCGGTTTCGGTCCGGGGAATCCTGCTGTTCAGGCAGGGCATCAAGTTCCCGCCAGCCCGACGTCGAATATCAGCGGCTCAGTGCAAGTGACCATCGGAGGACAAACGGCGAAAGTCATCGGAGCTGCATTGGCGCCGGGATTCGCGGGCCTCGTGCAGGTGGCCGTGGTGGTTCCGAACTTGGCCGACGGCGATTATCCGGTGGTGGTGATGGAGGGCGGGGTATCGTCGCCATCCACCACGTTGCTCACCGTGCAGAAGTAAAGCGGGCGCGTTAGTGCGTTCCGCCCGTTGCGGGGAGTTGCGCCTTGATCCAAGCGACGATCATCGGTTCAAGCTCGGGATTCTTGGCGAACATCGGCAC
This sequence comes from Bryobacteraceae bacterium, assembly GCA_035486995.1. Lineage (GTDB taxonomy): Bacteria > Acidobacteriota > Terriglobia > Bryobacterales > Bryobacteraceae > Palsa-89. Next base: position 7,907 of record DATHMO010000254.1, read on the forward strand.
ACCGTGCTCGGTGCCGGAATAGATTTTGAGAACCGATTTCGGATCTTTTGATTCGGCCAATGCCGCTCGGATTCCGTTGGCCGCTCCGGTGTCGCCTTCGCTCGCAGCGCCAAAAACCGGAAGCGACGGGTTGCTCGCGATGTAAGCTTTCGCTGCGTCGCTCGCCATGCCGGAAAGCACCATCAGCGCTCGGATCTCGTGGCGTCGCGCGGCAAGATCCGACGAGAGCGTAACACCACAGCTTGCTCCGCCAACTGCCAGGCGCGATGCATCGACACCTTTCTGTTTTATCAGGTAGTCGAACGCCGCGTCGACATCGGCCGGCCATTTCTTCCTCTCAGCCGTGCGCGTGTCCGGATCGGTGGATTTGCTGCCGCCACTTTCTCCGAAACCACGATTATCGAACGTCAAAACGTTAATGCCGCCCGCCGCGAGATCCGCCGCCAGACCATCCCACGCATGCCTGTCCATGTTGCATTGGTGCAGGAGCAGCATCGCAGGGCCAGACCGGCCGGCTGAAAAATAGGTTGCTTTCAGATTGACGCCATCGGGTGCTTTAATATCGACGTCCTGTTTCTGTACTTCGGCCGACAGGCTGGCCGCGCAGGCCAACGCTGCCGCGATTGCAAATATCTTCATGGTGCCTCCTTTTACTATTTGTGAGCTGGTGCTGACCGATGTTCGGCAAGAAAGTCGCGCCCCGACGACGTGACGCGGACGATCAGACGTTCGTTCACTTCCGCAGTAACGATGAGACCGCGATCATTCGCATCCTCCCATACCGGGAGCCTCGGGCATGAGGTGCGCCAGGCGTCCATCACTTCGGTGTAGGTTCTCTCGCCGTTGGCGAGCCATTCGAGAAGATCGAGAATCAGGGCGTCGACGTTGGTCATGATTCAGCGCGCCTTTCGCGGAAGCGGAATTCGGGCGATGCGATTAGCGTGGCATAGGAGCCGAAACGGTCGCCGTCCCAACTGGGCTCGGGCTCGATGGGCTCTTGTTCGAACACGCGCAGAGTTTTGTAAGTTGTGGATCGCTGCACGGGAACGCGGCCCGCCGCGCGAATCCACTGCCGAAGTTCCGCGGGATGCAGGAATTGGCCGTGCTGCGCGCCCGCGGACGTCGAAATACTTTCGTTCATCAAAGTGCCGCCGAAATCATTCGCGCCGGCCGCGAGACATTCCTGCGCGAGCCGCGGGCCTTGTTTCACCCACGTGGCTTGAATATTGGGTATCCATGGATCGAGCATCAGCCGCGCGACGGCGTACATCCGCAAAACATCTTCGCGCGCAATGTTTGTTTGAATTCCCGGCACCAGCGACTTCTTCGCCATCGGCGCTTCGGCTGCTATGAAGCTGAGCGGCACGAATTCCGTGATGCCGCCGGTTTCTTTTTGAATTTCGCGGAGGAGCGCAAGGTGCCGCGCGCGGTCGAGCGCGGTCTCGATATGCCCGTACATGATGGTGGACGTGGTCGGGATTCCGACCTTGTGAGCCGTGCCAATCACCGTGGTCCAATCGCGCGTCGAGATGCGGCCGGGAGAAATGATGTCGCGAATACGATCGTCCAGAATCTCGGCCGACGTTCCCGGCAGGGATCCGAGCCCGACGTCTTTGAGAGCTTTCAGATAATCCTCGATGCTGCGATTCGAAAGCGTCGCGCCGTAGAGGATCTCTTCGGGCGAAAATGCGTGTACGTGAATCTCGGGGATCTCGCGTTTGATGGCCGCGCACAGATCGATATAAAACGATCCATGAATGCGCGGGGGCAGCCCGGCTTGGATACAAACTTCGGTTGCGCCAAGATCCCACGCCTCGCGAACGCGCCGAAGAATTTCCTCTGTTGGCAGGAAGTAGCCTTGCTCGGCGCGATGGCCGCGGCTAAACGCGCAGAAGCCGCAGCGTTTGACGCAAACGTTCGTGAAATTGACGTTGCGGTTGATGACGTATGCGACGCGATCGCCCATTTTGCGCTGGCGCAGTTCGTCGGCGGTGGTGACCAACCGATGAAGATTGTCGCCCTCGGCAGCAAAGAGCGCAGCACCATCTTCGGCCGAAAGCTCGCGGCCTTCGAGAGCGCGATCGAGAATTGTCTCAACACTCATGCGACAAATCCAACGCCCTTTGGCGCAATGGTTCTGCGATCCAGCGCGAATCGCTCAAATACTCTGGATAGACCGCCAGCCGTTCGCGCAACTCGAAGCCGGCTTCTTCAGTCACTGATTGGAGCTTGGCGATCTGCGGCCAGGCCATTTCCGGATTGATGAAATCGCGCGTCACAGGCGATATGCCCCCCCAATCGTTGATGCCGGCCAGCAGATAGAATCCATATGCATCCTGTGAGAGATTAGGCGGCACTTGCAAATTCACTGTTCCGCCAAGAATCAGCCGAGCGACTGCCGCGGTGCGCGCAACATCCAAAGCTGTTGGCTCCGGACGCCCGGCGAACAGCGTGTCGGACTTCGCGCGAAAGTTTTGCACGATCACTTCTTGGATGTGGCCGTGCTTTTCGTTAAGCTCGCGAATTGCAAACAGCGCGTCCACGCGCTCCTCGAGCGTTTCGCCGATTCCGATCAGAATGCCGGTGGTGAATGGGATTCGCAATTCCCCCGCGGTTTCAAGACTCGCGAGCCGCACCTTGGGAACCTTGTCGGGACAGCGATGATGCGCCTCGCCCGGTGCGAGCAATCGCGGGCTGACCGTTTCGAGCATCATCCCCAGGCTCGCGTTCACGGGCCGCAGCAACTCCATTTCTTCTGGCGACAAGACGCCGGGATTTGCGTGCGGAAGCAGCCCCGTCTCTTCGAATACTAGCTGGCACATCGCGCGCAGGTACTCGATGGTGGAACGAAAGCCGCGCTGATCGAGCCAATCGCGATACTCGGGATAACGCAGCTCGGGTTTATCGCCGAGACTGAACAGCGCTTCCTTGCATCCGGCTTTTTGACCCGCGCGCGCGACAGCCAGCACTTCGTCCGGACTCATGGTGTGAGCCTTGCCATCGCCCGGTTCGCGCGCAAACGTGCAGTATCCGCAGCGATCGCGGCACAGGTTGGTGAGCGGGATGAAAACCTTGCGCGAATACGTGATTACGCGGCCGGTACGCGCGTCGCGAATGGCGCTTGCTTCCTTCAGTAAGTCCAGAAGCTCGCCGCCCGAGGCGCGGATCAACCGGCTCGCGTCTGTTCTCGAAATCCCGCTTGCGATGCTTGGCGAAGGCACGATCAGCCCATCGCGTAAGAATGCTCAGGATCGATTTTGTAAAGCACGCGGACTTCGCCCGGCCCGCGATACGGATATTTATCCTGGCCGGTGTATTTCTTGGTGAGCTTGTCGATGTGCTCGTCGGCGCCCTTTTCGGTAATTTCCACCACGCGGCCGCGAATCGAAAGGTGGCGGTACGGATTGTCAGGATCGAGAATATCAAGGCCGACGCGCGGGTCTTGCCGGATGTTCTTGTCTTTCACACGTCCCTTGGCGGAGTTGATGATAATGTGCTTGCCATCGTACTCGAACCAGACGGGCGCGACATGCGGGCTTCCGTCCGGCATCAAGGTGGCCAATTGCGCAAACGCTTTCTTCTGGGTCAGGTCGAGATAGTTTTCGGGAATCGCTGCCATCGGTGCTCTCCTCCCTTCGAATGTATCATCAAGTTACTGTGCAAATAATCGTCGCCATCGTTGGCGGTACCGGGGCCGAAGGCAGCGGACTCGCCGCTCGTTTTGCTCAAGCCGGAGTGCGTGTGCGGATCGGTTCGCGCAACCTGGAAAAGGCGCAGGAAACTGCAAAGCTCATCGGAGCGTCTGCGACCGGCCATCTGAATTCCGACGCAGTGACTGATGCGGGCATTGTGATTCTTACTGTGCCGCTTTCGGCGCAGGTGGAAACTCTGAAAAGTATCCGCGCGAATTTTGTGGCGGGAGCGATTTTGGTGGATGCGACGGTTCCACTCGAAGTGGCCATCGGCGGGCGGATTTCGCGCACGCTTACTTTGTGGGATGGATCGGCGGCGCAGCAGGCAGCGCGGCTCGCCCCCGGAGTGCCTGTGGTTGCGGCGTTTCATGCATTGAGCGCGGAGGCCTTGGCGAAGCGGGATCATCCACTGGATTGCGATACGTTGATCTGCGGCGACAACGCGGAAGCGAAGGCCGAGGTCGCGAAGCTGGCCGCGATGATCCCCGGAGTGCGAGCTATTGATGCCGGCGCCTTAGATATGGCCCGGTTGCTCGAAAGCGCGGCGGCGCTGCTGATCGCGCTCAATCTTCGGCACAAGGTGAAAGAGTCCGGGATGAGGATCACGGGACTGTGAAACGGAATCGGGTGGTCGCGCTCGCGGGCGGTGTGGGCGCCGCGCGATTTCTGGATGGATTGACGCGAGTGATTGCGCCGGAGCGCGTGTTCATCATCGGCAACACCGCCGACGATGCTGAAATTCACGGCCTGCACATTTCGCCGGATCTCGATACAGTCACCTATACTTTGGCGGGTTTGGCGAATCCGGAACACGGCTGGGGGATTCGCGGCGACAGCTTCCGGTGTTTGGAGGCGCTAGGGCGGTTGGGCGCGGACACTTGGTTTCAACTCGGTGATTTGGATTTGGCGACGCATTTGTATCGCACGCAGCGCATGCGGCAGGGCGCAACGCTGGCAGAAGTGACAGGCGAGATTAATCGCGCCTTGAAGATTCAATCGACGCTGGTTCCGATGTCGAATGAGCGCGTGCGGACAAGGATCTGCACGCCGGCGGGCGAGCTGGAGTTTCAGACTTATTTCGTGAAGCGGCGGGCGCGCGATCGGGTGACGGCGATGCGGTTTGAGGGGGCATCGGAAGCTGCGCCGGCGCCGGGCTTGTTGGATGCGATCGCAAAGGCCGAGGCCGTGATTCTTTGCCCATCGAACCCGTTCATCAGCATCGGGCCGATTCTCGCTGTGCCTGGAATTCGCGAGGCTTTGCAGCGCAGGCGCGAAAAGGTGGCCGCGATTTCGCCGATTGTGGGCGGGCGCGCGCTGAAAGGTCCAGCGGCGAAGATGATGAAGAGCATGGGGCTGAATTCTTCGGCGGCCGAAGTCGCAAAATTGTACGTGGACTTCTGCGGCGTGTTTGTACTGGACGAAGTGGATCGCAAACAAGCGGCGCATGTGGCGGCGCTTGGGATGAAAGCGGTGGTCACGAACACGATTATGAAAGGGCTGCGGGAGAGAAAGGCGCTGGCGCGAGTGGTGGCGCGCGAGTTGGGAATCGAAAGATGATCTTCGCGATTCTGCCGGTGAAGAGTCCGCGGAATGCCAAGCAGCGGTTGACTGGATTTCTTGGCGTTGAAGAGCGAGAGATGCTGGCGCGTAAGCTTTATCGACAGACGTTGGCCGCGTTGTGCCAGGCCGAAGGCATCGATCAAGTGGTTGTCGCGACCAGCGATGACGAAGTCGCCGAACATGCGCGAAGTTTGGGCGTGCTGGTGTTTGAAGAAGACCAGCAAGTGAGCCACAGCGTTTCAGCCGATGCGGCGTGTCTGCGGGCGATGGAAATGGGCGCGTCGACCGTGTTGCTGGTTCCAATTGATGTGCCGACCGTAACGCCAGCGGACTTTAGCAGGCTCGCTGCTTCGACGCAGGCGGGGCTGATTGTTGTTCCGTCGTCCGATGGCACGGGCACGAATGCGCTGGTGCGGACGCCGCCCAATTGCATCGAGAGCCGTTTTGGCCCGGGCAGTTGCCGCAAGCATCTGGATCAGGCGCTTTCGAAAGGCTTGCACGCCGATGTGCTGCGTTTGCCTGGGTTGATGTTCGACATTGATACTCCCGAAGATGTCGCTGAATTCTTGGCACATGAGCGCACGTGCGAAGTTTCGTCGTTCCTGCGAGAAGCATGCGCCTCGAAATAGAAGCCCTCGCTTCCCTGCCCGAGATTCGGCCGGGTGACGATCTCGCTTCGTTCATCAAGAGCGCACGCGCCGCAGACATTGTCGCGGTGGCGCAGAAGATCGTTTCGAAAGCCGAGGGGGCGATTGTGGATTTGCGCGAGATTCGCCCGTCGGCGCTGGCGCGATCCTGGGCGGAGGAATGGAAGAAAGACGCGCGGCTGATCGAATTGATCCTGGCGGAATCGCGACGAATCGTGAAAATGGATCGCGGCGTGATCATCGCCGAGACGCGGCATGGGCTGATTTGCGCGAACGCCGGCGTGGATCAATCAAATGTGGAAGGTGACGATTTCGCGACCGTGCTGCCGAATGATCCTGATGCTTCGGCGCGCAAGTTGCGCGAAGGCATCGGCTGCGGCGCGGTGATCATCACCGATTCGTTTGGAAGGCCATGGCGCGAAGGGCTTGTGGATGTCGCAATCGGCGTGGCCGGACTCGAAGCGTTGGACGATCATCGTGGACGAACGGATCGGCATGGAAGAAACCTCGCGAGCACGATCATCGCGGTGGCCGATCAACTGGCGGCAGCGGCGGGATTGTTGATGAAAAAAGCCGACGGAACTCCCGTTGTGCTGATTCGCGGATTCGAATGGGAACCGGCAGAAGGCTCCGCGCGATCGCTGCTACGAAGGCCGGACCAGGATTTCTTTCGCTAATTCTCGCCACTCGCGCAAGGGCAGGGCTTTGGGATCGGCAGTCAACACTTGAATGCAAACGTGGTCGGCGCCCGCTGCGTGGTGCTCGCGAATTCGATTGTGGATCGCGTTCAAATCGCCCCAGGCAATGATTGAGTCGATCAGGCGATTGCTCCCCCCATTCGTGAAATCTGTTTCGTCAAAACCGAGGCGCAAAAAATTGTTGGCGTAGTTCGGCAGCGTGAGATAGAAGCCGAGAAACGCACGTCCGATGGCGCGCGCTTTTTCAGGATCGGTTTCGAGCACGACGGCTTGCTCGGGACAAAGGTAAGGCTTGGGACCAAGTATGCGGCGGGCTTCGGAGGTGTGTTCGGGATTGGTGTTGTAGGGATGTGCACCATCGGCGTGCTGGCCCGAAAGCTCGATCATTTTGGGACCGAGGGCGGCGAGAATGCGCGCGGGCTTGGTTGGCGGAGGGACGGAGTTGTACGGCGCTTTATCCATGGCGTCGAGATAGGCGCGCATGGTGGCGACGGGTTTTTCGTAACGATGACCGCGCAACTGTTCGACCAGCGGGATGTGGCTGACACCGAGTCCGAGGAGAAATCGATTGGGATAGGCTTCTGCCAGGGTCTTCTGTCCGGAGGCCATGGCGACGGCGTCGCGCGCGTAGATGTTCGCGATTCCGGTGGCGATGACCATACGCTTTGTCGCAGCCAGCAGCATCCCGGCGTTGGAGAGCACTTCGCGGCCGAGCGCCTCGCCAAACCAGAGAGCGCCGTAACCAAGCTCCTCGAGTTCACGCGCGGTTTCCTGCGCTTTGGCGGCGGGTTGATCTTCGAGCTGGCGGGTCCAGATTCCGATGGGCGAGAGTTGAATGGATGATTGAGCCATGATTTAGAGTTTCGTCTCTAGAGTTTAATCCAGGGATAACGGCTGGTGTCTCGGCCGGCGTAGTCGGGGTCGAGATAGATGTAGCAGCGGTGAATTAATCCGTCGCGAATTTCAAAGACATCGCACCAGCGGCCCGCGGCCCAATCGGGATCGCCGGCTCGCCAGGGTCCATCGACGTGCTCGCCGTGGCTGGTTCCTTCGCAAACGATGGTGTCGCCGCCGGAGAAAATCCAATTCAAACCGGAGTAGTGATGCGTGATGGACTTGAGGTTGGCGCCCAAATCTGCGAATAGCTTTTCGATTTGCGGCCGGCCTTTTGCGACGCCCCACTTCGGGAAGTAGACGTGGGCAGTGGGGGCGAACAGATCGAAAATAGAGCCGCCGGAGGAGGTGACGCCGCCATTGTCGAGCGCGTGTAGGTATTCGAGGGCTACGGATTTGCGTTGATCGTCATTCATGGTCGTAAAGGCCCTTATCAGCATAAACCAGCACATAGCTCCAAAGAGGGGGGTACTCGATGTTTCCACTGACATATAATCTTGCGGGGGATTTATGAACATCAACCGCGTGTTGGCCGGCCTGGGTTTGGTGGCGTTGTGTGCGTCGATTGTGGCGCAGGAGCAGACCGCACCGAAGTTCAAGTTCGATCCGGATTGGCCGAAGCCGCTTCCGAACAAATGGAAGATGGGCGGCGTGACTGGATTGGCTGTCGATAAGAACGACGACGTTTGGGTGTTGAATCGTCCGAACGATCTAACCGACATTGAGCTCGAAGCCGAGCTGACTCCTCCGCTGGCCGATTGCTGCGTCCGGCCGCCGGCGATGATCCACATCGATAAGAACGGTAACGTGATCGGTTCCTTCGATGCGCCGCAGGGGCACGGGATGGCGGTGGACAGCAAGGGGTTCATCTACATTGGACAGGACACGGTGCGCAAGTACGATTCGAAGACCGGCAAGCTGGTGGCCGAAGTTCCGCGTACGCCGGAGAGAGTGCCGGGGGGCGGAGCCGACGCGCCTCTGACATCGGCGCATGTTCCGGGGCATGGCAGCGCGGGTCCTGTGGCGGGATTCCTCACTCCGCCGGGCGGACGGCCGAAACCGGATCCCACGGCACAAGCTGCTCGGGAAGCGGCACTCGCGGCGTTCCACACCAAGTATCCGCCGACGACGCCAATGATCGTGGGGGGACTGGAAGAGATCCGGCTGGACGAACCGGCTCACGAACTGTACGCCGCGGATAATTACCTGGGCGGTCGCGTGATGGTGTTCGACCTGGATACTTTCGCATTCAAACGGGGCTGGGGAGCTTACGGGCATACGCTCGGGGAGATGAGCACCAGTGACGCGGACCGCGCGTATACGCCGGGCGGCCCGGAGCCGAAGGAATTTCGCGGGCATTTGACGCTGAACATTTCCAATGACGGGATGGTGTACGCCGCGGACCGGATGGCGAATCGGATCGATGTGACGACCAAGGAAGGCAAGTTCGTGAAGGAATTTGTACTGGCGTCGGGGACGGGGGTGGGGGGATCCACTGGTGGAGTGATGTTTTCTCCGGACAAAAAGCAGAAGTTCCTGTATATTTCCGATTTGACGAACAATCACATCTGGTTTTTGAATCGCGAGGACGGAAAAGTGGTAGGGCAGATGGGGAGCATGGGCGAAAATGGCGGCCAATTTTTTGGGCTGCACATGATCGCGGTGGATTCGAAGGGGATCATCTACACCGGCGAGGTGTTCGCTGGCGAGCGGGTGCAGAGATTTCTACCGGTGAGGTGAGGTCTGACTGGCAAAGCCAGGTGGCGCATCAGGGGTAGTTTTGTGTTTGGTGGTGATTTTTTTCGCCTTGGCCCGTTGGGATTCGGGATTGGTTGCGCGATCAACATGCTGATGGAAGAATAACCGGTGGAAGGCGGACGCAGACGCGTGATTCGTACAAAGCGATGAAACCGAAGGCATGAAAGGTCAGGCAGTGGCGTTACCGGCCGACGTGGCTGGCTGCCTCACCGGCATGAGCGCGATCAGGACTATGCCGATGACGATCAGGACCACTACGCCAATCATTTCTCCCTGAGCAACCATGTTGCGCATGGCTTGAGTGCCCATGACGGCGGCATGAGCGAAGCTGGACCATGCGGTGAAGGCAATTAGGCTGCGGTTTGCGAACGGGTCGGGTATCGCGAGAAGCAAGAACACGCCGAGTGTGACATAGAGGCTGAACATCATCGACAACGCTGGGGCTTGCCGCGCAAAGACGACCAGGGGGTAGGCCAGCGCCAAGAAAAGCACACCCGCCAGCCCCAACACAATCTTCAGAGCCACTTCTCGATTCATTAATGCCTCCCGATACAGTGTGCAACGTACTCGTGACTAGTTTAGTTCCCCGCACCATTTTGCGCGATCTAAAGTCGACAGCGATCCACCTCTGCTCCATACTCGTTTCATGGGAGGAATGGTGAACGCAGGCGATTGGGTTCGCTCGTACAGCATGGGAATCTGGAGAGTCTCGCGAGTACTCAGCGGGTTCAACGAACCGCGGTTTTCGTTGGATGCCGCGAAATCCGTTTCGCCGCGTACCCTGGTGTTCTCGAATCGTCTGGTGAACACTTCGTGGAAACGATCGTTTTCAACCGAGTGTGCTGACCTCAGCCTTGTGCGGCGGATATCGGCAGACGAAGAGTCGAGGATTCAAGAACTACTTCAATCCAATCCTTCGCTCAAAAACGAATTCGAGAAATACCAGGCTAAGAATGGCTCTCTCGACCTCGTGATTAATGTAAGCCTTGGGCAGATTCCAGATTCAGATCGAGATCGGCTCAGAGCAGTTTGCAGTGAAGCGCTGGGCAACCCGGCCCAGAATGGAATAACCATGGACGAAGCGCTCGTCGTTCTGCGGGATGCTGGATTCTACGATTGCATCGACAAAACGCCGAAACAAGCAACCTTGCAATTGATTTCCGTTGGCCACGAGGTGCGAGATGGAGAGTTTGTCCTGCGATACAACCGCGTCCTGGATTTCTAACCGAATTGATCGAAAACTGCCACTCACAGCCGCAGCGCGCGGACTGGATCGGTGGACGCGGCTCGGTAGGCCGGAAGGAAGCAAGCCGCCAGCGCTGCGATGGCCATCACGACGAAGGCCGAGCCGAACGCGAATGGATCTCGCGGGCTCACGTTGTAGAGCAGGGTTCCCATGAGGCGCGTCAAGCTGAGTGCGGCGGCCAAGCCAAGCACAACGCCGCCGGCGGTCAACGCGAGTCCGTGAAACAGTACGACTCGCAAGAGATTGGATGTGCTGGCGCCCAGAGCCATCCGCAGCCCCAATTCCCGGGTCCTCTGCGAAACCGTGTACGATATTACGCCGTACAATCCAATGGCGGCGAGCAGCAAGGCTAATGCAGCAAACACGCCCAGCATGGTGACCGCGACGCGTTGCACGGCGGTGGTCCGATCCACCTGCTCTTGCATGGTGATGACCTCGGATGGCGCAAGATTTGCGTCCAGCGCATGAATCTCGCTGAGCAAAGCTTGGGTCATGGCTTCCGGGCCGAGCGATGTTCGGATATTCAGATTCAGGCCATTGATGTTCTGGCGCATCGCGACATAGAAGAACGGTTTCGGAGCTTCCGCCAAGTTGCGATACTTTGACATTTTAGCGATGCCGACGACCTGCATCCAGTGTCCTTTCACTTGGACGCGGCTGCCCACGGGACTGCGCCCGCGCCAGTATTTGGCAGCCATGGCCTGGTTCACGACAGCGACCAGCGGCGCCGTTTCCTTGTCCGCGATGGTGAACTCGCGGCCCTCAACCAAAGGGATGCCCATGGTAGTGAGGTACCCGGGACCGATCTCGTTGTATTCCACCGTGGGGTCCTCGTCAGGGGCGACCACATAACCATCGACGGCGATGGGCGCGGAAGAATATCCGATATAACCGAACGGCGTGACGCGCGCGAACGCGACCGATTGCACACCTCCGAGCGATTGCAGGCGATCGGCAAGTGCGTCCTGAAAAATCCTGGCGCGCCCGGTGTCGTATCCGGCGGCCGTCAGGTCGATCGAGGTAGTCAAAACACCGTGAGTGGCGAATCCGGGGCTAGTGTTTTGAATCGCGGTTAGGCTCTTGAGCAGGAGTCCTGCGCCAACGAGCAGAACGAAACTCAGCGATACCTGGATAACGATGAGTCCCCCGCGCAACAATGCTTGCCGGCTTCCGCCGAGGACGCCGCCCGATTCCGCCTTCAGCGCGGAAAGCAGATCGATCTTGCCGCTTTGCAGCGCGGGCACGAGTCCGAAAAAGACGGCCGAAATCAGGCACACGCCGATGCTGAAGGCGAGCACGCGCCAATCGATCTCACCCGGCAATCGCATGGAGACACGACCGCGCGCCGGGAGCAGGAGCGGGAGCAGGTTGCGACACCAGTTTGCGGCGAGGACTCCGCAGACCGCCGCGATCGTCGACAGGATGAGCCCCTCGGTGAGCAGTTGTTTCAGCAGCCGACCGCGTCCAGCGCCCACCGCGAGGCGCACGCTCATCTCGTGGCGCCGGCCGAATGCTTTTACCAGCAGTAGGTTTCCGACGTTGGCGCAAGCGATCAGAAGGACGAAGCACACCACCGCAAGTGCGACGGAGAGCGTTGGGAATAGGGTGCCGGCGTTGTTGAAAGGCGTCTTCCACAAGGGAAACAGGCGCACGCCTCGGCCGCGATTAGTGGCAGGATAATCGTGTTCCAGGCGCATCGCTGCGGCGGATATCTCGGCCTGCGCTTGCCCGGGAGAGACGCCGGGCTTAAGCAGGACGTAACCTTCGATCCATTCCGCTCCGCGGTCTTCGAGTTGGTATCCATCTCGAGTGAATCGTTCCTGCATCGAAATCGGGACCCAGAACTGCATCGCCCAGCCGACAAACGTGCCATAGAAGCCTTCGGGCGCGACGCCAACGATGGTGTGCGGCATACCATTGAGCATTTGAACCCGACCGATGATCGACGGGTCGCCATGGAATCGCTCTTTCCACATTTGATAACTGATGACGACAACGGGATGAGCATTGCGGCCGAAATTTTCGGCGGGTTCGAAGCCGCGGCCGAGGATGGGGCGGACGCCGAGCGCGTCGAAATAGTTGGCTGAAACGAGGCTTCCGGTAGTGCGATCGGCGCGGTCGCCGATGGCGAGAGTGACACTGGTGATGCGATCCACGATAAAAGCGTCGAAAAGTTTGCAGTTTCGCTCGAAATCCTGCAAATCGGGCCAGGATATATCGGTGGAATCCCCGGGGGCGCCGGCCACGCCGCGATAGGTTCCGGCGATGGCCATCATTCGCTCCTGGCCCACAACTTTTGGAAACGGACGAAGCAAAACTCCCTCGATCCAACTGAACACCGCGGTGGTGGCGCCAATACCGAGAGTGAGGCAGAGGACGGCCAGAATCGAAAAGCCGGGATTGCGGCGGAGCATGCGGAAGCCGAAGCGCAGATCCTGCCAGAGCACCTGGAAGAACGGCAGCGAGTGAGCTTCCCTGTAATCCTCTTTCACCTGGGCAACACCCCCAAAGCGGCGGCGGGCGGCTGCTTGCGCGTCGGCTGGGCTCATTCCGCGGCGAATGTTTTCGGCGACTTCGTTTTGCACGTGAAAATCGAATTCGTCATCCATGTTCCGCTCCAGCATGTCGCGCTCCAGGCGTCCCTGAAAGAGACCGGAGAGCCGTCGCAACAAGACACGGATGGCTGTCATACGGAGTCCTTGGATGGTTTGAGAAAACGGCCGAGAATATCGGAGATCCTCGCCCAGTTCTTGGCTTCGGCGGCGAGCTGCTTTTTGCCGGCTCGCGTGATGGAATAGAATTTCGCGCGGCGGTTATTTTCGGACGTGCCCCATTTGGAGGCGATCCATCCCATTTGTTCGAGGCGCAGGAGCGACGGGTAGAGGGAACCTTGATTCAGCGCGAGCGCATCGCCGCTGATCTGTTCAATACGGCGCGCGATTCCCCATCCGTGCTGGGGGCCCAAGGCATCCAGCGTCCGAAGCACCATGAGCCCGAGGGAGCCATGCAGGACGTCTGACTTCTCGTGATCCATAGGATTACCTTTTGGTAGCCTACAGGAGTTTATTATGGATGCGCGCCTTGCGTCAAGTCGACGCCGTAACGGAGGAGGGTGAGGCAAAGCGTTCGGCGAGCATGGATAGGATCCAGGTCCAACCTTCGCCGTGACGGCGTCCCATCTCATCGTCTGGAACACCCGAGTGGCGCAGGGTGACTTCGGTTTGGCCGCCACGCAGTTCAAATGTGACCGACACGATGGATTCGACGCCTTGGGTGGCTTCAGAGACCCACGTGTACTCTACTTTTTTGGGCCGCTCAATCAGAATGAACCGGCCGTAGTGCGGCCAGGTTCGTCCTTCGTGCTGTACGGCGAGGTAGAACAGGCCGTCAACAACCGGATTCAGGACAATGCGCGCGGCACCGAACCAGGGGCCGCCGGGACTCTCGGGGTCCATCCAAATGTCGAACACACGCTCGGCGGACTCGGCGATCAGACGGCTGACGGTAATATCGGTGAGCTTCATTGCCGCTCCACGACTGGCAGCCAGACCGCGCTGGAATGATCGGCGGAGTGGAAGATGGTCTCTGTGGCCTTCGTATAATCCGAAGGCTTCGCGAAAAAAATGTTGGGAACGAAGGTCTGCGGATTGCGATCGTACAACGGGAACCAACTCGACTGGATCTGCACCATGATCCGATGGCCGGGTTGGAACACGTGATTGGTGGTGGGCAACGCGAAACGATAGCGCTCGGGCTGGCCGGCCGGGATGGCCGCTGGATGTTCGAAGCTCTCGCGATAGCGGCCGCGGAAAATGTCCATGGACACCGAGAGCTCATATCCGCCGAGCTCGGGCTGGCTGGGAACTTCGTCGGGAAAAACGTCGACCAACTTCACCACCCAATCGGCATCGGTGCCGGTGGTGGCGGCGGATAGATCGGCAATGGGCGCGCCGCTGATGCGCACGGGCGCGGTGAGGACGGGCGTGGTGTACGTCAGCACATCGGTGCGGTCGACCACGCTGCGTTGATCGGAGACCAACCACTGCTTCCAGCGGTCCCCATCGGAGAATCGGACTGGGCGCGGAAGATACGGAACGGGCTTGGCGGGATCGGAGACATAGGAATCGGCGGCTGCATCGGTGGACGCGGTGGTGGCTGGTTTGTCGAACCCGAGCGCGAAGTCAGGTTCCAGATAAAGCGGCTTCATCGGCGCGGCACAGCCCTGTTCGCAGGCCAGCGGCCAGTTCTTCAAGCGATCCCAATGATTCTCACCGGTGTTGTAGATGAAGACGGGCGGCGTGTCGGCCTTGGGCGCATCCGTCTTGAGATATTGATCGAAGAAGGGCTTCAGCACGTCGCGGCGGAATTGGAGAGCAGTGTCGCCGTCCCACTTGAGAGGGCCGAGATTGTACCCGTCATAGTTCACTTGGCTGTGGCGCCACGGGCCCATGACGAGATAGTTGTGATCGGCTTGGCCGCGCGCCTTGAGCGCCATGTAGCAATGAATGGCGCCCCACATGTCCTCCTGATCCCACAAGCCTTGAATCCACATGGCGGGCACTTGCGAGGGATGCTGAGCGACTAATTTGTCGAGCGCCTGCCCTTGCCAGAAGCCGTCATAAGCGGGATGCTCGATCATTTTCGTGTTCCACGGCAGTTGATCGATGCCGTTCAGCCGAGCATAAGCGCCGGCCGATCCGGCTTGGAGGAAAGCTTCGTAATCGTCGTAGGCGCCGCGCGGGACGGCCATGCCCTCGTCCTTCTGGATGGTCTGTTCGGAAGCGTAATCGAAATCGTTTTGGCGGAACGCGCCGTAATGAAACCAGTCGTCCCCCATCCAGCCATCGACCATGGGGCTTTCGGGAGCTGCGACTTTCAGGGCCGGGTGTGGACCGAGCAGCGCCATGACGACGGTGAAGCCTTCATACGATGAGCCGATCATGCCGACGCGGCCGTTCGATTCGGGCGTATTTTTCACCAGCCAGTCGATGGTGTCGTAGGCGTCGGTGACGTGGTCGGTCGCGGTATGGTTCAGAGGGCCGCGCACGGGGCGCGTCATCACGTAATCGCCCTCGGATCTGTACTTGCCGCGCACGTCCTGGAAGACGCGGATGTAGCCGTCCCGAACGAAAACTTCGTCGCCTTGGGGCAGCACCGCAAGCATGTGCGTGCTGTTGCTGCGAGACACGCGATTGTGTGCGTTGTAGGGCGTGCGGGTGAGCAGAATCGGCGCACTGTGCGCGCCCTTGGGCAGGACGATGACGGTGTAGAGCTTGACGCCATCGCGCATGGGGATCATGACTTCGCGCTTGATGAAGTCCTGATCGGTGGTTGGGGCGGTGTAGGTTTTGGGAATGTCGCTGTCGGCGGCGTGGGAGACGGACACTGTGAAGGCGCAAAGGGCCGCGGTAACGGCTCCGGTCAGGCGTTTCAGCTGTACCATCCAACTATTTTATTGAAGTTTGATAGCTCAATGTTTCCACCCAGTTTCCGGCCCGCTTCACCCAGATGCGAGTGACGTGCAGAGGCTTGCCTCGGACGGGCGTATGTTGGGATGTCATCAGGACTGCATCGCCGAAATCGAACATGCGCGCGGAGACGAGCGGCGTAGGAGCAACACCCGCGTTTTTCGAATGGTCGAAGTCGTCTATGCGGGCGCGTTTGCTTGATAACTTGTCGCTGTTGGAGCTGGCGGCCACAAACTCATCGCCGACCATGGTGGCGAAGATCGCGGAGTTGCGGGCCATGGCGGCGGTTTCGAGCTTGGAGTATGCGCTGATGACCTGCTGCTCGATTTCATTTTTCGGCTGGTAGGGGACGCTCTTGCACGGGTTTTCGCAATCGGCAGCCGCACTGGGCGCAAAGGATGGAGGAGCGTCGAGCGATTGCACCTCCTGATAGACGATCGCTTTCCAGACGCCGGCGCGCCTGGCCCAGACGCGGAGGACGTGCGATCGGTCGAGGTTGATTTGCACGTCGCCGAGGGCACCATAGGTATAGGTCTTCATGTCGGCAGCGCTCTCGTTTGAGATTGCGGGTTTCGGGGGATTTTCGAGGACTTGGCTTCGGGTCAGGGTTTGGCCATCGGAATTGGCCCAAGTGAAATCGGCGTCGAGGAGTTTTTCGATCGCAGGTTTGTTGGACTGTGCGACGGCTTGAACGAACGCGCGGTCGGCCTGGAGCATGTCTTGAGCCTGGCAGATTCCAATGAAAAACAACGAAGCCGCGATTAGGCGCATACAGCCAACAAGTCTACACCGGGGCTTCGGCGTTGAGCACTTTGTGCCGGCTCGTGTTGTCGCCGTCGCCGCTTTTCAACTCGCTAAACACGATAGTGGAAAAGATGGTGATTGCGCCCAGTACGAAGAATCCATCGTGGATGCCGTGAATCATTTGGGCCGGCGTGGAGCGAAAGCGATCGGGAATGAACACGGCGGTCACCAGCGACGCGGTCGCGACTCCGAAACTCATCGACATTTGCTGCATGGTGCTGGCGATAGAACT
Organism: Bryobacteraceae bacterium; assembly: GCA_035486995.1. Taxonomy (GTDB): domain Bacteria; phylum Acidobacteriota; class Terriglobia; order Bryobacterales; family Bryobacteraceae; genus Palsa-89. Next base: position 24,906 of record DATHMO010000254.1, read on the forward strand.
GGCCGCGCTAGTTTGTTCGGTGGAGACATCGGAATAAACCAGCGTGTTCATGCTGGTGTACTGGAGCGAGCTGAAGAATCCGAAGCAGAACGCCTCTGCCACGATGATCCAGATCGGAGTACCTACGCCGATGGTCGCGAAAAGGATAATGAGCAGGCCCAGGATGAGCGTGTTGGAAACCAGAACGCCGCGATAACCGAAGCGGGCCAGAATCTTCGGCATGGTCATCTTGAGACTCATGGCGGCGATGGCTTGCGGCATCATGAGCAGTCCGGATTGAATGGGGGTGAACCCGAGACCGACCTGGTAGAGGAGCGGCAGGATGAACGGGATCCCACCGATTCCGAGGCGCGTGAAGAAGCTGCCGCTGACTGCCGAGCGGAAGGTGCGAATGCGAAACAGAATCAGCTGGAGCAGCGGATGCGGGTTCTTTGAAGCGTGGAGCCAATAGCCGGCGAGCAGCATGAGAGAGATCGCAAGCAGTCCGACGATTTCAGCCACACCCAGCGTATGTTCGCCGAAGACTTCCAGCACATAGGACAGCAGCGCGATGCCCGAGCCAAACAGAATGAGGCCGACCAGATCGAGCGGATCGGATTTCTCGCGATAGTCCGGCAGATGCAGATAGACGAGGATCAAGCCGGCGAGGCCGATGGGGAGGTTCACGAAAAAGATCACTCGCCAATGAAGGTATGCGACGATCAGGCCGCCGGCGATGGGTCCGAGCATAGGGCCAACCAGACCTGGGATGGCGACGAAACTCATCGCACGGATGAGCTCGTACTTCGCGAACGTGCGCACGATGGTGAGGCGTCCGACAGGCACCATCATCGCTCCGCCGCAGCCTTGCAGGACACGGCAGGCGACCAATATGTGGATGTTGGTCGATAGCCCACAGAAGAGCGAGCCCAGCGTGAACAGGCCGATCGCCGAGGCAAATACGCGGCGCGTTCCGAATCGATCGGCCATCCAGCCGCTGATGGGAATGAACACGGCGAGGCTCAACGTGTAACTGGATAGCACCGATTTCATACTGAGCGGCGCGACCTTGAGCGCTTCGGCGATGGCCGGGACGGCGGTATTGAGGATGGTGGTGTCCAGCGATTCCATGAAGAACGCGACTGCCACGAGCCACGGTAAGAGCTGCTTGCTGGAGTCGCGCGCTTCCATGAGGTCACGGTAGCAGACGGGCGGCGGGAAAGTTAAATATGATAGAGAGTTCGTTACATCAATGAAGGAGAACCTGTGAAACATTTACTTGGCGCGTTCCTCGCCGTGTCGTTGGGAATGGTAGCGGCGGAAGCGCAAGTCCCGGCCGACATCGAAGCGGGATTGGTGAAGATGGGGCACATCGTGGATCCGCCGTGCACGGCCAAGCTATATCGGCCGCTGATGCCGGCCAATGATGTTCGGAGTAATGCGAGCCCACTGTATCCCGGCATTACGGTGGTGCGTGATGCGTCCTTTGGGCCGAATCCGAAGGATGTGGTGGATATTTTCACGGCGGACAAGGGCCCGGCGTCGCGGCCGGTTTTGATTTATGTTCCTGGCGGCGGCGGCAACAAACTAGAGCTGCAGGACCCGGAAGCGAATGCGTTTTACGACAACATCATGCGCTGGGCGACGAAGAACGGAATGGTCGGCGTGAACATGCAGCGGCATGGCGGGCCGGGTTGGGACGCGGGTGCGAAGGATATTTCCAGCATGATCCAGTGGGTGGAGGCGAACATCGGGAAGTATCATGGCAATCCGGATCGCATGTTCATTTGGGCGCATTCAGCGGGGAACATGCCGCTGGGAACTTACATCGGACGGCCGGAATTGTACGGGCCGAAGGGCGTGGGCGTGAAGGGCGTGATCTTCATGTCGCCGGCTGCGTTCGATATCGCGCCGCTCGAAGTGCCGCCGCCTCCCGGTGGAGGGAACCCGATGGCAGCTTTGACCGACTCCGGCAAGACGTGCGGAGTGCAAGGTGGCGCGTTCTCGTCGAGTGGCGCGCTGCCGGGTAAGACTCAAGGACAGCCGGGTGGACCGGATGCGCCGCTTGGTCCTCCTCCGGGAGCTGCGCCTGGTGGTCGACCGGCTGGTGGGCCGCCGGCCGGCTTTGGTGGTCCTCCGGTGGATGCTGCGACGCGTTTGGCGCGATCGAGTCTGCCAGAGTTGAAGAAGACATCGGTGAAAATCATTCTGGCGAATGCCGAGCTAGATCCGGGCGTTGACGAAAAAGGCATCATGCCTTTCAACCAGGTGCTGCATGACGACTTGTGCAAAGAAGGCCCCGATCATTGCCCGTTGCTGCTTTACTTCAAGGGCGAGAGTCACATGTCGGAAGTGTTTTCGCTCGACACGCCTGATAAGACGGTTTCAGGCCCGATTCTGGCGTGGATCAAGAAGATTAAGTAGCGCGGCTTCTTGGCTCCCCTATTACAAGGCGTCCGCGTACTGGATCTCAGCACGATCGTGGCCGGTCCCACGGCGAGCATGGTGCTGAGCGATCTGGGCGCGGACGTGATCAAAGTCGAACGCACGGGCGGCGGCGAAGATGGGCGCGCGATGGGACCTTTTCGCGGTGAATGGGGCGCGTACTTTGTGGCTCTCAATCGCGGGAAGCGATCCGTCATGCTGGATCTCGCGAAGCCCGAGGGGCGTGAAGTGGTGCTGCGGCTGGCTTCGAGCTGCGATGTTTTTCTCGAGAATTTTCGCGGCGGAAAGGCGGCGTCGCTCGGCCTGGATGAAGCGGCGGTGCGGGCGCGCAAGCCCGACATCGTCTACGCGTCGCTATCGGCATATGGCGCGGGCGGGCCGGATTACACCAAGCCCGGCTACGACGCCGTGCTGCAAGCGCGTACCGGAATCATGAGCGTGACAGGAACAGGCAAGGGGCATCCGATGCGCACCGGCGTATCGATTCTCGATGTGACGACGGGCACTTGGATGGCGCTCGGCATTTTGGCCGCGTTGCTCGAACGGCAGCGCTCCGGGAAAGGGCAGCGCGTGGATGCGTCGCTATTTCAAACCGGGGTCATGTTCATGTCCTATCATCTGGCGTACCGGCAATTCGCAGGCGTGGATCCCGAGCCACAGGGCGCGCGGCACAAGGCGTTCGCGCCGTATGGAGCACTGCCGACCGGCGACGGACAAATCATGCTTGGGATTTCGAGCGATCGCCAGTTTCATCGTTTGTGCTCGGCGCTTGGGCATGAGGAATGGGCGAGCGATGCGCGGTTTCGCAAGAATCCGGAGCGCGTGGCGAATGTCGATGAGCTGGAGAGCTTGATCGGCGGCGTGCTGCGTACGCAACCCACGTCGCATTGGGTGGCACTGCTCGATGAACACGAAATCGCGAACGATCCAATCCAGAGCCCGGGGCAGGTGCTCGACGATCCGCAGGCCGCGGCACTCGGTTTGTTCACGAAAATTGATTTGGCCGGCGAGCAGCCCATGGTACTGCCGCGCTTGCCGATCGGCCTTTCGCTGACGCCGCCCGAGCCGCAAGGACCACCGCCGAGAGTCGGCGAACATGGCCGGTCGATCCTGCACGAAGCCGGTTACAGCGACGGCGAGATCGAAGAGCTCATCCGAATCGGAGCATTGGCAGTGACGGGAGAAAACGCGTGAAGGCCCTCAGCGAAGAGCAGGAGCTGATTCTGCGGACAGTGCGGACGTTTGTGGACAAGGAAGTGATCCCGGTGGCGTCCGCCATGGAACATCGCGACGAATATCCGCACGCATTGGTCGAGCAGATGAAAGAGATGGGATTGTTCGGGCTGAACATCCCGGAAGAATACGGCGGCGCGGGCGTGGATACGACAACGTTCGCGATGATCTTCGAAGAGATTTCGCGCGGCTGGCTCGGCCTGGCCGGAGTGATCGGCAGCAATTCGGTGATGTGCGATGTTGTCGCGAGGTTCGGTACCGAAGAACAGAAGCGGCGATTCTTGCCCGGCATGGCGACCGGCGAAAAGCGCGGCGGAATCTGTCTGACCGAATCGAACGCCGGAACGGATCTGCAGGCGATCGCGACTACGGCGACACGCGACGGCGATGTGTACCGGATCGACGGTTCGAAAATGTGGATCACCAACGCGCGGCACGGGAGCACGTTCCTGCTTTTGGCGAAGACCGATCCATCGGCCAATCCCGCGCACAAGGGCATGAGCGCCTTCGTGATCGAGAAAGGCCCGCCGGGGATGACGGTGAGCCGCGACATCGACAAGATGGGCTACAAGGGCGTGGAAACGTGCGAGCTGCATTTTTCGGGATTCCCTGTGCCTGCGGAAAATCTCAT
>DATHMO010000255.1:0-6931 GCA_035486995.1 Bryobacteraceae bacterium
TGGGGCTGGGCGCCGTATCACTATGGCCGCTGGTTCATGGGCGTGGGCGGCTGGGCCTGGTATCCGGGACCGGTGTTCGCTCATCCGTATTGGGCCCCGGCCTATGTGGGCTTCTTCGGATTCGGCGGAGGCCTCGGAGTGGGTGTCGGGTTTGGGTTTGGAGGAGTGGGCTGGGTGGCGTTGGCGCCGTTTGAAATTGTTCATCCCTGGTGGGGACGCGGCTTCTATGGCGGATTCCGCAGCGGGGTTTTCGCCAACCACACAAACATCATCAACGGCAGTGTGATGAGTGCGTACCGCAATGCTCGCGTGACGGGCGGCGTGATGGGCGTGAATGCCGGGGGGTTCGGCCGGGGCGGGTCGATCGCGGCATTGAATCGTTCGCAAATTCAGTCGGCTGGCCTGGTGCACGGCGCGCTGCCGGTGTCGCCGGACCGGTCGAGCCTGCGGATGTCGAATCGCTCAGCCAGCGGCAGCTTCCCGCACTCTTCGGCGCAGAGCTTTGCCAGCCGGATGCAGACGCCCCATGTAGAGCATGCGAGTTTCGAGCAGCAACAGCGCGGAATGCAGCAAATGTCGCGAGGCAATTTTAGCGCGCCGGCAAGTCGCGGTGGATTCGGCGGCGGCGCGAGCGGTTCGGAATCTCATGGCTGGAGCCGATTCGGCGAACCAATTCATGGGACGGCGGCCAGCGGATTCAATCGCGGCGAAACCGGAGCGGCGAGCGCTGGTGGGTTCCAGCGCTCCAATAACTCGGCTGTGCGGGTGAGCCCGTCGATCGTAGCTCCTCGCTCAAGTGCCGCGCCTCGCGCGAATACCGCACCGCGATCGTCGGCGCCCGCACCCCGGAGCTCTGGCGGCGGGCGGTCCGGCGGAGGTGGTCACGGGGGCCATCGTTGAAATTTTACATAATATCCGTTATCAGAACTTAGATTTCTTCCCTCAGGCCCGGACCAGCTCCTCCCAGCGAAATCCGGGCCCTCTTTTTTGTCCAGTCACACATCCCCCGGGTTCAGGTCAGTCCCGCTAAAGCATTCTGCCATCCGGTCTTGGCTGATTCCGCCGCGCGCGCGTGGGCCACCGACCCCGACAATCCGCAGTTCACCCCATACACTCGGAGCATGGCAAGAAACCTCATCAGATTCAGCGGCGGCGAACACGCCGTCGTTGATCAAACCACCACGCCGCCCAACTGGAGCGGCTTCCTGACCGAGTCGCCGTACGAAGCAACGCCAGCCGCCGCGCTGAGCACCTATACCCTCACGCCTTGCACCTCGACCGAAGATCAAAAAGCCATCGCTTCGGCGACCATCCTCCTGACGCAGTGAAACCCTGTGTGGACTACGCGCTTCCTCCGGTCGCGGCAGCAGCGCGTAGTCTGCCACGCTAAAATAGGCGTTTGGGCCAAATCTACTCTCGTGAACAACTGATCAACGAACGCGCCGCCTGGAAGCACAGTGGCAAGAAAGTCGTCTTCACCAACGGCTGCTACGATGTCCTGCATCCCGGCCACATCCGGCTTTTGGAATCCGCCCGATCGCTCGGCGATATTCTGATCCTGGCTCTGAACACCGACGCCAGCGTCCAGCGCCTCAAGGGTCCCACGCGCCCGCTGATCTCGGAAGACCGCCGAGCCGAACTCGCTGCCGCGCTCGCCGCCGTGGACGCCGTCACGTTCTTCGATGAAGACACCCCGCGTGAGTTGATCGCTGCCGTGCTCCCGGACGTCCTCATCAAAGGCGCCGACTGGGCGCATTTCATCGCCGGCCGCGAAGAGGTGGAAGCCGCGGGAGGCCAAGTGCTCGCGCTGCCGCTTGAACCCGGCTATTCGACCACTGGCATTCTGGAAGAGATTTTGTCCCGCTAGCTCAATTCGAGCGCTTGAATCTCCGGCTCACTGCCGTCGAATCGTACCCCGCCAGCCGCCGGATCCCGCCGCCAACGGGGCGGTTGCCTATCGCGATGGAAACACGTTGCGGTTGCTTGCACTCCATGCGGATCACGATTCCGCGTACGACGCGTCATGATCCACGCCTCACGCTAAACTAAAGCTGTACCGCGATCTCCCCCTTCACTCGTGACGCACCCTGCAATCCGCGATCTGTTCCAGTCGCTCGGCCGCGACCCCGCGTTCCAAGAAGCCGTCAGCCGCCTGATTCGCGATCCCCACGCACATCTCGCTCTCTCCGGACTCACCACCACCGCCAAAGCTCTCTACATCGTGCTGCTGTGGCAAGCCACCGAGCGCAACTTAGTAGTCGTAGTCGACGGCAACAATCGGGCCGACGCACTCACCGAACTCGTCGACACCTTCTTCGATCTTCTGGTCACCTCCGACCTGCCGCGACCGCAGACCATCCCAGCTTTGGACGTTCTCCCGTCGCAGCGCATGTCGCCGCATCGCGAGATCAGCGAGCAGCGCGCCATCGGATTGTGGCGTATGGCCTCGCGTAAAACCAGCATCACGATCACGCCCGTGGCCTCAGCGTTGCTCCGCACCGAAGCTGCTGAGTTCTATCGCCAACTCGCCCTCGCCTTGCGGGTGGGCGAAGAAATTCCGCTCCAGGATCTCCTGGCGCACTTGGAAAGCATCGGATACGAAAAACGCGATCCGGTGGAAATGGTCGGCGAATACTCGCTGCGCGGCGGCATCCTGGATATTTTCCCCGCCGAGGCGTCCAAACCGATCCGCATCGAGTTGTTTGGCGATTTGATCGAATCCATCAGAAGATTCGACGTGCAGACCCAGCGCTCCGTGATGAAGATCGCGGAGACCACCCTCCTGCCGCTCGCCGAGTATCCGAAATCGCGCGAGCTGTTCGACGAGTTGGGCGAGCCGTCTCCCGGCTGGGAATTCATTGTCCCTCTGGCCCGGCCGCGCTCGCACTCGCTGTTCTCGCTGGCTGAGAATCCCGTCATCGTTGTCGATGAGCCGGAACAGGCCTCCGCCGCCGCCGAGCGTTTTTGGAAACGTCTGGATGAAAAACCGGATAGACCATTTCCCTGCCCGCCCGAAGCCAATTTCTTCACCTGGCCCGAGCTGCGCGCGAGCGTGGAAGCCAACGCCGAACTCGTCATCCGCGAACTAGAGCTAATAACCAACAACCAACAACTAACAACCGGCGTCGAAGCCGGGGCTGAGACGGCCAGCCGTCCTTCGCTCGCCTTTCACGGCAACATCCAAGCGGCCGTCGCCGAAGCGCGCAATCTCGTCGAGCAAGGCTATCGGGTGGTTTTCTTCGGACGATCGAGCGGCGAACTCGAACGCCTCGCTGACATTTTTCAGGAGTACTCAGTTCCCTTCCAGCTCGGCCTCGATCCCGCTGACGCCACTCGCCCCTACCTCGCCGAGCGTTCTTACGTCGCGGGCGCGTCGGCCAGCACCTTCCTCGTCAAAGGACACATCCGCCGCGGTGTCGTGTTCCCCGCCGCGCGCATCGCCGTTTTCGGATCGGAAGATCTCTTCGATTCGTCCGACCTGGTTGCGAAACCCGGCCCTACCAAATCGCAACTTGCCGCCTTCACCGCCGACATGGCCGATCTTAAGCCCGGCGACTATGTGGTCCACGAAGCCCACGGCATCGGCCGATTCCTGGGCACTCGCGAGATCGCGCAAGGCGACAACAAGGGCGATTTCATGCTGCTCGAATACGCGGGCGATGCCAAGCTCTACGTTCCGCTCGCGCGGCTGGACCTGATCCAGAAGTATCGCGGCGCGGGTGAAGGCGCGGCCCCTGGTCTCGATCGGCTGGGTGGCGTTACTTGGGAACGCACGAAATCCCGCGTCAAAGCCAAGATGCGCGACATGGCCGACGAGTTGTTGAAGCTCTACGCGCAGCGCCGCATGGCCGAGGGTTTTTCCTATTCGCCCGATAGCAACTGGCAGCGCGAGTTCGAAGATTCCTTCGAATTCACCGAAACCAAGGACCAGCTTTCCGCCATCAAGCAGATCAAGAAAGACATGGAGAGCTCGCATCCCATGGATCGCCTGTTGTGCGGCGACGTGGGCTACGGCAAGACCGAGGTCGCCATGCGGGCCGCGTTCAAAGGCCTCGGCGATGGCAAGCAGACTGCGGTGCTTGCACCAACGACGGTTCTTGCCTATCAGCACTTCGAAACATTCAAGCGTCGTTTCGCGGCCTTTCCCGTGCGCATCGAAATGCTCAGCCGTTTTCGCGACAAAAAGGAAATCGCCGAAGTGCTGGAGGGCTTGGCCGAAGGCAAGGTGGACATCGTCATCGGAACGCACCGCATTCTTTCGAAGGACGTCGAGTTCAAGGATCTCGGCCTGCTGGTCGTCGATGAAGAGCAGCGATTCGGGGTGCGGCACAAGGAGCGCATCAAACAACTCAAGCACAACGTCGATGTCCTTACCATGAGCGCGACGCCCATTCCGCGCACGCTGCACATGTCTCTCGCCGGCTTACGCGATATGTCGGTGATCGAGACGCCGCCCAAGGATCGTCTCGCCATCCACACCGTTGTCGCGCATTACGGCAAAGAGCTGATCAAGACTGCCGTCGAACAGGAAATCGCGCGCGGCGGCCAGGTGTACTTCATCCACAATCGCGTCGACAGCATTTACATGCGCGCGTCCGAGATTCAGGATTTAGTGCCCGGAGTTCGCGTGGGCGTTGGGCACGGACAGATGGGCGAATCGGCGCTGGAGGCCGCGATTCTCGCCTTCATGCAACACGATTTCGACGTGTTTGTATGCACCACCATCGCCGAAAATGGCCTCGACATTCCTCTCGCCAACACGATGATTATCGAGAACGCCGAGCGGTACGGCCTGTCAGAGCTGTATCAGTTGCGCGGACGAGTGGGCCGATCGAATCGCAGAGCCTATGCTTACTTGCTGGTGCCGGCCGATACCGAACTCAGCGAGATCGCCCGCAAGCGCTTAGCCGCGCTCAAGGAATTCAGCGACCTCGGCGCAGGATTCAAAATCGCCGCGCTCGATCTCGAGCTACGCGGCGCGGGCAATATTCTCGGTGGCGAGCAACACGGCCACATCGGCGCGGTCGGCTTCGACATGTACATCAAGCTCCTTGAAGAGACGGTGCACGAGCTTAAGGGTGAAGAAGCGCCGCTGCAAGTTCATTCGACATTAAACCTTGGCCTCGACATCCGCATTCCGTCTGAATATATCTCGGACGAACACCAGCGCTTGCGCGCGTACAAACGTATCGCCGACGCCAGCACCGCCGAAGCAGCTTCGGAAGCTCTCGCTGAGCTCGAAGATCGTTATGGTCCAGCGCCCGCTCCGGTTCGCAGCTTGCTGAAGTTCTCGGCTCTCAAGGGCTCGGCGCAGAAGCTCGGCATCGAAGCTATCGATCGCCGCGCGGGTGCGATCAATGTTAAGTTTCACAAAGAGGCGCATATCGATCCCAAACGTTTGATGAGCCTCGTCACTCGTACCGAAGGCGCGCAATTCACACCCGCCGGTGTGCTGCGCCTGCCACTCGACGGGGCGTCGGACGCCGAGAAGGTCATCGAGCTAGTCGAATCACAATTGCAGCAACTCCAGCCCTAGACACGCTAACTATCTTCATGGTTTGTGTGACGCAATAAGCATGAAGTAAACCTGTTGTAAATACTTTCCCATTTCATAGAAATACCGAACAACGTCGCGTACTCTTGTCTCCAGAAGGAGAAACAACCGTGAAAGAATCAACGAGTCCGGCGAACCGTCGCTCATTTATGAAAAAAGGACTTGCCGCCGGTGCCGCAATCACAGGAGCCGGCCTGCTTGCCACCAAAGCCGCATCGGCCCAGACCATCGTGTCGACGCCGACAGCGGGAGACATCGCGATTCTCAACTTCCTAGCGGCGGCGGAGCTCATAGAGACCGATCTCTGGCAGCAATATGCCGAGCTGGGCGGTCTCACTCCTGGCCAGCTTCCCGTGGAGACCGCGCCGTTCACACCGATGAACAACTATCAGGCAGCCCTGATGAACCTTGATCCCGACGGCCCGCAATACATCTCGAGCAACACGCTCGATGAGCTGAGCCACGCCACTTTCCTGAACGCCTACCTCCAATCCAAGGGCGCGCCGCCCGTGAACTTGGATCCATTCCGCACCTTGCCCAGCAGCCAGGCCGCCGGCGCTCAGAATATCGGCCGTCTCACCAACCTCATGAACCTCACGGTGGACACGAGCTGGTTCACTCGATACCGCAGCTCGGCGAATCCTGAGTTCGGGGCCACCTTCCCGCAAGCGATCACGCTATCCAATGTTCCCGGAATTCCCAGAACAAATGCCGATTATTCGCTATCAAATATACAGGCCATCGCCAATATCGCCGCCTTTCACTTCGGATTTATCGAACAAGGCGGTTCCAGCCTATATGCAACGCTGGCCCAGAAAGTCTCGAGTCTCGAAGTTCTGAAGATTCTGCTGGGCATCGGCGCCGACGAAGTGTGCCACTTCCTGGAATGGGTGGACTTCGCAGGCAACTCCGTTCAGCCCACCCTCGCGCCGTTGGCAGCAGGCAACGGACTGCCTGCCTTCCCCAATTTCGATGCGACCGATGACCCATCGATCCAGACCAACCTGATCTTTCCCGTACCGTGCGAATTCATCAGCCCCAATCTCCCCAAGTGCGCAGTGATCCGTCCCAGTTCTCCCGGACAGATCGATGCGGTGGGCGCCGTCAACGCGCTGATCGCCGACGGACTGTTCATCGGCCAGTCGCCCACGTTCATCAACTTGCTGTTCGAGATGGCCAACGCAGCCGACGCCGCCCAGCGCGTAATTTTCTAAAACGGCCGCTGTTACAATCACCATGTGCGATCGCCCATCCCAGCGCGCTGGGTCGCAATCAGCGTCTTTATTTTCGCTTCGGTTCTGAATTATCTCGACCGCCAGATCCTCGCCACCATGGTGGATATCTGGCGCACGCGGCCTGAGTTTCCGTTTACCTACG
>DATHMO010000256.1:0-14068 GCA_035486995.1 Bryobacteraceae bacterium
AGCAGTGATGGCGATGCTGCTTGTGCCGCTCGCGCCGGGAGCAATGCTCAAGGCCGCGGGAGTGGCGGCGAGGGTGAAAATCGGCTGCGCGACGATGGTGAGTGCGATGGTGGCCTTGCTGCTCAGGCTGCCGGACGTGCCGGTAATCGTAACCGTGGCCGGTCCGGTGGTCGCGTTCGCCGTCGCGCTGAGTGTCAGCGTGGTGCTCAGAGAGCCCAGTGGGCTGAACGTCGCGGTGACGCCAGACGGTAAACCCGAAGTCGCGAGAGCGACCGAGCCGCTGAACCCGTTCTGCGGAACTACGGTGATCGTACTTGCTCCGCTCGCTGCCGGCAGAACACTCAGGCTGGCGGGCGATGCCGTGAGCGCGAAGCTCGGAGGCGTAGCGACGGACACGCTAACGCCGGTGGTACTGTGCAGGCTGCCGGATGTACCGGTGATCGTAACAATCGAGGTTCCGATCGCGGCCGAGGCGCTGGCAGTCAGGGTCAGTGTTCCGGGCTTGGTTGTAGTTGCGGTGCTAAAGGACGCGGTGACGCCGCTTGGCAGTCCCGACGCTGCCAGCGTTACGGTTCCATTGAAAGTATTCTGCGGCGTGACCGTGATGGTGCTGGCGCCGGTGGATCCCTGAAAAACCGTGAGACTCGAAGGCGATGCGGAAATTGCAAAGGTGGGCGCTCCAGTGATCGTAAGATTGACCGGCGTCGTGGTGGTGAGGCTGCCTGATGTGCCCGTGATGGTCAGAGTGGATGTGCCGGCAGCCGCAGTGCTGGCTGCTGTCAACGTTAGGGTGCTTTTGCCTGAGGTGACCGCACCGAATGATGCAGTGACGCCGGTGGGCAGTCCCGTGGCGGCCAAGGCGACGGTGCCTGTGAAGCCGTTCTGGGGAGTAATCGTGACCGTGCTGGTAGCGCTCGCGCCTTGAGCGACGCTCACGCTCGCGGGCGACGCTGCCATGGTGAATGCCGGAAGGCCTGTTACCGTCAGCGACAGGCGCGCGGTGCTGGTCAGGCTAGCTGAAGTGCCAGTGATTGTAATCGTGGATGTCGACGAAGCCGCCGAACTGCTTACGGTCAGCGTCAGCGTGCTTGTAGTGGTGGCAGTGGCAGGATTAAACGACGCTGTCACGCCTGTTGGCAGGCCCGATGCGGCCAGGCTGACCGCGCTGCTGAAACTATTCTGAGCGTTGATGGTGATGGTGCTTGTGCCACTTGCTCCGGCTGCGATCGCAAGCGTGGACGCGGATGACGACAGGCCGAAAGACGGCCCGCTCGATTTCCCAGTCAAGCTGTTAATCAGCGGCTGGCCGGCTGGGCTGCCCCATCCAGTGGCGAGATCGTAGCCCGGCAACGCGTTGAAGCCGCCATCGTTTCCAGTGGTGATGTCGTGAAGATCGCTTTGGTAGCTGGATCCGGCGCCGATTGCGTAGAGCGGCGGATTGGCGAACCCGATGCGCGGCTGTGCATTGGCCGCTGCCTGCTGATTCGCCAGTGCGAGGAAGCCGGCCCACAAAGGTGTCGCGGCGCTGGTGCCGCCAACCGAGATCCATTGTCCGTTATTGCAGATGAGAAAGATCTGGATGTCGGCGAGCAGCGCTACGTCCGGGATGTTGCGCATGGTTGCCGACCCACGTGCGGCGGTGGTGTTCACCGTCTGCTGGTAGCTCGGAATCGGGTAGGTGGTGCTGACCCCTCCGCCCGAGCCCGACCACGTGGCTTCAGATTGCCACGCGCCGCCCGCGCCTGCGGTTGTCAAACTTGTGCCGCCTACCGTGGTGAGGTTCGGCACGTCGGCCGGCGGCATGATTCCGCCCGTGTAGGCGCCGCTGTCACCCGATGCCTGAAACATGGATTGCCCTTGCGCAACCATTTCGGTAAAGGCCTGCAGGGCGGTCGCGTCGAGCGGGCTCCAGCCCCAGGACGAGCTCAGCTGGCTGGCCAGGTTATCGGTAGCCATGCGGTTCAGCACGTCGTCCGGATTCGTGCCTTCGTAAACGATCACGTTGGTGAGACCTGGCGACATGTAGGACGCCATCATGATGTCGAGAATCACTTCGACATTGTTTTGACCAGGGACACCGTTGAAGCCATCCAGCAGTACTGTTTTCACCGGCACCTGCGGTAAGCCCGCCTCCTTGAAATTGGCCGTCACATCGCCGGCGTAAAAGCCGTCCAATTCGAGCAGCCCTACCGATTGCCCGGCGCCATTCAGTGTCACTGACGGAGCGTAGGCGTTTCGATAATCAGTGCCGTTGAAAAGCCCACTGGGTCCGGAGCCGGTGGTGAGCGGCTTCGCCGTGCTGAGGCTCCGCGACTTGAGATCCATGGGGCGCGGGAGCATAAAATTATTGAGCCCGGAGATATTCAGAATCGCGACACTCGTATCGAGCGAAGGCTCGCGATCGGGCGCGAAGAACTCGCCGCGCGTGGGGTGCCGCCAATAGATCATATTGACGTGCAACGCGCTTTCGATCGCCGCCACTGTTCCTCCGACATCCAGAATCATGCGGTTGGTATGCTTGCCGGTTACCGAAAGACCATTCGCTTCCATGAAAGATGTCAGCGCCTGATAGTCCGCTTCCGTGGGGCCGTAGCGCTCGGTAAACTGCGCCGGGGTCAGGTACTGGCGGAAGTTCGGGCTGGCGGGATCGACAACCTGCTTGAGAAACGTGTTTAGTTCGTCCTGATTGCGGAGTGGCAGGCCGATAGCCACAGTCATGCGGTCCAACCGCGCCATTGGCCTCACCGCCGTGGAAGCAGCTACTGCCTCCGGTACATGACCTTGCAAAAATTGTCTGTCTGCGGCCTGGATCGAGGTCATCGACAAAAGTAGTACGGCTGCCCAGCGAGTCCTGTTAGCAAAGTTCATATTATGATTCCTTGTTTGACAGCTTCCCGATGAGGACGCCGGTGCGGAGGTCGAACACGCATGTGCGGATCTCACGCAGGGGTCGGGACAGAATGATTAGCATCTTATGATTTGCTTATCGGTGCGCCGACGTTTTCTGCGGTCAATCGGGACCTAGCGCCGGAGAAAAAATCGCTGTAGCACGCTTTCAACTGAGGTACTTGCGTGAAACTCCGCTGCGCGAAGGAGCGCAGCTAGGCGGACTTGATTTCAGTCCACAGCCGATCGCGCAGGCGCTGCGTTGCAGGATCGAGCGTTATCGCCCATTCGCCGCGTGCAACGACGTCGGGTGCGGGATAAAGCGTCGGGTTGTCGCGAAATTCAGGCGGAAGGATTTTGCGCGCGCCCGCATTGGTGGTGGTAGTACGCGCAGTGAGCGCGTTTGCGGCGGCGATATCGGGTCGCAATAGGAAATTGATGAACTGGTGCGCGAGCTCCTGCCGCTTGCTTTCGCGCAGGATCACGGACGCGTCGGGATAAACGGCGTAGCCTTCGGCCGGATAGACGAAGCCGACCTCGGGGGACGAATCCATCGCCTGTTGGGCCGTGGTGTTCCACATGTGCGCGGCCAGCACGTCGCCACTAACCAATTGATCGCGGGCTTCGGCGTTCAGATACGCACGCAGCAGCGGCTTTTGGCGGATCGATTCGGCGCGGGCGCGGTCGAGTTGCGCGGGATCGCTGGCATTGACCGAAAATCCGAGCTTTTTGAGAGCCGCGCCCATGGTGTCGAACGGATCGTCGAGCATCGTCATGCGGCCGCGCAGCCGCGAGTCCCACATGTCGGCCCAGGCCTTGGGCGGCGGATCGAGCTTGCGATTGTAGGCGATGCCGGCGGCGGTGACCATGTAGGGAACCGACCAGTTGAGATTCGGATCCCAATCCGGCCGCTGGAATCGGGACTCGAGCTGCGGGAGGTTCGGGAGAAGCTCGCGATGGATTGGCGCGACCAGCCCATTCGCGAGCAGCGGTTTTACGATGTAACCTGTGGGAAAAACAATATCCCAGCCGGAATTGCCGCCCATGACGCGCGCGAGCATCTCTTCATTGCTTTCGTAGATGCCATAGCGTACGCGGACGCCAAATTCGGATTCGAACTTGGGGACGGTATCGGGCGCGATGTATGCCGACCAGTTGAAGATGTTGAGCCGCGGCCGGTGGTCGCGCGAGCAGGCAGAGAGGCCCGCGCCGAGTGCGCCGAACAGGAAGTGACGCCGGTTCACGCGCTCCTGAGCCTTTCCGAAATCATCACCAGCGATCCGAATCCAATCACGATGAGCGCCGAAATCGCATTCACCACCGGGTTCACGCCGCGGCGCGCGATGGCGTAGATCACCATGGGCAGCGTTTCCGAATCTACGCCTGCGACCAGGCTGGTGATGACGTAATCGTCGAACGAAACCGTGAATGCCAGCAGGGCTGCGGCGATCACGCCGGGCAGGATTGCGGGGAGTGTGACATAGCGAAAAGCTTGCCACTCATTGGCGCCGAGATCGAGCGCGGCTTCTTCGAGCGTGGCGTCGACAGTGCGCAGCCGCGCAATGACAACGATAACGACGTAGGCGATGGAGAACGAGACGTGCGCCAGAATCACCGTGTGCATGCCGAGCTGCACGCGCAGGAAACGAAACATCCATTGATAGAAGGCGAGCAGTGAAATGCCAGTGACGATTTCGGGAGTAACCAGCGATAGGTAAAGCGAACCTGCCAGAGGCCGCGAATTTCGCTTCCAAAGGCCGTAGGCGCAGAGCGTGCCGAGAACGGTAGATACTATCGTTGCCACTACCGCGATGATCAGGCTGTTCAAGGCGGACTCGGTGAGTTGCGGATCGTGCAACGCGGCCGAATACCAGCGCAGCGAGAAGCCTTCCCAGACCGTGAATCGCGAAGAATTGAAGCTGAAGATGGAGAGAATCAGCAGCGGCAGATGGAGGAAGAGATACGCGCCGACTGCATAGATGGCGAGTCCAGAGCCGCGAGGTTTCACAATAGGTCCTCGCCTTCGCCACGCGCGATCACAAACAGCAGCACCATAACGATCGCCATCAAGACCAGCGACACAGCCGAGCCGAACGGCCAATCGCGCGCGGTGGTGAATTGGTTTTGGATCAGGTTGCCGATCATGACGGACTTTCCGCCGCCCAGCAGGTCGGGCGTGAGATACGCGCCCAAGCACGGAATGAAGACGAGAATTGCGCCCGCGCGGATACCGGGAGCCGATAGCGGAATAGTGACGCGCGTGAGCGTGGCCCAGGGTTTCGCGCCAAGGTCGGCGGAGGCTTCGAGCAACGTGCGATCCAGACGTTCGAGCGTTGCGTACAGGGGCAAGACGGTGAACGGCAAGTAGCCGTAAACTAGGCCGAGAATCACCGCGCCGTCGTTATAGAGCAAGGGCAGGGGTGAATGGATCAGGCCCAGCTTTTCGAGCAGGGTGTTGAGCAATCCGGTGTCGCGCAGCAGGAACATCCATGCGTAGGTGCGTACCAGGAAGCTGGTCCAAAAGGGAAGCATCACGAGTCCCAGATAAAAGTTCTTGTGTTGGCCCGCGCGAGAGATAAACAGCGCCAGAGGAAAGCCGAGCAGCAGACAAAGCACGGTGGATGCGCCCGCCACCCAGAATGATCGCCACAGAATGACGAGATAAATGGGGTCGATCAGGCGCTGGTAACTTTCCGCTGTCCAGGGCGCTGTGATGCCGCCGTAGATTCCCCGCGTCAGGAAGCTATAGCCGAGAATGATGGCGAGCGGCGCGAGAAACAGCGTGATGACGGTGATCCAGGTGGGGGCGAGAAACCATGCGCGCAGCCGGTTCATTCGTGATGCAACTCATCGAAGCGCAGCTCGTCGGCTGGTTCCCACCAGAGGTGGACGGCTTGGCCGGGTGCGAAAGTTTCACCGAGGCGGGATACCTCAACCACCGCGGGCTCGCCATCGGATAAACGTGTATCGACGTGGACGCAGTTGCCGAGGAACGTGGAATGAACAATGGTTGCGGGGCGCGAGCGATGGCCGTTGCGCGATGGCTCCCGGGCGATCCGCATAGCTTCGGGACGCACGCCAACGTCGCCGATCCAGTTAACGGCACCCAGGAAGGATGCGACGAATCGAGTGCTCGGGTGCAGGTAAATTTCTTCAGGCGTTCCCACTTGTTCCAGGCGGCCCTTGTTCATGACACCGAGGCGATCCGACAGTGAGAGCGCTTCTTCCTGATCGTGGGTGACGAACAGGAATGTGATTCCGACGCGCCGCTGGATTGCTTTCAGCTCCGCGCGGACCTGTTTGCGAAGGTTGGGGTCGAGCGCGGAAAGGGGTTCGTCCAGAAGAAGGACCTCGGGTTCGAGAACCAGGGACCGCGCGAGTGCGACGCGCTGTCGTTCGCCGCCGGAAAGCTGAGACGGACGGCGCGATTCCTTGCCCGCCAATTGAACCAGATCGAGAACGTCGCGCACGCGGTCGCCGATATGATTGCCCGCCCGGCGGCGCAGGCCGAATTCGACGTTATCGCGCACGGTGAGATGCGGGAAGAGCGCATAGTTTTGAAACACCGTGCTGACGTTGCGCTGGTACGGTTTCAGGTGCTGGATGCTCGCGCCATTGAGGCGGATTTCGCCTTCGGTGGGTTCTTCAAAGCCAGCGACCATGCGTAGAGTGGTGGTCTTGCCGCATCCGGAAGGACCGAGGAGGGAGAAGAACTCGCCGCGGGCGAGATTCAGCGAAACGCCGTTGACGGCGTGGTGCGAGGCGTAGTGCTTCGAGACGGCGCGAAGCTCTAATACACACTCCATTGAAATTGCATGTTACCGCATTCAGGCCGATATGTAGTTCAGAGCTATGCCTGGCATCCAAGTCCTGGTCGTCGAAGACAACGTGACGCAATCGAATCTCGTCAAGTTCCTGCTCGAGGAAGCTGGCCAGACCGTACAAGTTGCCGAGAGCGTGGAGCAGGCACTCGAAGTGTTGCAAACGTTCGTCCCGGATTTGGTTCTGATGGACGTCCAGCTACCGGGCCAGGACGGTCTAGAGTTCACCCGTAAACTGAGGCTGGATCCGGTCTACGACATGACGCCGATCATCGCCTTCACCGCATGTTTTGACCCATCCGATCTGGCAAAAGCTCGCGAAGCTGGGTGCAACGGCAGTATCTCCAAACCCATCGACACGGTTTCCTTCGCACGTCAAGTGCGGAATTATCTGAGCGGCATTAACAGCGCGGATGCGGATGTTCCCGCTGATAATGGCGACGTCCTGGCCGAGATCCGAAACGACTTCATCGCGAAAGGCGTGGAGCAGTGCGACGGGGTGCTGAAGATGCTCGAATCAAGCGCCGGAAGCGCCAGTAGCCTAATGCATAGGATGGTGCATCGTTGGGCGACGGTGGGAGGAACATTGGGGTTTCCCGAAATCGCCAAGTACGCGCGCGGCCTGGAAGCCCTTCTTGCCTCAAAAGGCTTGGCATCCACCGACATGCGGAGAGCCACCGAAACAGCGCGCCGCCGATTCTATGCCGCGGCCCGTACCGAACTGGAACTTCCGATCGAGTTGCTTAAGGGGCTGATGGGTGTACGGTTGGGGCTGGTCAATTTCTCCGAGCAGGAGGCGAACCGGATACGATCCGCGGCGAGGCGCGCGAATGTTCAGGTATCGATTGAGCAGATGGATGGCGAATCTATCGCAGATCAAAAAGCTTACGGTGCAGTCATCATAAACGAATGTGCGCTGTCGGCTCAAGCCGCGCTACGCCGGCCGAAGTGGTACGTTCCCGCGGTATTTATAGGCTCCCGCGGATCCTTGGAATCACTCTCGAAGCTGCCATTGCGCGGCTGCGATTTGGTAATTGGCCCTTGGGAGGCCGAAGAGCTTCTCATACGAGCCCACCGGCTCATCGCGAGAACCGGGCCTTTGCAACCAGTGGAGACATCATCCCGTGTGCAAAAAAGACGCCCCCGAGTTCTGGTAGCCGATGACGATCCGGACCTGGTTTCCCTGGTGACCGAGACTTTAAAGCATTTCGGAATGGACTGCGACGTTGCCCGCAACGGGAAACAAGCGTTGGACGCCGCTCGCCAGCATCGGCCGGACGCGATCGTCCTGGATGTGAACATCGTTGATGTCGATGGTTTTGAGATCCTGAAGAAGCTCCGGAACAATCCCGCCACGGAGGCGATACCCGTGCTGTTGCTAACGGCACGGAACCAGGAAAGTGATATCACGAAGGGATTCGAATCTGGAGCGAACGATTACGTGGTCAAGCCGTTCCAGCCATGGGATCTGGCCAAGCGGCTGGATAGAATCATTTCCACCCTGCTCCAGCCGTCTGCGGGTCGGTCTGCAGCAGCGCCTCCGGATGCTGCATCGCGGACTCCGCAGTAGCCTGCTACAGGTGGCTTGAAAGAAATGAGACCGCCCGTTCCATGAACGATGGCTCGTGATCGGTTCCATCCATCTTGCCAATCGTATGTTGCATTGAATAGCTGACGGCCAGCCATACCACGATTGCCGCCACCAAGACTTTCACCATCTTGCTCTTTTGCGTTTTGCTGCGGCGCGGACCATCCTTGGGCCGGCTTTGGAAGCGGAGGTACAGAACTACGAAGAAGATCCCAGCGGTGATGATCGTGATCGGCTGCATAATTTGTGCGCCAGGGCTAGGGCACCTTGGTCACCTTTCCGGCGAGGAGACGAATCTCGACCGTCGCGCCGCTCGCGAGGTCGTAAGTAAAGGACTCGCGCGTGCCATCGTCATCCGTGATCGCGAAGCGAGAGCTCGGCTCGCCCAGGCGGCTTAAGACATCTTCACGATTGGCGCCCACCGCGATCGCGGCGAGGGCTTCGGGCGAGACGATTCGCTTGGGTGGCGCTGGGTCGGAAGGTGCGACTGGGACGGCGCCAACGATAACGACGCTCGGTTGCGTCCCGTGGCCCCCGTGGGCTGCACCGAAGTCGCTCATCTTGATGGCTTGCTGTTCCTGGGTTCGTTTCCACGCGCGGTCCGACATGACCTTGTAAATATCCCGGCCGCCCAGATCGCTCGCGACAGATGCCACGGACCGGGAACTTCCGTGGAGATATTCGTACTTCGCTTCGCCGAGCCCGTCCTCGCCCATAAAGCGGACGCTGAGCTTGGTTCCGTCGGCGGCGTAGTACCACCAGAAGCCAGGCCGGTCATCTCGTCCCAAGGTGCGATTGGGCTTGCCCAGCACTGCTTCCACTTCCTGCGGGCTCATGAATAGGTGGAGCGACTCGGCGCGCGCGAGCTGCAACGGCCGGTGGTGAAAGAACTGACAAGTGCCGGGTTTTGAATCGAGCGTCCAAAAGCCGCCGCCATTGCCGGGAGGTTGGACCTCGCGATTATCCTGACTCCACCAGCGCCCGTTGATCTTGCGGAGCTGCTCGCGCGGAGCGCCTTTTTCCTCCCAGTTGTCGACCCATTTGGTTTCGGTAACGACCTGGGCCTGCGTGAGAACCAACTGGCAGACGAAGAGCGAAGCACCGAGCCACGCACCTGTTGTCCGGAGATCCATATCCTGATGATCGGAACGGGCGCGATGCTTCGGTAGTACTAAGGTATTTTTGATAATGAACGCGTATCAACAACCGGGTCGGCTGAGCCAGCCCGATCGCGTTTATTTAGCCGAATTGAACCGCTTCTCAATCTCCGGCCAGTTCACCACGCTCCACCACGCCGCGATGTATTCGGGGCGCCGGTTCTGATACTTCAGATAGTAGGCGTGCTCCCAAACATCCAGGCCGAGGATCGGATAGTGCCCGTCCATCACCGGGCTGTCCTGATTGGCTGTCGAAATAATCTCGACGCCTGAACCCTTCTTGATCAGCCAGGCCCAGCCGGAACCGAAGCGTCCTGTTGCCGCGGCGCCGAATTTCTCCTTGAACGTATCGAAGCTACCGAATGCGGAGTTGATCGCCGTGGCGATGTGGCCCGACGGACTGCCGCCGGCGCTCGGAGCGAGAATCTGCCAAAACATCGAATGATTGCTGTGGCCGCCGCCATTGTTGCGGACCGCAGTTTTAATGGGGTCTGGCACGATCGCGAGGTTGTTCGCGAGCAGCTCCTCCACCGTCTTGCTCTGCAAATCCGGCGCCGATTCGAGCGCCTTGTTCAAATTCGTCACGTAAGCGCCATGATGTTTGTCGTGGTGAATCTCCATGGTCTGCTTGTCGATATAAGGCTCCAGCGCGTCGAACGCGTAAGGAAGCGGGGGAACGGTGAATGCCACAGTGTTTCTCCTCTCGATTTGTCAATTTGAGCCGGCGAAACCGCCAGCCTTTTCAAAAGCGTCCGCAATGCGGAACATAGTTGTTTCGTCGAAATGTTTTGTAAGGATCTGCATGCCCACCGGCAGACCTTCGGATGTTTTTCCGCACGGCACGCTCATGCAGGGGATGCCCGCCAGGTCGCCCGTAATGGTGTAGATATCGGACAGATACATTTCCAGCGGATCGTCAATCTTTTCGCCGATTTTGAACGCGGGCGACGGCGAGACGGGCGTGACGATCGCGTCCACCTCAGTAAAGGCTTTGCGGAAATCCTCCGCGATAAGCGCGCGCACCTTTTGCGCTTTCAAGTAATAAGCGTCGTAGTAGCCGTGGCTGAGGACGTAGGTTCCAAGCATGATTCGGCGTTTGCA
This sequence comes from Bryobacteraceae bacterium, assembly GCA_035486995.1. Classification (GTDB taxonomy): domain Bacteria; phylum Acidobacteriota; class Terriglobia; order Bryobacterales; family Bryobacteraceae; genus Palsa-89. The sequence continues at coordinate 10,554 of DATHMO010000256.1, forward strand.
TTCGGCGCCGAAGCCCTCGCCTCGTGTGGCGCGATACATCCCGCTGAGCGTTTCCTCGTTGGCGCGCGAGGTGTATCGCACGCCATCGTAACGCGCCAGGTTGGAACTGGCCTCGGCCGTCGCGATGATGTAGTAGCAAGGCACGGCGTATTTCGTTGCGGGCAGGCTGATCTCGCGCACTTCGCAGCCGAGCTTCTTCAACGCATCGATTCCTTTGTGGATCAGATCGCCCGACTCACTCGCGAGCCCTTCGAAGTATTCGCGCGGCAGTCCGATTTTCAAGCCAGCGACCTTGCCGTCGAGTTGTGCCGTGTAGCTGGGAACAGGCGCGAAAGCGGAAGTGGCGTCACACTCGTCGCGTCCTGCGATGGTCTCAAGCAAGAGCGCAGCGTCGCGCACCGTTCTTCCAAAGGGACCGATGTGATCGAGCGAACTGGCGAACGCGACCAGGCCATAGCGCGATACGCGTCCGTATGTGGGCGTCACGCCAACGATGCCGCAAAAGGAAGCGGGTTGTCGAACTGATCCCCCTGTATCCGATCCCAGCGCGACCACGGCTGTTCCTTGCGCCACCGCTGCAGCCGATCCGCCGCTCGAACCACCGGGCACGCGATCGAGCGCTACTGGGTTCCGAACCGGTCCGAACGCCGAATTCTCATTCGACGATCCCATTGCGAACTCGTCGCAGTTAGTTTTTCCCAGAATCACGGCGCCGGCCTGTTCGAGGCGCTTCACGGCCGTGGCGTCGTAGGGCGGAATGTATTTCTCAAGAAGGCGCGATCCGCAAGTCGTGCGGACACCCTTGGTAACGATGACGTCCTTCACAGCGAGCGGTACGCCGGCGAGCGGCCCTGCATTTTCGCCCGCGGCCATTTTCTTGTCGACGCGTTCGGCGGCAGCCAGCGCACGATCGGTGGAAAAGTGGAGATAGGCGTTGGTCTTCGGATTTTCGGCTTGCGCGAATGAGAGTGCGGATTGGGCCAACTCGACCGCGCTAAACCGGCGCGCGGCAAGACCGGACTGGACTTGCTCGATCGTGAGAGATGCGACTTCGGTCACCGTTCGATCACCTTCGGCACTTTGTAATAGCCCGCGCCAGCCAGCGCAGCGTTTGCAAGAGCGGCTTCATTGCCGATGGGCGGGATAATTTCGTCGGCGCGCAGCGTGGCCGTCTCATCACTTTGATAAAGAACCTGCGTCATGGGCTCGACGGCGGACGTGTCGAGTTCGTTGAGGGCGTCCATGTGCGTCAGAATCTCGTCCATATCTTTGGCGAGGCGCGCGATCTCGGTATCGCTCAGTTTCAGATTCGCGAGGTCAGCCACGTAGCGGACCTCGGTTTCAGTAATCTTCACGCCGTCGCCGCTTTCTTGGATGCTCTTTGGCGAGCTTGCCTATATAGGATGCGAAAAACCGGATCTTCGATACTGTTGGCTTCGTCGACGGGTGCGGTCTCACTGTGACTTTGCGCGGTTTGCGGCGGGCGCCGGGGCGTCGCGATGCGAAACTCCAGTCCAGTCACAACACCTGAACCGATCACCGAGGTGAGCTTCGCCAGGATGTCATAGCGCAGGTGAAAAAGCTGTTTCTGCCAGATGGCGTCTTCCACTTCAACGATCAAAGATCCGCGCACCAGCGCCTTGGGCGAGGCCTTGGCGGCGATACGTTTGCCCACCGTAGCCAGCCACGCGGCGCGCGCCAGATCTTCCGGTGAAATCGTATCGCTATTCTTGATTTTGGCGAGGATCTTGCCTGCGCGTTCCATGCGGACCGAACTCAATTCTAGCATCCGGTGGGATCAGCGTGGACTCAAGCGCTCGAAGTCTCTTGACGGCCGCGTTATTCCATGTCACGATACTACGTGTCACGTAATAGATATGTCTGATCCGAATCTGCTCGTTCTGGCCAGCTTGGCCGAAGGCGACAAACACGGCTACGCCATCATGGAAGACATCCGGCAGTTTGCGGGTCTTCGGATCGGTCCAGGAACTTTGTATGGCGCGATCACGCGTCTGGAACAGCGCGGTTGGATTCGGCCGGTGAAATCCACGGATGATCGGCGCCAGCCGTATACATTGAGCGCCGACGGACGCCGGTACCTGGAAGAACAACTCTCGGGTCTCAATCAGATTGTTAGAACCGGTTTGAAGAGGCTAAAACACGCGTGAGGCGATTGGCGCAGTGGCTCACGCGGTGCTATCCGCGCTGGTGGCGCGCCCGCTACGGCGATGAGTTGGCCGCACTGCTCGAAGACACGAATATCACGCTGCTCGATCTTTTCGGCGTTGTTCGGTCGGCCGTGGATATGCGAATGAGCATAAACAATTCGCCGCGCCTCCTGGACATGGCCTGCCGGGACATTCCGCACGGCTACGAACTGGAAAGCTCGGTTGAATTCACTCGCGACGATGGCGGAAAAACACTGGTCCGATACTTTTGCCGCGAAATCGATCTGGGCGATTCCTATGTGACGTTCAGCCATACATCCCGCGGGTCGGCGCCCGCTCAGACCATTCTTGTTTGCGGGAGGAAGGGACAGGTGGACGGCGATTTTCGCACCGATGAAACCGAGATGCTGGTGCTCGGCGCGGACGGAACGATCCAGCGCACGGAACAAACGGTAAAAACCTGGCTGAAGTACCAAACCATCGTTGATCGCATGCGCGACAAATTTCGCAGCGGACTTTCGGCCGACGAAATCATGCGGCAAATTCGCCGGGCGAGCGATAATCCAGCATGGTCCTAACGAAAGAAGAACTAATCGCGGCGCTTCAGAACGAAGCCCGCATCCTGGTGCATCTGGCGGGGAAGGTGGACAAAGCCAACGTGGATTACCGCCCAGCGCCGAAACAGCGCAGCATTCTGGAACTGCTGCGGTACATGAGTATGATGGGTCCCACTCTGGTGACTCTTATCAAGGCCGGAACATTCGACATGGCTGTGTGGGGCCCGGCGGACGCGGCAGCAAAGGCGAGGAACTTCGAACAGGCTGTGGCTGCCATTGAGAAGCAATCCGATGAATATTCGCGTTTGTTGAGCGGGTGGACGGATGCCGATTTCCGAGGCGAAGTCGAGTTCTTCGGCGCAAAAGCGAGCCGCGGTTCGCACATCGTCTTCCTGGTTGTCAGCGGTCACGCGGCGTATCGGACGCAATTGTTCCTGTATTTGAAGGCGTGCGGACGCGAAGAACTCACCACGATGAACTTGTGGGGCGGTGCGGACGCGCCGGCGTAAACTTACGGCAACGCGAAGGCGTAGATTCCGTTAATTCCGCGCGGCGGGTGCAACTCCGGCGTCTCACCAAGCAAAATGCCGTCCAGAAGCCCGTTGCCCGTCATGACGGCCACGTACTGTTTGCCGTTCACCGCGTAAGTGATAGTGCTCACCGAAATCGAGCCGCCCAGAATCGATTCCCACAGCTGCTTGCCGGTCGCGGCGTCGTAGGCGCGGAAGCGGCGATTCAAATCGCCCTGGAAAAGCAGTCCGCCGGCGGTGACGAGAGCGGCGCCATCGGA
>DATHMO010000257.1:0-15967 GCA_035486995.1 Bryobacteraceae bacterium
GCGGCGTCCGCCAGTTCCGGCGATATCTCGGTCAAGGGCACTCGACTGTACTATCGGAATCTAGGGGGAAAGCTTTAGCGTCAAAGCGGGCGGTTGGCCGTGTCGGAGGCACGCCGAACACGGCAGCGGATCGCGGATTACGGATTGGAACCGAATTGCGTTCCGCGGCGCGGTTAGTGCGTGCTCCCCGCGTCCTTGAAGTTCAGCGCGAAGTAGGGGTACGTGAAGTTTGGCCCTTTCGTCATCATGTTCAGGTATTGGCCGGGAAAGATGTGCGCGACTCCGAATCCAAAGTTCACGTGCCGGTTGATTTCATACCAGGTGTAGGCGTCCAGTTCGTTGCCGATGTGCGTGCCGGCGGTCCCGGCCGTATTGCGAACGATGGAGCCGCCTGAGGTGTTGTAGAGCGAATCGGTCGCGCTCGCCAGCCAGAAATCCAGCCATTGGCCCGTCACGGTCCAGCGGCGATGAGGCTCAATGGTGACGCCGGCGCGAACCGCCTTGATGTTCTCCCAGCCGAATTGATCGCTGATACCGAAACGGTCGTGCGCGGTGGGGTACATGGTGTCGAAAGTCCCATGGATGCCGTCTTTGGAATTCTTGTCGCCGGAAGCGTAGTCGTACTGGCTGAACACGCGCGGCCTCCAGTACATCTGTGAGAAGCGGTAGGCGAGACCGTCGGTGGTGCCCCAGGCCTGAATGTTGTTGGTGCCATCCGTTCCGCCTTCGCGAATGCCTTCGATGGAGTAGTCGAAATTGTTGAATGCCAGGCCCTTCCAGCGAATTCCATACGCCTGTTCGCTTTCATGGCCGGTCTTGGCTTTGGATATCGCGTCAGGTTCCGTCGCTACACTGGTATCCACTCGCCATAGGACGAACGGTTCGAAACTGGACGTCGGCAGAATGAGGTTGTCGATGCCGCCGTACATACCATAGATGTTGTTGCCTTCCTGATGATGGCTGATGCCCTCGTCCAACGGAACTACGGCCGACGCGGCGAAAATGCCCAGGTGAACGCGGTCGATATGCAGATTCGTGACCACGGCGTCGTAGGAGCGGCCCTGATCGCGCCATTCCGAATTCGCGATGATAGTGTTGTTGTAATTGATCAACTGGCGGCCAACTCGGACGCTAATCCATTGATGTTCCGGGTCGCCAAATTCGGCGTAAGCCAGCTTCAGATCGAAGCGATTCGTGTTGGGTGGCTGCAGGGGCGGCATTTGATACCAGGCCCGAGCGTCCTGCATCTGGCCGACAAAACGAAGCCAACTGGTGGGCTTGATCTGCATCAGGAAACGCCAGCGGTTCAGTAGGTAATTGTCGTCGACGGGCTTGAAACCTTGATTTTCCATACCCTCCCAGCGGAGGCGCTCTTCTAGACCAAAGCCGATCCAGGAAGGCAGTTCCTCATCCAGTTTGCTCATGGGCGCGAAGTCCGGAAAGTCGTAGGAAGCGCTCTGTCCGGTGGTGCGGAAGGCCGGGCCGTTCAGGAAACTCAACGGGTTAGAAGCTGGACCGGTGATGAACGCCCCGTTATAGCCGCTGGCCCCGTTTTGCGTAGTGACGTCGTCCTGGGCGAAAACCGGGAGGCTGCCACCGAATAGGAAAAGTAGGGTGCTTGCAGTAAGCAGTCTGGAATCATGCAGTCTAGGCATTTAGAAGTAAGTCTATCAAGTTACTTCAGTATGAGCAAGGGGAATCTTGCCGCCTGGTCAAATATTTGCGGCCTGGAACACCCGGGCGTCGCGGACCTTCACGAAAACCGTTTCGCCCGTCTTGATGGAAAGGTCGCGAAACCGGTCGTGGGTAAGTTCGGCGGTGATCGCCTCGTATTGATCGCTGGTCAGTTCCACGCGCACCATGGGTCCGGCGGACTGTATGCGCTGGATCCGCGCGGCGACCGACGACACGTTCGAGGGATTCCGTTCGATCTCGAGCTCATACGGACGTACAAACATGCGGGCGGCCTGTCCGTTGGCTTCACTGCGGCCGTGAAACAGATTAACGTTGCCGAGGAAGGTGACCACGAATTCGGAGGCCGGGTGATGGAAGACTTCGTCCGGTGTGCCGGTCTGTTCGATGCGCCCCTGGTTCATGATGACGACGCGATCGGCCACTTCGAGGGCTTCCTCTTGATCGTGCGTGACCAAAACGCTGGTGACTGGAATTTTCGCGTGCAGTGCGCGCAGCCACCGGCGCAGTTCCTGGCGAACCTTGGCATCCAGCGCGCCGAACGGCTCGTCGAGCAGCAGCACGCTAGGTTCGATGGCGAGAGCTCGCGCCAAAGCCACCCGTTGCCGTTGGCCTCCCGAGAGTTGCGACGGATAATGGTGGGCCCAGCGGCCGAGCTGAATCAGATCGAGCAGCTCGTTCACGCGGCGGCGCAGCTCCGGTTCGCGCGGGCGCAGCTTGCGGGGACGGACGCGCAGTCCAAAAGCGATGTTCTCGAACACGGTCATGTGGCGGAACAGCGCGTAGTGCTGGAACACGAATCCGACGCGGCGCTCGCTGGCGGAGCGATCCAGGATGTCCTGGCCATCGACGGTCACTACGGTTTCCGAATTCGGATCGGGCGTGTCGAGGCCGGCGATGATGCGCAGCAGCGTGGTTTTTCCGGATCCGGATGGGCCGAGCAGCGCCATCAACTCGCCATCGTTGACCTCGAGCCCGACGTCACGCAGTGCGACGTAGTTCGCGAACGATTTGCTGACGTGGCGTGCTTCGATGGCCATGGCTATTCCTCCATCACCGCGGGACGCTCTTCCGCCCGGATGCGCCATTCGAGCGCCGCTTTTGCCAGGAGCGTCACCAGCGCGAGCAGCGCCAGAAGACTCGCGACCGCGAACGCCGCCGAGAAGTTGTATTCGTTGTAAAGAATCTCAACATGCAGGGGCAGGGTATTGGTGCGTCCGCGGATGTGGCCCGAGACCACCGATACGGCGCCGAATTCGCCCATCGCGCGGGCATTTGCCAGCACCACTCCATAGACCAGAGCCCAGCGGATATTCGGCAGCGTGACGCGGCGGAAGATTTGCCAGCCGCTCGCGCCGAGCAGAACCGCAGCCTCTTCTTCTTCGGCGCCTTGTTCCTGCATTAGCGGGATCAACTCGCGGGCAATAAACGGGAAGGTCACGAAGATGGTGGCGAGGATGACGCCGGGCGTCGCGAAGATGATTTGCAGGCCGTGGCGCGAGAGCGAATCACCGAACCATCCTTGCGCGCCGAACAGGAGCACGAAAACCAGGCCCGAGATGACAGGCGAAACGGCGAACGGCAGATCGATGAGGGAGAGCAGGACGTTCCTGCCGGGAAAGCTGAATTTTGCGATCACCCAAGATGCCGCGAGTCCGAAGACGAGATTGGCTGCAAGCGTTACCCCGGCGGTGATCAGCGTGAGGCGCAAAGCTGACATCGCGAGCGGATCCGAAATGCTGGCCAGGTAGAACGAAACGCCTTTGCGGAACGCTTCGGTGAAAACCGAAATCACCGGCAGCAGGATGAGCACTCCCACAAACACGATCGAAGCGCCGATGAAGGCCGTCCGCATCCATTTCGGTTCGGTGTGCGGATGAAAAGACATCAGGCCACTCTCCGCAGGTGGCGCGTCGACCACCATTGCCCGACGTTTACCAGCAACAGAAGCAAGAACGAACTCACCAGCATCAATAGAGCGATGGCGGCGGCGCCCGAATAATCGAATTCCTCGAGCTTGGTGACAATCAGGAGCGACGCGATTTCGGTTTTCATCGGCATGTTGCCTGAGATGAAGATCACGGATCCATATTCGCCGAGCGAGCGCGCGAAAGCCGTCACGAAACCCGCGATGAGCGCTGGCTGTAACGCAGGAAAGATGACGCGGGCGAGCGTGGTCACGCGGCTGGCGCCGAGCAACGCCGCAGCTTCCTCGATTGCGGGATCAAGATCCTCGACGGCCGGCTGCACGGTTCGAACAATGAACGGGAGTCCGATAAAAGTGAGCGCGATCACGATTCCGAGCGGGGAGAATGCCGCCTTGATCCCGAGCGGCTGTAGCCAGCGACCCATCCATCCGTTTTGCGAATAAATGGCGGTAAGCGCGATGCCCGAAACTGCGGTCGGCAGTGCGAACGGAACGTCGATGAGGGCGTCCAGAATCCGCCGGCCGGGAAAATCGTAGCGCACCAGTGTCCAGGCCACGATCAGTCCGAAGAACGCGTTGATCACCGATGCAATGAACGCGGTTCCGAAAGTCAGGCGCCAGGCGGCGAGAGTGCGCGGATCGAAAACTGCTTCGCGGAATTGCGCCCACGGCTGCACGGCTCCCTTGAGTGCCAGCGCCGTGAGCGGGATCAGTACGATCAGGCTGAGATACGACAGCGTGTAACCAAGCGTGAGGCCAAAGCCTGGGATAACGCTGTGTGGGCGGAGCCTGGGCATGATGGTTCGCGCCTAGGTTTGGGGCTGGTACAGCTGATCGAAGATTCCGTGATCGGCGAAATGCTTCGGCTGCACTTCCTTCCACGGCCCGGCGACATCGGTGATGGTGAAGAGCTGTATGTCGGGAAATTGGCTCTTGTATTTGGCGAGCGTAGCCGGATTGCGCGGCCGGTAGAAATTCTTGGCGGCGATGTCCTGGCCAGAATCCGAGTACAGGAATTTGAGATAGGCCTCGGCCACGGCGCGCGTTCCGTGCTGATCGACGTACTTGTCAACCACCGCCACAGGGGGTTCGGCCAGAATGCTGGACGACGGATTTACGATCTCGAATTTGTCCGCGCCGAATTCCTTGAGCGCCAGGTGCGCCTCGTTTTCCCACGAGAGCAGAACGTCGCCCAAGCCGCGTTCGACAAACGTGGTGGTGGAACCGCGCGCGCCCGAATCCAGCACCGGAACGTTTTTGTAGAGCGCTGCGATGAACGCGCGGGTCTTCGTTTCGTCGTGTCCGGAGTTGTTCCAGGCATAGCCCCAAGCGGCGAGATAGTTCCAGCGAGCGCCACTGGACGTCTTGGGATTCGGCGTTATGACGCTGACGCCTTTGCGGATGACATCCGGCCAGTCGTGAATGCCTTTGGGATTGCCCTTGCGAACGAGGAAGACGATAGTCGACGTATATGGTGTGGCATTGTTCGGCAAACGCGTTTCCCAGCCGGGGTTGATGGCATGAGCTTTGTCGGCGATGGCGTCAATGTCGGAGGCAAGGCCAAGCGTGACGACGTCGGCCTGCAGGCCATCGATGACGGACCGAGCCTGTTTGCCGGACCCGCCGTGCGACTGTTCGATGGTCACGGTTTGGCCGGTCTTCTGCTTCCAATCATCGGCAAAAGCTTTGTTGAACTCCTGGTAGAGTTCGCGCGTGGGGTCGTAGGAGACATTGAGCAAATGCACTGGAGGCGCGCCGCCGTTGGCTTCGGTTTTCGAGGCGCAACTGGCAAGAAAAGCAGCCGTGGACAGGGCGAGGGCGGCAATGAAGAGGGTTCGATTGTTCACAAGGATGTCTCCGGCTCTGTTCTATACTAACTCGATAGACATTATGTGAAATCAAGAGAGGAATGTCAAGATTCGTATTTGGCAGCTATTTGACGGGGTGTTTGGGCTTCAGCGTAACGCGGACAGAAGGGGCGGCCTGGACGAAGATGACATCACCTTCGCGATACCAGAAGAGGCTCCAGCCCCAGCCTTCGACGTGTTCACACGCAGTGACATGTTCGGAGATCTCGATGATGTACTGTTCGGGATCGGGCTTGAATTCGCAGTCCCATTCCAGCGACTGGATGACAGTAGCCACCTGGCCCTGACAAGAGTTCGGGACTAATCGGGGGAGCCTTTTCAACGCGATGTTGCTGCTCGTGGAGCTGCCGCCGCAAGCTCTTGACGACGAGCCGCCTTCGATTCTTCTACCAACTCCAACAGGCGCGGAGTGATCAACTGGGCCCGCTTGGCAATCACACGGATTTGAGCAGTGGCTTCATCGAAACTCCACTCCAAGAGATCGCCTTCTTTGAGATCGAAGATCTCGCGGATTTCGGGGGGGACCGTCACCTGAAACTTACCGACGATCTTAGTCGTAACAGGGCGCATTGGAAATAACCTTCTTCCTGGTAAGATTATCCGATTTTCCGATTTTCTTGTCATGAGCAATTTTGCACGCGGTCTGGTTCCTGGCTTGCAACTCTCACTCTCCGTGGTAGATAGCGATCAGATGGTATGCTGCCAAGGACAAGAAGCCCAGGGCCATGAACCCGATTCCCCAGTAGCCCAGGCGAATGGCACGCCGCCCCCGAACTTTGTCGGTGAACTCGGGGCCGCCCACGGAGACATGCTCGTATTCCGCGGAAAGACCGTGCTTTCGGCCCCACTGCCCGAGCCGGTCCAAGCGCTTGATTTCCGAAGCTTCCTTGCGCCGAAGGAACAATCTCGCGCCAGGATCAGCGCCCCGATGAAGTTCAGCAATTCGCCGATGGTTCCGATCCAGTGCGCCAAATGCGCCGGCATATGCGAAGCGTATCATCTCACGACAATACGTCGCGGCGAGTCGCGCCCAAGCAGACTAGCGGATGTCGATCTTCAACAGCGCGTCGGAATGTTCGTGACGCCAGCCCCAATATGCCTGCTGATCGTTTTCGTTGAGCCTGGAAAAATCACGATATTTGCGATGGTTCTCTTTAGCGTACATGCGATACGCTCGATCTTCATGCTTATTCCATTGGTGATCGTCATTGTGTTGCTTGTCGTGGTAGGTGCGCGCTTGATGATCTTCGGCTCGCAACGCCGTTGGCGCCAGGGCCATCGGGGCCAGAAGCGCGGCGCCGAGCACGGCGGCATGGAAGAAACGGGGCATCATTGTTTTCATGCCGGTCGAGAGGGCAGTTGCCGGTCCAAGGTGAACGTCTTTATATTCTGTACTTTGCGTCAACCAGCCATGGTCTGATTTTGACCGATGACCGCATATGGCCGGGTTTTCAAGGTTAGATCGCGTTGAGTTCGGGGATGCGCCTGGGGTATCCTGATATCTGTACCAGAATGGCTAATACTTATTCAGCGCTGAAGCGCATGCGCCAGACCAAGCGGAAGACGATCGTCAATCGGCTCCGCAAATCGCGGCTTCGTCACCAGATTCGTTCGGTGCGGCGGCTGATCGAGCACAAAGACGCCAAGGGCGCGGAAGCTGTACTGCCCGCAACATTTTCGCTAATTGACCGCTCGGCTCGCTGGGGCATCATCAAGAAGAACACTGCAGCGCGCTACAAGAGCCGGATTCAGGCCAGGCTCAAAGCGCTGGCCAGTTAGTTCGTCAGGCTCAGCACCAACTCTTCCATCACCACGCGATCGTCGGGACGCGTGTCTCTGAGGGCCTTGTCGGCCCAAAATACCTTTTCGATAGCGCGCGCCAGTTTCTCGTTCGGAAAAGCGCTGACGGTCTGCTGCACCTGATCGGCGCGATCGCGCCAGATACGAATGCCAAGTTTCGTGAAATGCGCTTGAATCTGCTGCGAGGTTTTAAGGCCGGATTCGCGCGCGGCCATGGCCAGGCGAAACTGCGTGGCGAGGAACGTGAGAGCTAACGGCAAATATTCGCCCTCGCGCAACAGCGTGTCCAGGCTGTCGAGAGAGCGTTTGCGATCGCCCCGGCCGAGCGCACCCACCAGCGCGAAAATCGTGGACGCCTGCGCGTTGGGGACCAGCCGCAGGATATCGTCGGCCGTGACCTTGCGCTTGCCGCCGGTGTACAGGCGCAGCTTTTCGATTTCGCTCGCGATGCGGCCGGCGTCTGCGGCGAGCGTTTCTACCAGCAACCCGATTTCGGACAGCCCGATCTCGAGGCCAGCTTCTTTCGCAAGATCCTGCGCCAGGCGCCGCGCGGACTCAAGCGTGTACGGCCGCAGCTCGACAACCTCGGGAATGGCGGCATAGAACTTCTGGACGCGCTCGATCCTGGCGCGGTCTTCACCTTCGAAATCGTAACGGCTGGCTTCAAACACCAGCACACAGCCCGGCGAATTCGGATGCTTCAAGTAAGCCGCCAGATCGGCCATCGCGGCGTTTTCGTCGTCGCTCACAGCCCGGCCCCGCGGCAATGCGCTCTCGGCGCCCGAAACCCACACCACGCGATTGGGCGCGAACAACGACAACGAGCGCGCATCGTCCAACACCGTGGCCAGCGTGGTCTCCTCCAGATCGTGCCGGCTGAGGCCGTTTTCGCGGTCTTCGGGCGCGAGAACCTTGTCGACCAGAGCCCGGCGGCAAGCGCTCAACTGATATACTTCCGGCCCAAGAAACAGGTAGACCGGCGCGGGCGGCGACTTTTGGATTCGCTGCAGAAATTGATCGGGGCTCAAGAGTTCCTCCAGACCTAGAAATTATCGAGGATGGACGTGACCAGATCGCGCGCCACATCGCGGCTCAGACGTTGGAGCCCAGCGCCGCTTTCATCGAAGTACTGGTTGTCGCTGGTGGTGGACACCTCGTAGCGCTGGTGGACCTGCATATTGGGCTGCGCGTAAATGACTTTGCCCGAGGCGCGTTCCACCAGGCTCACGTTGAGATTCACGTTGATTTGCAGGCCGCTGGTGCGGCCGGTCACTTGATCGATGGTGATGGGATAAGCGACGTAGGCCACCACTGCGCCGCGCAGCACCGCGTCGGCCTGCATGGGATCGTTGACGAGCCGGTAGCGCGTGCGAGTGATGAATTCGCGGCTGATGGCTTCCGGAAGCAGATCGCTGAGTTTGTACTTGACACTTCCGTTGGCAAACGGCGGGATTGCGATGGTGTGGACGTCCTTCGGCACCAGGTCAGCCGAGCCCGCCACGTGATAGCCGCAGGAACCCAACCCAAATGAACCGAGAGCCAGGCAGGCGATAGCAAAGGCGCTGCCCGGCTTATTCCAAATACTCACGGACAACCTCCCAGGTGTTTTCCGCCGCGATTTGCAGATTGTCCGCCACCACCCAAAACCACCAGGCGCGCGGCTGATTGCGATCCTGCGTGATGGTTCCCACCGTGATGCCCCCTTGCCCAGCCACGCCGACGTTGGTGGGCGGCTCATGATCGGCGGTGCGAACGTCGATGTTGCTCGACGCCAGCGCCTGGAAGATGGCGTCCATTCCGGGGTTCTGGTCGAATTCGATCCACGCCGAAATGCTGTAACCGTGGAACACCGGCGCCTGGATCAGACGCAGCGAGGGCATGGCGGCTCCGCTCGAAGCCAGCAGACTGGCCAGGTGACGGTCAATCTTCTGCTCGATCGTGTCGAGTGAAAGCGACGCGTCGGAGCCATACTGCGACAGCATATTGAAGCTGATCTGAGCGTCGAACACGTCCTTGGGCAGTGGCTTGAAGGACAACAGCGCGACGGCTTGCTTTTGCAGCTCTTCGATTCCGGCTTGGCCGCGCTCGCTCACGGGTTCGAAAACTTCGACCACCGAACGGCGGATCGCCCCGGCCTTCTGGAGATGCGTGATCAGCAGCGCTAGGGTGATGGCAGCGGGATGCGCGATCGTCTGAATCGCACCCTTGGCATCGAAGCCAGGAGGCTCCACCATCGGTGCACGCAGTCGCGCCTCGGCCAAATCTTCCAGTCCGCCGCTGACGTCCACGACGGTGGGCGCCGGTTTCGCAGCACGAATTTTCTGGTATGCCTTCTCGCTGGATGCCTTGGAGCCGGCCAAAACAACCACGCGCGCCGAGCCCAGATCGGCCAATTCGATGGACGCCATCACTAGCGGCTCGTCGAGTCCTCGCGCCAGCAGAGCGCCCGCGCTTTTCCCCGGGGCTTCCACTTCCAACGCGGCTACCAGCTCAATATTCGCCGGGGCCTTGCGGGATTCCAGAAGCTCATGAATTTCTTTGCCGAGAAGCGATTCACCGCCTACGATCGCAATGGTGGCTCGCTGACTGCTTCGATGTGAGTGCATTTAGCTGGTTTGATGCTCCGGTTGGGGCGATGGGGGTTGAGGACGAAATCTGCGGCGGATAATGCCCGCGGCGCGAATGACGATGCCGGTGCTTACATATAAGGCTGCGAGCGCAAGCAGCACGGGCTGCGAATAATACCAGATCAATACGATCAGCACGCCAAATAATATTACAGTCAGCGGCGAACGCGGCCCACTGAGATGGATTTCCTTGAAGCTGGGATAGCGCCAGGTGCTGACCATCAGGAACGAAAGCAAAGCCAGCAATGCGAGCCACAGCGCGGAATGGATCCACCATACGAGCGGCGCGCTGTCGGCGGCGTAGACCACGGCTGCAACCGCCGCGGCGCCTGCGGGAATGGGAAGGCCGACGAAATACTTGCGATCCGGGCGGCCGGGATTCTTGGGCACCGGATTGGTTTGCACGTTGAAGCGGGCCAGTCGCGCGGCTCCGCACAACAGAAATACAAAGGCGAGGAAGTAGCCTGCGCGATGGTCCATCAGGAATCCGCCGGGCGTGACGAATTCGACGCCCCAGATGAATGCGAGCACGGCGGGAGCGATGCCGAAGGTAATGACGTCGGCAAGCGAATCCATCTCGCGGCCGAAATCGCTGACCGTGTTCGTCATGCGGGCGATGCGGCCGTCGAGCCCATCCAGCACCACTGCCGCGCCGATGGCTTTCGCCGCTACTTCGAAGTGCGGATTATTGCCGAGTTGTCCGCTTGCGCCGAGCAGCGCGCCTTCGATGGACCGGATGATCGCGATGAATCCGAGAAAAATATTACCCGCGGTGAACAGTGTGGGAAGCGCGTAGGCGGCTCGCCGGGGACGCCGCGAGGGCGGGCGGGCATCGAAGAATCGTTCCTTGAAAGTGAGGCGCGCCATTATGTGAGCCTTCGTTGGGCCAGGATGCTGGACCCTCCGGCTACGCGTTGGCCGGTGCGCACTTTGATGTCCCATTCGGGGCCGAGGAAGACGTCGACCCGCGAGCCAAATTTGATCAGACCGACACGTTCGCCTTTCGCCACGGCGTCGCCGGTCTTCTTGTAGCAGATGATGCGGCGCGCGATGAGTCCCGCGATTTGGGCGAATCGGACGCTGGTGGAGTCGCCGGCGATGGTGAAAGTGTTTCGTTCGTTCTGGGAGCTTGCGATCTCGCGGCTGGCGACCAGGAACTGGCCCTTGGTGTATTCGATGTTGGTGATTTGCCCGGCGATGGGCGCGCGGTTGACGTGCACGTCGAAAACATTCAGGAAAATGCTGATGCGCGTGCATTCCGCGCCGTCCCCAATGATGCCGACCACCTTGCCGTCGGCCGGCGAGACCGCGACTGCGCCGTCGGGGATGGTGCGATCCGGATCACGGAAGAAATAGAGGCAGAACAACGCGAGCAGGAAGAGCGGCGCGGCGAACGCGGGATTGAGAAGATACCAGAGCAGCGCGCCTCCGGCCGAGAGGGCGAGTGCATAATAGATGCCGTCGATCACCATCGCTTGTTCTATTGTAGCGGCGGAGGGAGCGAGGGGCTTCCATTTGTGTTTCAGATGGGTTAAGAAGGAGACATGGGTGAGATTCTCCAAGCGGTGAGCCGGGCGTCGAAGCGGTCGTCGGCGGTGGTGCATGAGGAGCTGAAGGGAAGCTTGAATAGCCTCGCGACGATAGCATCGCTCGCGCCCTTCTTGGGAGTCTTTGGAACCGTAGCGACCTTCTCGAATGCCTTTCCGGGAATCGCTGGTCAAAGGGCAGGCGTAATCGCGTATATCTTCGATCACTTTGCGACGTCGATGTCGTTCACTGCGTTCGGACTTGCTGTCGGCCTTCTGTCACTCTGGTTCTACCAATACCTCACCGGCCGGCTTCGCGCCTTCGATCTGGAGATGGAAAACGCGTCTCTCGATTTACTCAACCAACTGAGCCGCTTTCCAGGGCGGTTCGCAATCGCGCCCGCGGTCGACGGTCCGATGTTCGGCGAAGAGTCGCCAGACGAATTGAGACGCGACGAAAAGTTCCAGCTTCGATCCCGGTACGTCGCCGCTGCCGCTCTTGTACTTGCTTCATGCATTCAAGCCTGGCTCTCTTGGTCGATCTCTTGGATATATATTCCGCTGACCTTCGGCCTGTCCTGTTTGCCCGCCTATCCACTTTGGGTCAAACTTCTGCGTCGCAAACCCGGTGGTCTGATCGCTCTGGCTTCAGTAATCTGCCTCTTTTGGAGCGTCGCCGAACTGGTGCTGGGCCGGCATCTCCCCTAAGGCGCGTCGCGTAAGGGACAATAAGGCCATGAGCGGAATCCAATATGTCACCGACGAGAAGGGCCGCAAGGTGGCCGTGCTCATCGACCTGAAAAAGTACGGGGCCATTTGGGAGGAGTTCTGGGACGGGCTCGTCTCTGAATCGCGCCGGAAAGAAAAGGGCATTCCATATGAGCAATACCGCGCGAATCGCCTAAAGCGCCCTCGCACGCGTGCCTAAGTACTCTCTGGAAATCAAGCCGTCGGCGCAAAAGGAGCTAGACGAGCTCGACGACACTGTGTTCGCCCGCATTGATCGGAAGATTCTGGGTCTGGCATCCGATCCAAGGCCCGCCGGTAGCAAAAAGCTGAAGGGCTATAAAGATCATTGGCGCATTCGGATCGGCGACTACAGAGTTATCTATCTAATCGACGACGGCTCCAAAACCGTCACGGTCGTGCACGTTGCGCATCGCCGCGATGTTTATTCGTAGGCCCCACCCACGCCACCTGCCGTGCCTCTATACTTAGAAATAAGAGTTTCCCGACAAGCGCACAGGAGGCGGCGAATTATGGCCCGGCCAATCGCAGCGGCGGCTTTTCTGGCGATCTCCGCGTCTGGCATCTTTGCCCAGTCCGAGTTCGAAGTCTCAACCATCAAACCCAGCAATCCCTACGTACTCGGCATGTCCTTCCGGTACGTCGGCGCGCATCGTTTCACGGCGAACAACCACACGCTGAAAGACGACATCGCGTTCGCGTACACGGTGACGCCCGAGTTGATCTCTGGCGGCCCAGCCTGGGCCAGCGCCAAGCGATACGATATCGTTGCCGTCACGCCCGGCGAAACGCGGCTTCCCGACGAACAAACCCAGCTCATGTTTCAGCAGCTCTTAGCGCAGCGCTTCAAGCTCGAACTCCATCGCGAGCAGCGGGAAGTTGCCGTCTACAACCTGGTTCTCGGATCGAATGCGCTGAAGCTGAAGGAAAGCACCGCCCCTTCCGACAAGGGACACACCCTTTTTATTCACTCCTTGACTCCTGAGGCTTACAACCTCCCGGCGCGGAACACGAGTATGGCGGAGTTCGCTACTCTCGTGCAGCGCGTGGTGCTCAACCGTCCGGTGGTCGATCGCACCGGGCTTTCCGGCAAGTTCGACTTCAATTTGCAATGGGCGCGTTTGGGAACGGAGTTCGGCCGGAACCTGCCTCCAGCCTCCGCGGGTGGCGATACCGCAGATGCACCCGATTTCTTCACGGCTATTCAGCAACTCGGGTTGAAGCTGGAACCTGGGAAGTCGATGGTCGAGACGCTGGTGATCGATCACGCGGATCTCCCGGACGAGAACTAGCTCCCGGACGAACCTATAAGGCGCCGATGCTCCCGGGGCGGCGATTTTGGTAATCATTTCTGACAGAATGTGGAGGCTGCGGGCAATCGCCTAAGGAGGAATACCGTGCTCAAACACGCTATACCAGTTCTACACATGACTAACGCAGACGCCTCGGAGGCGTTTTACTGCGGGCAGCTTGGTTTTCGGCTCGATTTTGAGGTTCCGGCTGGTCCGACGCAGCGCGATCCATGCTACATGGGAATCTCGCGCGATGGGGCCGTGCTGCACCTGTCCTCGCACTCTGGTGACGGCGTCGTGGGCGGCGTGGTCTTCTTCAGCGGCGACGACGTGGACGCGCTCCACTCCGAATTTGCAGCCAAGAGCGTTCGGATTCACATCGCACCCGTGGACCAGACCTGGGGCAATCGTGAGCTCTACGTGCGCGATCCGGACGGAAACAGCGTTCGCTTCGGCGCGCCGATCGCCGCGGAAAAATCCGCATCAGGCTAGGCAAGACGCTACGTTATGATGTCAGCAGCTGAAACACCTCTAGTCTTCGCGCGTCCAAGGGGGGACGACTCATGCCCTGTCTATTCCTTATCGTGATCCTGGCCTTCCCGCGCGTAGCCCTAGCGCTTCTGTTCCTGTTCACGCACTATCTGGACCGGGCCTTTCAGAGCATTCTGCTTTTGATCCTGGGCTTCCTTTTTCTGCCGTTCACGACTCTGGTGTATGCGTGGATGGTCAATAGCCACCTGCCTATCGCCGGTATCAACTTGCTATGGCTTTTACTGGCCGTGCTGGCGGACTTGGGTACGGTTGGTCACGGATACAGCCGCCGCCGGGCATAGTACTTTTGCACGCTTAGTTTCCCTTGACGTCCGGCCGGGCATGCTATACTGACGGAGTTGCATATGAACTTACTACCTGCTAACTTATTGATTTTAAAGCACTAACCTCGTAGAAGTTACCTAACTCTTTCGTTTTCAGCGATTTCCAAAAACCAAGCGCCTTCCGCTTGGAGACAAGCTTCAGGGAGGAAATTCACGTATGAAGGATGTACTCTTGGTTGCCGGATTGTTGGCAGCGCCGTTCACCACCAGTGTTCAGGCATATCGAGCGCAACCGTCCGTTGACCAGAACGACCCGCGGCTTTCCCGTCTGAAGAAGTTCTTCAGCGACCGCGACTGTCCGTTGAAAGACTCAGCAAGTGATTTTCTAGTGGCGGCGGACCAAAACGCCCTGGATTGGCGGCTGTTGCCGAGCATCTCCATCATTGAATCCAGCGGCGGCAAGGATTATAGGAATAACAACGTATTCGGCTGGGCCTCCTGCAAGGAACACTTCCCTTCGGTGCGGGCCGGCATTCATTACGTGGCGGCACAGCTTGGAAAATCAAGCAGATACAGAGGCAAGGATGTGAAAGGCAAGCTACAGCTCTACAACCCGCTGCCCGAATATCCTCAGCGGGTCCAAGCTGTCATGCGCGCGATTGGCTCTTGCTCCCAGCCCAAGCTGGTAGCTGCCGATTAGCTTCCTTGCATGGCGTGAACGCCCCAATACAGGGCGCCAAAAACGATCAGCGCGATTGCGATTCCTAGAGCCCAGCGGATGACCCGCTCGGTGTTGGACGAAGATTTATGCTCGTCCAATTTGATCTGCTCGTCGAGGCTTTCGAACATAGATAACCTCCTCTATGATTCCGGTACGTGCGTCGAGCCAGCCTAAGTATATTCCCGATCAACGTGAAAAGGTAGCGTCTTAGTTGCTTTGTTTTGAACGTTTCCGAGCCGCGATCGGGAGGGAGCCAGCTACAGCGCCATGAGCTCCAGCTTGCGGTAGAGCGAACACGGGCGAATTCAATCGCCGCGCTTCGTTTTGCGCAATAGCCAATAGAAAACAACACCCCCGCAAATCACCCCGGACACTGCGCCAACGGGCAGGCCGTAAACGAGCGCACCCAAGCCTGCCATTGAATTGTGCTGCGGATAACGCCTCGTAGCCAACGAGACGAAGAGGTTGCTGAAAATCGCAAAGCTTATCAAGAATCCGACGACGGCAGCCCCAAAAGCAGCGCCAAGAGGAACCGCGAACGATCGGGCAAGCCGATTCAAATGGGCCTCTTCGATCCGGTGCGTGTCAGTGGCGCCTCTTTATTCAGCAAGTAGGAGCGCCTTGCTACAGCGACATGCGTTCCAGCTTACGGTAAAGCGTCTTCCGTTCGATTCCGAGAATCTTCGCCGCCCGGCTTTTATTGCCGCCTGTAGCGGCAAGCACGCGCCGGATCTGGTCGGCTTCGGTGTCGGCCAGGCTCTCGCTGGCTGTATCGCGGGGCTCGGTGAGCTCGATGGCTTCGCGCACCGCAGCTTCATCAATGCGCCCTTGGGGTGTCACGATCACCAGCCGCTCGATCATATGCTGCAACTGCCGCACGTTGCCCGGCCAGCTGTAGTTCTCAAGCGTCCGCAGGGCCGATTCCGTGATTTTCGCCTGTTGCCCGTAGCGA
>DATHMO010000258.1:0-10278 GCA_035486995.1 Bryobacteraceae bacterium
CGCACGGCGCAATCATGACATTGCTTGGCTTGCTCTCGGGCTTCAGCCCGTTTTTTGCGAAGGCTCCAGTCGCAGGATTGGAAGCGCACACCATCGGCGTCTTGCAAGGCGCGCTGCTCTTCGGACTGGCTGCGGTTTGGCCCTCCCTTGGGCGCGGTGGCGTGGTGACGGCGGCCCGATACTGCGCGTTGATCGGTCTCTACGCCAACTGGTTGGGAGCTCTGCTTTCCGCCCTCTGGAGCGCAAAAGGGATGTTCATTGTGCACCGCGCTTCCATGCCCGGCGGCGCGGCGCCTTGGATGGAAGGGACTGTGGCGGTTCTGCTGAACGTATCTATCCTGGTAATCGTCATGTGCCTGCTGATTCTTTGGACGCTAATGAAAAAGCGCGAAAACTAATCATCGCCACGCCACGATTCTCCCGCGGCGCCCCGACCATCGTGACTCCTCTAACCTGGAGGTGAGAGGTTTAAGGAGCAACAATGCAAAAGCGAAAACTTGGAAAAAGCGGCCTCGAAGTCTCGGCTCTCGGGCTCGGCTGCATGGGGATGAGCTTTTCTTACGGCCCGCCCAAAGACAAGCAGGAGATGACTGCTCTTCTCCGGACAGCCGTGGAACGCGGCATCACGTTCTTCGACACCGCCGAAGTCTACGGCCCGTTCTTGAATGAAGAGCTGGTCGGCGAGGCCCTCGCGCCCTTCCGCAAGCAAGTGGTGATCGCTACCAAATTTGGCTTCGATCTGGGCGGCGCCGATCACCGGCCGGGAGCTCTAACCGTGAATAGCCGACCCGAGCATATCAAACAAGCCGTCGAGGGTTCGCTCCAGCGGCTTAAGACAGATGTGATCGACTTGCTCTATCAGCATCGGGTTGACCCGAACGTTCCCATCGAAGACGTCGCGGGCGCGGTGAAGGATCTGATTCATGCGGGAAAGGTCAAACACTTCGGATTATCGGAAGCCGGCGTGCAAACCATTCGGCGCGCTCATGCGGTCCAGCCGATCACCGCGCTGCAGAGCGAATACTCGCTATGGTTCAGGCGCCCGGAAGCCGAAGTGATCCCGACCATCGAGGAACTCGGCATCGGCTTTGTCCCATACAGCCCGCTCGGCAAGGGCTTTCTCACGGGCCAGATCGGCGAAAACGCGACGTTCGAAAATACCGACTTCCGCAGCACCCTGCCTCGCTTCGCGCCCGACGCTCTCAAGGCGAACCAGGCGATGATCGATCTGCTCGCGAGCATCGGGAAACGAAAGAACGCGACACCGGCTCAGATTGCACTCGCTTGGCTGCTGGCGCAAAAATCTTGGATGGTACCGATACCAGGCACCACCAAACTGCATCGTATGGATGAGAACAATGGGGCGCTCTCGGTCCAACTCACCTCCGCCGACCTCGAAGACATCGATGCCGCCGCGTCCAAAATCACGGTGCAAGGTACTCGCTACCCCGAACGGCTGGAGCAAATGACTGGTCTCTGACCGAGGGAGACGACTAACGATATGGACATCAAAAGAATTGGCTCGCAACCTTCGGGCAAAGGACCCGCGGAGTGGTTCACCGGCACGGTGCGTATCGATCCGCTGATTCAGGCGCCCGATCCGGCATTCGTTCAAGCGGCCAGTGTCACCTTCGAGCCTGGCGCTCGTACCGCATGGCATACACATCCGCTGGGCCAGACCCTGATAGTGACCGCCGGTTGCGGACGCGCGCAGCGCTGGGGCGGGCCGATCGAGGAAATTCGCCCCGGCGACGTGGTCTGGATTCCGCCCGGTGAAAAACATTGGCACGGCGCCGCACCAACCACCGCGATGACCCACATCGCCATCCAGGAAAAGCTTGACGGCAAAGTGGTCGACTGGATGGAACCAGTCAGCGACGAACAATATCACGGAGCATAAATTATGTACAAAGCGAAAGCCTATTCCGCTGCCGGAGAGACGGCGCCGGTCGCCTCCACCACCATCACGCGCCGCGATCCAACCGATCACGACGTCCAGATCGAGATCCTATTTTGCGGCATCTGCCACTCCGATCTGCACCAGGTTCGCAACGAATGGAAGAACGTCATGCCCACCGTCTACCCCTGCGTTCCGGGCCATGAGATTGTCGGCCGCGTCACTAGCGTCGGCAAGGCGGTGACGAAGTTCAAACCCGGCGATCTCGCCGGAGTCGGTTGCATGGTGGATTCGGATCGCACGTGCCCCGAGTGCCAGGCTGGCCTCGAGCAGTTCTGCCCGAATAGCACGCTCACTTACAATATGCCCGACAAGCATCTCGGCGGCGTCACCTACGGCGGGTATTCCGACAGCATCGTGGTTGACGAGCGATTCGTCTTGCATATCCCCGCCAACCTCAATCTCGCCGGGGCTGCGCCGCTGCTCTGCGCCGGCATCACGACCTACTCGCCCATGCGGCATTGGGGCGTCACCAAGGGCAAGAAAGTCGGTGTGGTGGGTCTGGGCGGCTTGGGCCACATGGCCGTGAAAATCGCTCATGCGCTCGGAGCCCACGTCGTTGTCTTTACCACTTCGCCCAACAAGAAGGACGACGCGCGCCGCCTGGGAGCCGACGAAATCATCGTCTCGCGCAATGCCGACGAGATGCAGAAGCACGCCGGCAGCTTCGACTTCATTCTCGACTCTGTTTCCGCCGAGCACGACATCAATGCTTTTATCAACATGCTCCGCCGCGATGGCAACATCACTCTGGTCGGCGCGCCGGACAAACCGCTTCCCGTCTCTGTCTTCGGCCTTATTTTCAAACGCCGCAGCGTTTCCGGCTCACCCATCGGCGGCATTCCTGAAACTCAGGAGATGCTCGATTTCTGCGGCGCGCACAACCTGACCGCCGATGTCGAAGTGATCCCCATCCAGAAGGTCAACGAAGCCTACGAGAGACTGCTCAAGTCCGATGTGAAGTATCGCTTTTCGATCGACATGGCTTCTCTAAGAGCCTGACCCGACGATTCTCAGCGCTTCGCTATATCGTGCTTGCCGCACGTTCTCTAAGAGCCTTTGCCAATGAACCCGGCCATAAACAAGCTTTTCGTCTTTGTCCGCCAGGTCTACTTCGCCCGCCCACATGCGCCGATGATAATCCCTGAATTCGGGCACGGGTTCGCTCCAATCGATCGGTTTGCCCGTCCAGCCCTGGAAGAGGAAAGCCAGGGTGTAGAACAGATGCGAGAGCTGCTGCATCAGATGGAATCGGGCTAACTGGAATCGGTTGGGCGCGACTCCGAAATATTCCCGCAGGAAAGCTATTTCATCTTCTTCACTCGGCACAACCTGATTCGCAACCACCGCCAGATCTGCGTACCGATCATTCAGGAAAGCAGCTTCCCAATCCACCAGCCACACGCGTTGCCGATCGAAAAGGATGTTGTCCGGCTTGAATAAGTCGTTGTGGCTCGACACCATGTCCGCATCGTCATGCGGGTAGACCGCGGACACTTCCGCATATCTAGCGAAGAACTCTTGGCTTTCGGCTCTGGGGAGTATGTTCGCAGCCTGAAACTGTTGAAGGAATCCGTCCAAGACTGGTCCTTTATTGATCAGGAACGTGCATGACGTGTTAAAAGGAGCTCTGACAAACGGCGGTAGCGAATGCAGCATCCGTAACAACGCTGGCAACCGGACCAGCGCCTCCGATACCGGCAGGGGCACTGTCTCCACAAAATCTTCGATGGAGACCCGATCTTCCACGCTGGCGTACCATACGCGTGGCGCCAGACCACCTTCCGCCGCCGCCTTCATGCAGGCATAGTGGCGCGCAGGATCGTTGGCGCGCGTGCTGATTTTAAGCAGAAATGGAGATCCTCGCACGATGATGCGAAAGACCATGGACGAAGCGAAGTCCTTGATCACCAGGATGTCTTCGCACTCTGTTACCCCGAAAGCCTCGCGCAGACCGCGAGTAACGGCCTCGCTCTTTTCTTGTGGAATCATGAGTCCCTCCCTGGAAATCGGAATTCAATGTCAATGCTAATCTCCATCACATAGCCTCAGGAAGTAGAATCAACGGAGGAGAAAAACATAGATGACCCTGTCCCCATACTCGCGCTGGTGCGCCGTGATTCTGGTCGCGGCCTCGGTGTCCTTCATCACGCATGCTCAATCCAAGCTCCCAGCCGACCTCGATCCCCAATCGCGAGCCCGCCTTCCGTATGTGAAGAAGTCCGATCTGGACGCGAAGAGCCAGAAGAGTCTCGGGATATTTGTGACTAAGGATGACACGTTGCGTGGACCTCTCGCCTTTGCCGCCTATAACCCAGCAGTGGCACAAGCCCTGTTCGATCTCCATAATGCCGCCGTGACTGGCGGAACGCTCGATCCGCACACGCGCGAACTCGCGATTCTGATCGCCTGCCGCGAAACCAACTTCAACCTCGAGTGGAACGGGCATGAGGCCAGCGGTCTCAAGGCTGGAATCGACCCCAAGGTGATCGACGTCGTTCGCAACAACCGTCCGCTCACCGGTCTGGATGAAAAGGACGCGACCGTCATCCGCTTCGGCCGCCAGTTGTACGGCGACAAGAATGTCGATTCCGCCACCTTCGCGAAGGCCGTCGAACTGTGGGGCAAGCGCGGCACGATGGACATGGTGGCCGTCATGAATACCTACGCGGTCAGCGGGTATTTTGCCATCGCAGTGAATGAGCGATCTCCCGAAGGAAAACCCGAACTCCCAGCCATGAAGTGAGCCATCAGCCCACCCCTCTCAGCGCGGAGACCCAAAGCGACGAATAGATCGCATCCGCATTTCGGACCAGATCCCGCACGCGGGATCCACCGCCGTATGTTCGTAGAGAGACTAAGACCATGGTCGCCAAACCTAAAATTCGTCCACCGCATAGAGAACAAGACCAGGATCAAGCCACAGGGGAAACCGACCCAGTTCTCGCGAGCTATTCGGCCAGCCGACGCTATCCAGTTGGCTTGCGCTTCCGTGGCGGCGACTGATCTGTTCGTGACCAACGACAACAGGCTCTCAGGGCTGGTCGTTTCCGGTGTTACGTTCGTTACCGGCATTGAGCGCGTTCCGTACTGAACTTCGCCGCGATGCTAAATCCTCTCGAACCCCGCATGTTACGATAAAAATTAATCGAACAAACCATTCGAGCTTTACGTCTAGACCTGCTGGGGAGACCCGTCCCAAGTGAAAGCAAACTCTAAGATCCTGCTGACGATCGGCCTTCTTGTGCTGGTGAGTGGCGGTGTCTTCGCCAGCATCAAGTACAGTCAGCGCGGTATTGTCGACGTGCAAACCGGCCGCGTCGTTCGCCAGGACCTGGTGGCATCGGTCACCGCATCCGGCGAAATCAAACCCAAGAATTACATCAACCTCGGCGCGAACACCATCGGACCCGCGCCCATCACCCAGATTCTGGTCAAAGAAGGCGACCATGTCCGCAAAGGGCAAGTCGTTGCCAAGATGGAATCGGTGCAAGCGAATGCCGACGTTGTGGCGCAACATGCCACCATCGATACCGCTCTGGCCGATTCGGCTGCGTCCGAGGCCGGTTTGAAATCGCAGGCCGACGGCGTAACCACGGCCGAAGCCACGCTCGAGAAGAACAAAGCCGAGCTGGCTCGCACGAAATCGAATTTTGACCGCGCCACTGAGCTCTTCAACGCCAAGCTGCTCGCTAAGCAGGATTACGAACAGAAGAAGGCCGAGTACGATACGGCCATCGCGGCTATCGGCGAAGCGGAAGCGCGGCTGTCGCAAGCTCGGGCGCAGGAGGCGCAGGCTCGCCAGCAACTTGCTTCGGCCCAAAAACGCATCGCGCAAGTGCAAGCCAACTTGGATCGCTACAAGGACATCCTCGAGAAATACGACGTCATCGCGCCGCTCGACGGCATTGTCACCAATCTCCCCGTGCGAACCGGCGAAACCGTGGTGCCGGGTGTGCAGAATTCGGCCGCCAGCACCATCATGACCATCGCGGACATGTCGCAGATTACGGCCGAGGTAAAGGTGGATGAAACCGACATCGTGAATGTGATGCTCGGACAGGCGGCTGAGGTAACTATCGACGCCATGCCGAATCGCACCTTTCACGGCCGCGTCACGGAAATCGGCGACGAGGCGATTCTGCGATCCAGCGGCGTTGCGTCCTCGCAGAGCAACACGTCCGATCAAGAAGCTAAGGATTTCAAAGTCGTGGTTGCATTGGACGATCCGCCGGAGGATATCCGGCCGGGTCTATCGTGCACCGGCAAAATCGTGACAGCCACTCACCAGCGCGTGCTCACCATCCCGATTCAAGCTCTGACGGTGCGCCAGCGCGGCGATCTCGATCCCAAGAAGACCAACGCAGTGCAGGCGGCATCCTATGTCGATCCGGTGGCCGAAAAAGCGAAGAAGGAAGAACTGCAGGGTGTGTTCATCATCCGTGCCGGCAAAGCCGAATTCGTGCCAGTTACCACCGGCATCACCGGCGCCACCGATATTGAGGTGCTGAGCGGGCTGAAGGACGGCGATCAGATCATCACCGGCAGCTACAAAGTGATCCGCACGCTGCGCAATCTCGTCAAGGTCAAGATCAACAACACAGTGACAACCACGACGACGTCCGAAAGCTAACGCATGGCGACGGCAACCGAGGAACTCGTCAATCGCGGCGAGAGCTTGAAGCGCGACGGGATCGTCATCCGCACCTACGATCTGTGGAAGACGTACGTGATGGGCGATCAGGAAATCCACGCCGTTTCAGGCATGGACATCGAGATCCGCCGCGGCGAGTACGTGGCCATCATGGGTCCCTCGGGGTCCGGCAAATCGACCCTGATGAATCTGATCGGCTGCCTGGATTCGCCCACCCGCGGCCTGTACTATCTCAACGGCAACCTGGTCAGCGATATGCAGGACGACGAGCTGGCGCACATCCGGAACAAGGAAATTGGCTTCGTTTTTCAAAAATTCAATTTACTCGCGCGAGCTTCAGCCCTGCACAACGTCGAGCTGCCATTGATTTACGCCGGGGTCGCCAAGGAAGCCAGGGAAGAACGGGCGAAAGCGGCGTTGCGCGCGGTGGATCTCGAACAGCGTATGTTCCATCGGCCCAATGAGTTATCGGGCGGGCAGAGCCAGCGTGTGGCCGTGGCGCGCGCATTGGTGAACAATCCGTCCATTCTGCTGGCCGACGAGCCCACCGGCGCCCTCGATACTGCCACCGGCAACGAAATCATGACGCTGTTCGAGCGGCTGTGGAAGCAGGGCAACACCATCGTGCTCGTGACGCATGAGGCCGACATCGCCAATCGCGCGCGCCGCGTGATTCACGTGCGCGACGGCAAAGTCGAAAAAGACGAAACTCTCGCGTAACTCACGGTTACTCGTAACCGATAATTTACTAACTCTTCAACCAACAGAAACCACCGCGTTGTTAGTATCCCTCCCGGGAGGGGAACTAAATGCACTTACAACGACGGACAGCACAAGCTGTTTTTCTGGCGGCATGTTTGAGCCTGCCACTATCGGCATTCGCCCAAGGGTTTGGCTTCGAAGGGCCAGGTATCCACCATGTACTGCTCATCAGCATAGATGGCATGCACGCGATCGATTTTCTGAATTGCTCCACCGGTGTGCCGGGCGTCAACGGCGGTGCGCCCTATTGCCCCGCACTTGCTGCGTTGGGACAAAACGGAGTGAACTATCTGAATACATCCACATCGAAGCCGTCCGATTCATTCCCAGGCTTAATGGCACTCATGACCGGCGGCTCACCGCGCACAGTCGGCGCCTTTTACGATGTGTCGTACGACCGCTCACTCGCTCCACCCGCGCAGACCACTGGTAACGGTGTGGCCGGCGGCACTTGCACGCCCGGCTCCCTAACCGGCACCACCACCGAATACGACGAAGGCATCGATCTCAATCAGACATTGCTTAACGGCGGCGCTCCCACTGGCGTCGACGGCGGCATCGCTTCCATTAATCCGAACTTCTTGATCCGCGATCCTAGCAAAGGCTGCGCGCCGGTGTATCCGTGGAATTTCGTTCGCACCAACACGATCTTTGGGGTGGTGCACCAGTCCGGTGGTTATACCGCTTGGTCCGACAAGCATCCGTCGTATTCCGCCGTTTCCGGTCCGGGTAACGGAACCAACATCGACGATTACTATTCGCCCGAGATCAACTCGAACGTAGTGAACTTGCCAGGTGTCACGACGCCGGCCGGCCTCAATTGCTCGACAATTCCCGATCCCGGTTCGGATCTCACCGCCTGGACCAACAGTTTCGAGAATATTCAGTGCTACGACACTCTGAAGGTCAACGCGATCGTGAACGAAGCCGCCGGCAAAACACACAACGGTCTCAAAAAGGCCCAAATCCCCGCCCTGTTCGGAATGAATTTTCAGGCGGTGAGCGTGGGCCAGAAACTGATCGAGAAAAGCAACGGGCAGACAGGCGGTTATGTGGATTCGATCGGCACTCCAACAGCTGGCTTGCTCGGCGAAATCCAGTTCGTGGATGCTTCGATCGGCGAAATGGTGGCTGAGTTGAAGAAGCAGGGCGTTCTCAACCAAACCCTCATCATCATCAGCGCCAAGCACGGCCAGAGTCCCGTGGATTCTGCGCGCTATACGCCCATCACAACCACCGGCCCCGTGACCACATCGCCGGCTACCATTTTGAGTGGCAACAACTGCCTGCCCTTCTCCGAATCGACGTCCAACCCGACCGGCATCGGTCCTACCGAAGACGACGTGTCACTGATCTGGCTGAACAGCAGCTGCACCACGGCGAGCGCGGTGAGCATGCTCGAAACGGCATCGCCTGCCACGGCGAACATCGCGGGCATCGGGCAAATTTTCTCCGGAGTCGGGATCACGCAGCTTTTCAACACGCCTGGGCTGCCTCCGAAAGGCGATCCGCGCTCACCGGACATTCTGGTTACGCCCAATGTCGGCGTTACTTACTCCTCCAGCACCAAGAAGCTCGCCGAGCATGGCGGATTCGCGCACGACGACGTCAACGTAATGCTGCTGGTGTCGAATCCGACCTTCCGCCCCAGCACGGTGACTGGACCTGTCCAGACCCTACAGATCGCGCCGACCATTCTTCAAGCGCTGGGTTTGAATCCCAACAGTCTCCAGGCTGTACAAGAGGAAGACACTCAGGTTTTGCCGGGAGTCAGCTTCAATTCCTTCGGTTTCTAAGCCGGCTTCAGAACAACTTTTGGACTGCGTCGCGGGCGTCGATCCAGGGCGCCCGCTCTTTTTCCTGCTAGTTAAAGAACCCTCCGAATAATGCCGATTGGCTGCCTGTAGGGACGGCATTGCCATTGGCCACCGAAACCGCACCGCTCCATATCCGTCCGCTGAATAGTGAAGCCGCCTGGTGGCGCGCGTCTCTGCGCTTTTCGCTCACCGATCTGTTCTTTCTGGTGATGCTTTTCTGGATGTTCATGGCCGATTCCAGCGGCTGGGATCGCTTGCTGTGGGATGGCGACACGGCCCTGCACACGCGGGTGGGCGATTTCATTCTCGATCACGGATACGTTCCAGCCACCGACCCGTTCTCCTTCACCAAGCCCGGCGCGCGCTGGTTTCCATTTCAATGGCTCACTGGCGTGGTCTTCGCCGAGTTGAACCGCTGGGTTGGCCTCAAAGGGATCGTCCTGCTGTGCGGCATCGCGATAGCGCTCTATCTCACTCTGCTCGCTCGCGACATGGTGAAGCGCGGCGTCAACGGCCTGCTCGCGCTGCTATTGGTGATGCTGGCCGCCAACGCGTCGGCAATTCATTATCACGCGCGTCCGCACCTTTTCACGTTGCTGTTCCTCACGATCGCGGGTGCGACCATCGCGTCCGATCGCGCGCGGCCCTCATGGCGCATTTGGATGCTCGCGCCGCTGATGATTCTCTGGGTCAACATGCACTCCGGATTCCCAGCCATGCTGGCGCTGCTGGGGCTGTTAGTCGCCGGATGCGGACTGGCTCGCGACTGGAAGAAGGTGCGCCGATATGCCGCGGTTTTGGCTGTTTGCGCCGTAGCGTCCCTCGCGAATCCCAGCGGCATCGCGCTGCACTTGCACATCGGCCAGTTCTTGAACAGTCCTTGGGCCATGGACAACATCCAGGAATACCAATCGCCGGTGTTTCGTTCGGAAGCGATGTATTGCTACATGGCGATCCTCTTCCTGGGGCTGATGGCTTGCGCCTGGCATTTCGCGCGCCGGCACTGGACCGAGTGCCTGTGGATTGTGTTCTTCGCGTTCGCATCGCTTTCGTCGGCGCGCCACATCCCGCTGTTTGCGGTAATCGCG
>DATHMO010000259.1:0-55014 GCA_035486995.1 Bryobacteraceae bacterium
ATGGTGAACTGCCGGGTGAAGCCATTGCGAATTTCAGCCAAGCTCCCACCATCGCGGCGGAGCAGCCGCACGCAAAACGAATGGAAGGTAGAGACTAGCGGGCCGTCTTTGCCGCTGGCCCCGATCAGATTGTTCACGCGCGAGCGCATTTCCTCAGCGGCTTTATTGGTGAACGTAACCGCCAGTATGCAAGGACCAGGGACACGGTGCGCTTCCATGAGGTGCGCCATGCGATGGGTGATCACGCGCGTCTTGCCGCTCCCGGCGCCGGCCAGCAATAGCAGCGGACCTTCGACGTGGGACACGGCGGCTTGTTGTTGCGGGTTGAGGCCTTGGAGAAAATCCATCGTGCTTGCGGGGGGAGGAACAAAGCGATTTTAGCATGGTGCCGCCCTTCAACCTTGAATTTCTCTGATGGTAACCTGGTCAAAATGGTAGCGAGGATGGGATGAGGACGCTGTCGGGCTGGCTGGCGTTCGCCGCGATCGTAAGTTCGCCTGGATGTGCCGTTGTTTACAAGAGCGAACTTTACCTCTTTTTCCGGCCGAGGGGATTTTACCAGTTAACCGGCACATCCAACACCGGAGTTACACTCATCTCGGACTCTCCGGACGTGAGGCGATTGCTAACCGAAGAAGGCGAACCATATCCGGATCGAGATCCGCGTGGACGAAAGGACTTCCTCAGATCGATGAGTCAACTGGCAGGAATCACTGTCCCGGGCGGATCCTATTGCGACTTGATCGAGCGTTCCGAATCGAGGTGCGGACCTTCTCCAATCTACACCGCTTCCTATGTTCTTGTTCAGGTCACAACCGGACCTTCCAAGGGACAAAGGGGCTGGATGTGTGAAACGTCGGCTCGGCGGACCTTCCCTTGAAGCGAGGTTCCTCGGGCCAAGCGATTGATCCTACGTAGATTCCAATCCTGCATGCAGAAAATGGCGCAATTCGGCGCAAAAACTCATTTTGGCTTTGCTTTCCACCGCAAGCCCTTGTAACCTAGCAATTTGCTGGTACGCCTCATATGTCGGGCAGGCAGCTAGCAAAATCGAGCCTGCATGCTGGTTGAATTTGAGCTGATTCAAAAGGCCCAGAAGGGCGATGGCGGCGCGTTCAATCAGATGGTTGTTGCATACAGGAAGAGGATCCTGGGCACAATCGCGCGGCTGATCGGTCGGCCGGAAGATGTGGAGGACGTGGCGCAGGAAGTTTTTCTGCGGCTCTATTATTCGCTCGATCAACTTCGGACGCCGGAAGTATTCGAGCCGTGGCTGTACCGGCTGACGGTGAACGCTTCGTATGATTATCTGCGAAAGCAACGCCGGCGGAACGAAGCTCGGATGTCGGATCTGAGTGAGCAGCAGGTGATGATGGCCGACGCGGCGGCCGGCGGGAAAGCCTCTGGCGAGGAGCAGCGTCTAAAGCAAGTCAAGGAATTGGTGGATTCGTTGCTGCAGTCGGTTTCCGAGCAGGATCGAATTCTTCTTACGCTGAAAGAAGTGGAAGGCTTGTCGCTGAAAGAGCTTGAAAAGATTTACTCCGTGAACGAGAATGCATTAAAGGTTCGGCTCTTTCGGGCGCGGCAGCGAGTGTTGAACGCCTATCAAGCCGCCAAGCGCGGTAAGGGCGGCAAGGCCCCGGAGCAGGGATAGAAGAGTAGCAAGGGTAGAATAGTCGAGAAGAGTTGAGGAGGCGCCGAGACGCGCATGGATCAGAATCAGGAACTGGACCATCTGTTCGAACAGTATCGGGCTGCTCTGCCGGATCCCGATGCCGGCGTCAACTTCATGCCAGAGCTATGGCGCAAGATCGAAGCGCGGCAGTTCTTTCTCCGCCGGGTGAAGAAGCTGACTCAGGTCTTCGTGGCCGCCGCCGCCGCAATTTGCTTGCTGCTGGGCATCGTTCTGCAGGTGCCCGTTTCCTCTACCGATCGCCAGGGCGTGAGCGGAAACTACGTAGACGTGCTGGCGGACGCTAATCCCACCGAGAATCTCGCCGCTGTAGGTATTCGCATCGATTACGTCGAACCGAACGGAAGATGACCCGTAAGATCATATTTTATTTTCTGCTCGTCTTTCTGAGCGGATCCGTCGTCGGTGCTCTTGCGTACCGCACTTATAATCCCCCAACCGCTCGCGGAAGTGCGCAGTCCTCGCCGAACGAGTGGCGGCGTGGATATATCGAGGAGACCCGTTCGCGGCTGAGCCTCACCGATGAGCAGGTGGATAAGCTGAAGGCGATGCTGGATCAGACCGAGGAACGTTTCCGCGAAGCCCGCAAGCGGGAAAATCAGGAGATCCGGCAAATTGGGGAAGAGCACTACCAACGGGTGCGAACGATGTTGACGCCGGAGCAGCTTCCGAAGTACGAAAAGCTGCACGAAGAGCGCGAAGCCAAAGCCAAAGAGCAAGAGCGCAACAACAAGCGCTAGACGGTTAGCGCGAGGCTACCGGCTTCGCGGCAGTCTTCTTGTCCTTCAGATCCTTCAAGTTTTTTGACTTCGCCATCATCTTCTGGAAACGATCCACGCGACCCTCGGTGTCCACCAGCTTCTGGCGGCCGGTGAAGAACGGGTGACAGCTGGAGCAGATTTCCACACGGATGTCGCCCTTGTGGGTGGAACGGGTCTTGAAGTTGCTTCCGCAAGCGCAGATCACGTTGATCTCTTCGTAGGCGGGGTGAATAGCGGCTTTCATTGCGACGAATCCTTTCGAAACTTCAGTGTAGCGCACCCGTCAAGGGTTACCAAATCGACGGTGCCAAATACAAACCCCCGCACCGCCGAGCAGGGCGATACGGGGGTCAGGTAGCCTAGGCTAATCCCAGGTGTTACTTAAGAATCGCGCAGGGAAGCGGCCGGTCCACAGGAACAGCGGCTTCGTCCACTGAACGAAACCTGAACGTTTGACAGGTCGACTTTAAGAGTCGGCCACCTCGCGCGTGGAATTAAAGCTACGGTTACAGTCACTACATATACCCATGTTAGACTGGACCACCTCCTTTCTCAGTGATGCACTCATCATAAAACCAGAGATTGCGGTCTGTCAAACACTTTCTAGGGCCATACAGTATATATGGATTAACTGGTTTCTTACCACTATAAGTGGGGCTTGATGGGGTTTGTTGCGCAAAGAGAAGCCCCGCGCATCCGGCGGGGCTGTAATGACGAAGACTGGGAGGCAACTCCCGTAAGCCTCCATGAGACCACCTACTGTGAGACCACCTACAATTGCCCTGGGTGGTGCAATTGGCGAGCCAGTGGTAAGTCCAACAAAGGGCACGGGCCGCCGTAATCGAAATCCTGTTTGTGGAAGCCGTCTGGTCCGCGATCCTACGGGATTTGGGAATGTGGGGGTACAATAACCTCTGATGTCGAGCGTCGCTCAGTTGCAGCTTGACCCAGGTGGAAGGCCCGCCGCTCCGTCGGCATGGCGCTCGTTAGCAGCGTTCTTGGTTTCAGGAATACTGATGTCGTTCCTGGGCGCAATCCTACCGGCCTGGGGCTATCATCTACGGCCAGCCTTTGCCGAAGCCGGTGGCTACTTCCTGAGCTTGGCTTTGGGCTTGCTGCTTTCGGTGGGGGCCGCGCACCTGCTTCTGGCAAAGCGGGGTTTGAAGTTCCTGCTGATCCTGGCGAGCACGTTGGCGTGTGGATCTTTCCTGTTCTTGGCGTTTTCATCCCCGCCGGCTCCGGCCGCATGGCGACTGGTAGGAGTTTTGGGAATCGGATTCAGCGCCGGATTGCTGAATGCAGGCGTATTTCACGCCATCTCGCCTATCTATCAGCATGATCGCGCCGCAACGGTGAATCTGGCGGGATTGCTATTCGGATTGGGCAGCCTGATCACCGCACTGCTGGTGGCCGGCACCTATTTCGTCTACACCGTTCCCAGCATTTTGATCCTGTTCGCCGTGGTGCCTGGGTTGTATGCGATTGTATGCACAAACGCCGGTCTTCCGGAACACGCAGCGGTTCACCCGCTCCCCGTCGCCCAGGTGCTGCGCGATTTCAAGAATCCGGGCGCGGTGCTGTTCAGCTTGCTTCTGTTCTTTCAATTTGGAAATGAGTGGTCGATCGCCGGCTGGCTCCCGCTGTTTTTGATCCGCCGGTTGGGGATTAGCCCCGCCGACTCACTGCTGCTGCTGGCGCTCTACTGGGGCGCGCTGCTGGTGGGCCGTTTGGTCTCGCAACTGGTGATGAAGAACGTGAATCGAGCGTGGCTGCTGATCGGCTCCGTTGCGTCGGCGCTGATGGGGACGATAGTGCTGGCGTCCACCAACAATCTTTTTGGCGCGATCATGGGCGTGCTGTTTGTGGGCGCTGGTTATGCCTCAATTTATCCGTTGGTCGTGGAAAAAATCGCACGCCGGTTTCCGTATTACCATCCCGGCTTTTACAACGGCCTGTTTTCGCTCGCGATGACGGGCGGATTTCTCGCGCCGTGGCTGCTGGGCTACTTCGCCGAAGCGTGGGGCATTCAAGCAGTGATGATTCTGCCGATGCTCGGCACCTGCATGGTGTTCGTGCTGGTGCTGCTGATCATGCTGGAGTCGAAGCTGAGCAGCCTGAGCGAAGCGACCAGAGCCGGATCGTAAGTTGGGATCATGGCTAGAACCTATGGGATTTTCGAGACAGCTACCAACACGTACACCGCCGATGGCGAGATCGGTCGGAGTCTGAGCGCTACCGGAGCCGCGGCAGCCGCGCTTCGCGTGTCGCGTCCCGCATTATCCAGCTTGCTGAACGGCGGCGCAGATCTGTCCGGGGACATGGCTCTGCGAATCGAGAAGGCGTTTGGGGTGAAAATGGATACTCTCATGCGGATGCAATCTTCCTGCGACATCGCGCAGATTCGCAAGCTGGAGAAAAAGATCCGCGTCCGGCGGATTCACTCGCCAGCCGATATTCACGCATGATCGGCGTTCGATTTTTCGCCGCCGCCGTATTGGTTCCGTTGTCAGCAGCGGCCGATTTGGGGCCAATACTCGAGCGAATCATCAGCGCGCCAGCATTGTCGCAGGCCTTCGCAGGAATGCAGGTGGTGCGCCTGAGCGACGGGCGCGTGTTGTACTCGCACAATTCCGAGCGTCTGTTTCTGCCGGCGTCGAACATGAAGCTGTTCACAACCGCGCTGGCGCTCTCGAAGCTCGGCCCGGATTACCGGCTGACGACGCAAATCGGCGCGGATGTCCCGATCGATGCCGCGGGCACACTTGCGGGCGATCTGGAATTCATCGGCGGCGGCGATCCGAGCCTGTCCGGGCGCGAGTATCCGTATCGGAAGTCCGCGGCGCCGGGAGCGATCTACACATTCAGCGCCATCGAAGAATTGGCCGATCAGCTGATCGCGCGCGGCCTGAAGCGAGTGGATGGCAACGTAGTGGGCGACGACACGCGATATGTTTGGGAACCGCAGCCGGGTGGATGGTCTTCAAGCAGCGCCACTGAGGAATACGGCGCGCCAGTGAGCGCTCTCATTCTGCATGACAACAGTTTTGCGCTGACGCTGCGTCCGGCGGAACACGCGGGCGGGTTGGCACGCATCACGCTGGCACCGCAGTTCGAAAACTTCGCGATCGACAATCGCGTGGTGACCACCGAACGTGGCGAGCGAAAGATCGAGTTTTATCGCAGCGCGTCGGGGCGTGAGTTGCACGCCTGGGGCACGATTCCAAAGCGAGACGCCGGATATACCGAGGAACTCGCCATCGACGATCCGGCACTGTACGCCGCGGAGGTGCTGCGGGATGCCCTCGCGCGTCGGGGCGTCGCGATTCGAGGCGGCGCGGTTGCCAGGCATCGCTTCCCGGACGAGAGTAGCGGCACCGGGTCAGCCAAGCCCGAGATCGTTCTCGCGGAGCACCGTTCTCCGCCCCTGATCGATGTGCTGCAGGTGGTGGACAAAGTCAGCCAAAACTTACACGCCGAGGTGATGTTGCGTGAAGTGTCGGTGGCGGCGGGGCGCGGGGGCAGCCGCGAAGAAGGGCTCGCGGCCATGAATGATTTTCTAGCCGGCGTCGGAATCCCGAAGGCCGATCACGAGTTCACCGACGGGTCCGGGCTCTCGCGCGCCACGCTGGTCACTCCCGCGGCGATCGTAAAGTTGCTGGCTGCGATGAACCAATCCAAGTATCGCGAGCAGTGGCTCGGTCTGCTGCCCATCGGCGGCGAGGATGGAACGCTGGGGGCGCGATTTGCGGCGCATCCCGAAGCTCGTGCCATTCACGCCAAGACGGGCACGCTCGATCACGTCCGCGCGCTTTCCGGTTACGCCGATACGCCCCACAACGGCCGCGTGGCGTTTTCATTCCTGGTGAATAATTTCGATGGGCCTGGCGCGGGAGTGACCGCGATCCTGGATCAACTCGCGCTAGCGCTGTTGGAGTAGTTCAACTATAAGTGGGTTGCGCTTCTTCGGGCGCCTGAACCGCCATCTCGCGCGTGACAGTGGGAAACTGCTCCAAAAACTCGCCGAGAGAATGACCACCCTCAAGATAATCGATCAGATTCTTGAACGGTACACGGGTCCCGCTGTTTGTGCGACGAACTCGGCGAAGGTGCTCACGATGGAGATGATCTCGTCACTGCCTTCGATGTCAGCAACCAGGTTGGACGGCACGCCAGCCAGTCCGACAACGGTACCAGCGAGTTGCCCGGTAATTGACGCTATCGTGTCTGTATCTCCGCCAATGCCAATCGTCCGCGCGAGTATGACCGGAAGAGACTCAACATCGATCGATTGTGCGCAATACATTGCCAGAGGAACCGCATCTACCACGTGACCGGTGGACCCAAAGTTCTGCGCGACTTCCGAGACCGGAAGCTGCGTCAATAGCAGCGCTTCGACGCGATCCCGAGTAGCTGAATCCGCCAGATGATCCACCGCAGCGGCCAGGAAGCTTCGATTATTGGACCAATCTCCTGAGAGCACCGAGCGAATTGCCAAGATGACCGCCAGGGCGCCAGCATAGGCTTCGTCGCTATGGTGCGTGATGCGGCAAACGTCTCGGATCACAGTTCGATCACTCGGATCGCTCGGATTCAAGAAGAATGCCAGCGGAGCAATTCGCATCGCTGCCCCACAACCGGATGCAAACTCGCCGCGCGCTCCGGCGAGCGCCCAATGCGTTCCAACCGCGAGGTCGCGCATCGCTTTCAGTGTGCTCGAACCCAAGCCGTGAATTTTCCCGGCTTGGAACCAGCGCAAGAAATGAGATGCAAGCCTCACCGGATCGACCCGGCCGCAATCCATGATGGACTCACAGGTTGCGAGCGTGAGTTCCGTATCGTCCGACACCTTGGGGCGCGCCGGAATCTGAAAGTCGATGGGCCCAGCCGCGCCTTCCCATGGCCCACCCCAAGCATCACCAAGGGTACCACCAAGCAAGCAGCCCAGTACTCGGTCCTTCAGGGAGATCGATGCAACGTTTGGACTCGGCACCTAACCCCATTGTCTCCACCCCGCCCCTGCCTGCGCTAGAATTAGTCCAAGCACCTGCGGGAGCCGATGGAAATGCCTATTTACGAATATATCTGTGACGATTGCGGAACTAATTTTGAAAAGCTCGTTCGAAATGGAGATGCCGTCGCTTGCCCCGACTGCGGCGAATCGCATCTGAGCCCCAAGCTATCAAGGTTTGCCGCACACTCGTCATCAGGCCAAGCCAAGGCTGCCGAGTTCCCCTCGTGCGCCGGAGGAATGTGTCAGACGCCGGATTTCTGCGGACGGAATTAGCAGCCTGCTCAGTGCGCCTCCGTGCGGCGCTTGGCACCTTGATCGGTTGACTTCCGCCGGTAGCTCCGCTATAGTGCTGAAGTGCTGATGTATCAACGGTTTGTCGGTTGATAGAGCTGTTGGGAACGTCTCGAGTCGAATCACCCTGTCGTTTTGAATTCTCGGACTTACTCGTCTATGCCGTTGTAGTAGCATGAATCGGGAGTTTGGCCATGGCCAGCAGAGCAGATGAGCAAAATCTAAACGCGCCCGTACCCGAAGAGCCGGATTACGAGCAGCTCATCGACGATTACACGCACTTTGCTCCGCCACACGAAGGCGAGTTGCTGCAGGGCCGCGTCGTAAAACTCCACGACACCGACGTCATCGTCGATTTCGGATACAAATCCGAAGGCTTGGTTCCCATCGAACAATTCGCGCAGGCCGATGGAAGTGTCACGGTCCAGGCTGGCGATTTGATCGACGTAATGGTGGACCGCCAGGGCGTGCAGCCCGAGGGTTACATCCTCTTATCACACCAGAAGGCCAGCCGACTGCGCTCCTGGGAAAACCTGGAGAAGGCGCACAACGATGGACTGGTCGTGTCAGGCCGCGTCACAGGGCGCATCAAAGGCGGCCTCTCGGTGGATGTTGGCGTGCCCGCCTTCATGCCAGGTTCGCAGATCGATACCCGGCCGACGCACAATCTGGATTCGCTGCTCGGGCAGGACATTCCCGTCAAGATCGTCAAGTTAAATCGGCGGCGCGGGAACGTGGTGGTCTCGCGCAAGATGGCGGTGGAGGAAGAGCAACACACACGCAAGAGCGCCGCGCTGCAAGTGTTGGAAGAAGGCGGCGTGGTCACCGGAATCGTCAAGAATCTCACCGATTACGGCGCATTCGTCGATCTCGGCGGCATCGACGGGCTGCTGCACGTGAGCGACATGTCGTATGGGCGCGTGACGCATCCCTCGGAAGTGGTCACCGCCGGCGACGAGATCACCGTGAAGGTGCTGAAGTTCGATCGCGACAAGGAACGCATTTCGCTCGGGCTGCGGCAAATGGCGCCCGATCCGTGGGAAACCATTCAGGAGCGCTATCCGGGTGGATCGCGCGTGATCGGCCGCGTGGTCAGCGTGACGGATTACGGCGCATTCGTGGAACTCGAGCCGGGCGTCGAGGGGCTGATCCACATTTCCGAAATGACCTGGAGCCGCCGGATGAAGCATCCGAGCAAAGTGGTGAAGGTGGGCGATCAGGTGGAGTCCGTCGTGCTGGATGTGAAGCCGAAGGATCGCCGCGTTTCGCTCGGCATCAAGCAGCTCGAAGCAGATCCTTGGACCACGGTAGCCGATCGCTACTCGCCAGGTTCCGTCGTCGAAGGCCGCGTGCGCAAGCTCACCGATTTCGGCGCGTTCATCGAGATTGAAGAAGGCATCGACGGACTGGTGCATATCTCGGATCTTTCCTGGACCAAACGCGTGAAGCATCCTTCCGAAGTGGTGAAGAAGGGGCAACTGGTGCAGGCCGTGATCTTGCAGATCGACGCACCCAACCGCCGCTTGTCGCTCGGTGTGAAGCAGCTGCAGCCGGACGCATGGGAATCGTTCTTCCGCGCGCATCAAGTTGGCGACGTCGTCCGCGGACGCGTTTGCCGCGCAGCAAATTTCGGAGTGTTCGTCGAACTGGCGCCGGGCGTGGAAGGCTTGTGCCACCGCTCGGAAGTTCCGGGCGCGTCCGATCACCGGAGCGACGAATCGCCACTGCCGATCGGCGAGGAAATGGATTTCAAAGTTGTACGGCTGAACGAGGGCGAGAAGAAAATCGGGTTGAGCATTCGCGCGTTGGCCGACGACGAGGAGAGAACCAGGCTCGAGGATTACCAGCGTCAAGCTGCCGCTGCCACGATGACCATCGAGGAAGTAATGAACATCAGAGTTAAAGGTGAAGGCCGGTAGAGCCGGACCTAAAAAACGGAGCGCAAGGGGCGTTTGGTGCCCGTTTTGCGCGATCTGAAAGGGAGAGAAAGCACACATGACGAAGGCCGAGTTGATCGAGGAAGTCTCCCGGGTTGTGGAAATGACCCGTAAAGATTCCGAGGTAATCGTGGAAGCCATCTTCGACAGCATCGTTCGGTCCCTGCGCGGGGGCGATAAGATCGAAATCCGGGGGTTCGGCAGTTTTCGCACACGGCAGCGGCAGCCGCGCGTAGGCCGCAATCCGAAAACAGGGACTCGTGTGGAAGTGCCGTCCAAACGCATTCCCTACTTCAAGCCCAGCAAGGAATTGAAGGACCTGGTGAATACATCGAGCGACGGACAGCCTGCCGCGCCTGCTGCCGGAGAGCCCGCTGCGGGCGGCGAATCCTCACACAGCTAGCCTGAAGTCCCAAGTTTATGGACCACCTGTGGAGTCCGTGGCGCTATCAGTATGTTCAAAAGGAAAAAACTGGTAACGGCTGCGTGTTCTGCCGGGCCGCGGCGTCCGAGCGCGATGAAGATAATCTGGTGGTCTATCGGGCGCGCAAAAACTTCATTATTCTGAATCTATACCCTTACAGCACCGGCCATCTGATGGTGGTGCCGTATGAGCACGTGGATTCGTTGCAAGAGGCGTCGCGCGAAACGCTTGAAGAAATGATGCTTTTAGTGCAGCGGTCGCAGCAGCATTTGCAAGCGATTTATCGGCCGCCTGGATTTAATTTAGGGATGAATTTAGGCG
Source organism: Bryobacteraceae bacterium (assembly GCA_035486995.1). Taxonomy (GTDB): domain Bacteria; phylum Acidobacteriota; class Terriglobia; order Bryobacterales; family Bryobacteraceae; genus Palsa-89. Next base: position 10,439 of record DATHMO010000259.1, read on the forward strand.
AAAGCGCGGGCGCCGGAATCGCGGAACATATTCACATGCACGTGTTGCCGCGCTGGCCAGGCGATACGAACTTCATGACGACGGTGGCGGAGACGCGGGTGTTGCCGGAGGATTTGGCGAGCACGTGGCGGAAGGTGAAGGCGGAATTCGGGAAATCCCCTTAGGATATTTCTCTTCGATCAAGATATACTGCACTACTCATATGCGTCAAAAGGCGTTTGCCTTGTTAATCGCGCTCTTTGCATCGCCAGCATGGGCCCAACCGGCTCTTTTTGCCTCGTCCTGTGCCGAGGACTCTCACATTGGCGAAGCAACGAGAAAGGCCCTCAACTCGGCCGCAATCAATTTCGTCGACACCTTCCTTGGCCCGGATCCCAGCTCGGGCTTTGCCGCGCTATCGAAGGAAGGGCAGGAGGGTGTCACGCAAGAACAATTTGCAGCCCAGGCTCGCGTTATCGAGCAACTCCAACCAAGCGATCTGAGAACCCAACACGTCTACCTGCTGAATATAGCAGGGAAATCTGCAAGACGAGTTATTTGTGCAACTGATTTGAAAAAGCCGGACGGCTGGGAATCACTTGCAACGATAAACGTGCCCGAGCAGGCTTACGTCGTAATGTCGGCGCAGGCGCGCAACAATAGTCTGGCTGTCACAATCTGGTTAGTTCCGGAAAGCACAGGCTGGAAGGTGCAAAGCTTCTGGATCAACGCTTCGACGTTAGCGGACCAAGGCCCGATACAGCTTTGGGAGATGGCACGCAGAGAGAGGGACCTGGGGCACAAATTCAATGCGGTGCTCTTGTACGCCGTGGCGGGACAGGTTGCTAACCGGGGGCCGAACTTTCAACTCGGGATCACGCAATCCATCTCGGAGGACATGGCTGGCTTGGACGTGCCGGCCGAAATTCGAGGTGAGGCGCCGTTCCTCTGGAAAGATGGGAGCACGACGTGGAAGGTTCTCAACGTTGGTCCCATAGCGATCGGGGGAAAGATCTACGTAGTGATTTCGCATGAAGTGTCGTCGTGGCAGACTAACAACCAGGTGGACGGCTGGAACAAAGATCTGCTTGCCTACGTCAAGAATCGATTTCCGGAATACTCAGAGGTGTTCGCTGGGCTGGTTGCTCGCGCCCATGAGCGAGGCGGCAACCGCGGCTACGGCACCGTCGACGAGTTCACCAAAAACAAATAGCGACCATCGGCACCGCACGTCAATGTGGTCTCCCTCGCCCGCCCGCAGCAGGATTAGCCGAAATTTAACAAACCTGTAATCCAAGCGTATTCCTCCGCGAGTTAGCATGCTCGCTGAGGTTTTCATATATGACGGTAAAGAAGCTGGTATTGGCTTTAATCGCGGCGTCGGCAACGCTCGGGTCATCAACACAAGGAATGGCGGCTGATGTAAACAGCTTGGGCTCGGGAAACATTAAGCACGTGCTGATGTTGAGCATCGATGGGATGCATGCCGTGGATTTCTACAACTGCGCGAATGGCATCGCGGGTGTGAACAACGGGAACCCCTACTGCCCCAACCTGGCAGCCATCAGCCAGACGGCGATCAATTATGTGGCCACGGCTTCGTCCATGCCATCGGACTCTTTTCCCGGACTCGCGGCGCTCGTTACCGGCGGATCGCCGAAAACGACCGGCCTTTACTACGACGTCGCCTATGACCGGTCGCTCGATCCTCCGGCTTCAACGACGGGCACCGGCTTGGCTGGCGGGACGTGCACGCCCAATGCGGCGCCGACCGGAACAACAACCGACTACGACCAGGGCATTGCATTGGACGATACCAAACTCAACGGAGGCGCTCCGGGCGCGTCATTGACCGATGGCAGCGCGGCTTCCATCGATCCCAACAAGCTGGTTCGTAACCCGGCCCTAGGTTGCGCTCCGGTCTATCCGTGGGATTTCGTCCGGACGAACACGATATTCAGCGTGGTCCACGCGGCGGGCGGATACACGGCTTGGATCGACAAACACGCGTCCTATTCGTTCGTGGCGGGGCCGGGCGGCATGGGCCTGGATGATTATTTTTCGCCAGAGGTGGACTCCGCCGTGGTCGCGCTGCCGGGTGTAACTACCTCGCAGGGCGTTTCGTGCGCCACGATACGCGACTCGAACGGCGTCGGGTCGTGGACCAGCAGCTTCGAAAACATCCAGTGCTATGACGCGCTGAAAGTGAACGCGCTGCTGAATCAAATCGCTGGCCAGACACACAACGGCGGAGCGGCCCAGGTGCCTGCACTTTTCGGTATGAACTTCCAGTCCGTGTACATTGGGCAAAGTGTGAGCGAGCCGAACGTCGGCGCGGGTGGTTACCAGAACGCCGCCGCTTTGCCCAGCACGCAACTGCTGAGCGAGATTCAGTTCGTGGATAGCTCCATCGGAGACATCGTCAACGCGCTGAAGTCTGCCGGACTCTATGACAGTACGCTGCTGATCATCACTGCCAAGCATGGGGAATCGCCCATCGACCCGGTGGCCTACGTGGCAAACGGCTCCAATACGCCGGCTACGCTGCTGGGCACTGCGATCCCATCGTCCGAGTCGCCGCTGACCGCAGGAGGTATTGGGGCCACCGAAGATGATGTGTCCGTGCTCTGGCTGAACGCGGGTGCGAGCGTGACCGCCGCGGTGCAACTGCTCGAAAAGAATGCGGCCGCAATCGGGTTAGGCGAAATCTATTACGGTCCGACGCTGGCGCTGAACTACAACGTCGGAGGTCTTGGTGCGGGCCAGGATCCGCGGTCCCCCGACATTATTGTGACGCCGAACATAGGCATGACATACTCCGGGAACACGACCATGATCGGAGATCACGGCGGGTTCGGGCATGACGATACCAACGTGATCCTGCTGGTAGCGAATCCCGACTTTAAGGCACAGACGGTTTCGGCCACCACGCGAACCGCGCAGGTAGCGCCGACCATCGTAAGTGCGCTGGGGCTGGACCCACAAACGCTGGATGCGGTTCGAGCAGAAGGCACCGCGGTGTTACCCGAGGTTGCGGCGCAACTCGCAAGATACTTTCGGCCGGTCGCCCGGTGATTCGGCCGCTGCGCATTTGACATAAACGCCTCATCGACGTATTTTGGGAGGCGGTTATGCCGACTTCTCTCGCCGCAGTCCTCGTGATGGCCGCTATGCCCGCGGCGCTTCTGGCTCAATGGCCCAATTACCCGACTCCGGGCGTGCCGCGAACGACTGATGGAAAAGTCAACATGACCGCTCCCACCCCGAGGACGCCCGACGGCAAGCCGGATCTCAGCGGCATGTGGGAGAACGACCGCCCCATCGCCAACACGGTGCGGGACGCCGCACGGGCCAAGGCCGCCGCTGGGGACGGTGATTTCTTCGCCGGCCTCAAGACCAACGATGATTTCCTGAACCTCGCCAAGAGGAGCGCGTTCTGGAATCTCGGCTCGCAGGTAAAAGGCGGTCTGCCGTTCACGCCCTGGGGCGCGGAAATACATCGGCAGCGCGTCGCCGACAATAACAAGGACAACCCCGACGCGCATTGCCTGCCCATGGGAATCATGCAGTTTCACTATCATGGGCAGCCTCGCAAAATGATCCAGACTCCGCAGGTGATCGTGATTCTGTACGAAGCCAACGCGGGCATCCGGCAGCTCTTCACCGACGGCCGGCCATTGCCCAAGGATGCGGAGCCGTGGTGGTACGGCTACTCGACCGGCCATTGGGAAGGCGACACGCTGGTGGTTCAATCCGCTGGGTTCCGCGATCTGGGATGGCTGGATGTGGAGGGCAGTCCGTTAACCGAAGGCGCCCATATCACCGAGCGTTATCGCCGCCCCGACTTCGGGCACTTGGACATCGAGGTCACCATCGACGACCCCAAAGCATACACCAAACCCTTTACCGTCTCCGTGCACCAGCACATCATGCCGGATACCGAATTGATCGAATTCGTTTGCCAGGAAGACGAAGTAAGCTCGCCGCATTTGACCTCGAAGTAATTCCCGAGTGCGCCCGCAAGCGGTATATTAAATGTGCCGTGCGGATGATTTACATCTTCGCCCTTCTCTTGGCGGCGGCCGCCTTTGCCCAGAACCCGGGACCGCGTGTAGTCGCGGTATCGATCGACGGCGAGATCAGTCCGATCACCCCCGAGATCGTGGGGCATGCGATCGAGCAGGCGCAATCGGAAAACGCCGCGCTCCTCCTCATTCGCATCAACACACCGGGCGGGTTGCTCGACGCCACGCGAGTGCTCATTCAAAAGCTGGACGCATCGCCGGTTCCAGTGGTGACGTATGTGACTCCAAGCGGATCGCGCGCTGCATCGGCGGGATTTTTCGTGCTGGAAGCGGGCGACATCGCGGCCATGGCGCCGGGAACGAACACGGGCGCGTCTTCGCCGGTACTGATGGTCGGACAAATGGATCAGGTGATGCGCAGCAAGGTGGAGAACGACGCAGCGGCGATGCTGCGCAGTATGATGACGCGGCGCGGGCGCAATAGCGACGTTGGCGAGCAGACCATCCGGCAGGCGAAATCGTTCACCGAAAAAGAGGCGCTGGATCAGAAACTGATCGACCTGCTCGCGAACAGTGAGCAGCAGCTCTTTCAATCCCTCGATGGCCGCGAGATCACGCGTTGGGACGGGCGCAAGCTGACGCTGCATCTGGCGGGCGCAACCGTGACTGAGGCGCGCGAAACGCTACGCGAACGCGTGGTCTCCGCAATCGCCGACCCGAACATCGGATTCATTTTGCTGGTGCTCGGCGTACTGGGGATCTATGTCGAATTCACTACGCCGGGCTTGATTTTCCCCGGGATCGCCGGCGCGATTCTTGCGCTGCTCGGTCTTTCATCGCTCTCCATTCTCCCCATTAATTGGACTGGCGTCGCACTGCTGATCCTGGCACTCGCGCTTTTCGTATTGGAAGCGAAGTTCACATCGCACGGCATGCTCGGGATCGGCGGGACCATCTCCATGGTGCTGGGCGCTCTGCTGCTGGTGAACGGTCCGCCCGAGATGCGGATTCACCTGTCCACGGCGCTCGCCGTCGCGCTGCCGTTCGCGGCCATCACGATGTTTCTCGTTTCGATCGTGGTCAAGGCGCGGCGCAATAAAGTGGTCACAGGATCAGAAGGAATGATCGGCGAAACGGGAATCGCTCGCACCGCGCTGGAACCGGAAGGGCAAGTTCTGATCCGCGGCGAATATTGGACCGCTATCGCCGCTTCGCCAGTTCCGGCGGGCGCGCGAGTCCGCGTTAGAGGCGTTGCGGATATGAAGCTGCAGGTTGAACAGGCCTGAGCTTCATTAGATGGCAAGTGACGAATCCACGAGAGCCAGCGCGCTCTGCCCCTGCACGTACCGAACACTCGTGAGCCCAAGCATCGATCGCAACTGCTCCTCAGGAACTTTCATCGGGCCGGGGCCCGCCGCTTCGCCGGGTTTGGGTTGCGGAAACGCCGTCGACATCGCGGTGTGAAACGTCATGTTGCCTTCCACTTTTTGCATCGTTTGGTGGATGTGGCCGTTTAATACCGTCACCGATCCGAAGCGCTTCAACGCCGTCAGAGCGCGTTCGCTATCGCCGGTTGTCCAGCCCCATTTCGGATAGATGGCCCACAGCGGAATGTGCGCGAACACAATGATCGGCGTGCTGGACGATTTGCCCGCAAGATCCTGCTCCAGCCAGGTCAATTGCTCGTCGCCGAGCGTGCCCCAGCCTTCCTTCATACCGAGAACGTTGACGAGTCCGATGAAATGGACGCCCTTGTGATCGAAGCTGTACCAACCGCGCTCGCGACCGTTGGCGTAGCGCTGCATGTACTGCTTGCCTTGATCGCTCAGCACGTCATGCTCGCCCGGAACATAAAACACGTCTTTGGGTTTGGCACTTTTCAGGATCTCGCTGGCGGCGTCGAATTCGGCAGGCTTCGCGAAGTGCGTGATGTCGCCGGTGTGGATCAAGAACTCGGGCTCCTCGGGCGCGGCGTTGATCTTCGCGATGGCCTCCTGCAGCGTGGCAGCCACATCCGGGTTAGCATCTTTGTTAAATCCGATATGGCTGTCGCTAATTTGAATAAAACTGAATCCCTCCGCGGCTGCGTTTTCCTTCTTCTTGCCAAGCAAGCGCGACACCGGCACGCCTGCGGACACCGTCCAAATTAACCCGGCGCCCGCCCAGCGCATGCAGTGCAGAAATCCGCGCCGGTTCAGCCCTTCTTCGTTATGCATGGTATTCTCTCCTCGATAGTCCGGACCCTGGCGCCCCAGTAGTTATTCCTTCGGGAATAAAATCGTGGCGGCGTCAGTCTTCCAGTGATGGACCTGCGTGCTAGAGAGAAACAAACGATCGCGCTTCGAGCTCATGGTGGTGCCGCATCTGGCGGCGGCGTACAACTTGGCGCGTTGGCTCACGCGCAACGATCATGATGCGGAGGATGTGGTGCAAGAGTCCTATTTGCGGGCCTACCGATTCTTCGATGGATTCCACGGCGCGGACGGGCGCGCGTGGATTTTGGCGATCGTACGCAATGCTTGCTACACCTGGCTGCAACAGAATCGCCGGAAGCCGCTGGCGATCGAGGATGAAACGCTAGAGGTGGAAGATCCGCGACCCGATCCGGAAGCTCTGCATTTGGGGGCTGTCGACCAGCAGTTGTTACGGAAGGCGATTGAAGAGTTGCCCGAGGAGTTTCGCGAAGCAATCATTTTGCGTGAGCTCGAAGGAATGTCTTACAAAGAAATCGGCGCGATTACCGGCGTGCCGATCGGGACGGTGATGTCGCGGCTGGCGCGGGCCCGGCAGAGGTTGGAGAAGACACTGGCCGGACGAACAAGCCACGGAGGCGCGCCATGAGCTGCGAAGACGCTCTCAAGCTGCTCGATGCGTATGTCGACGGCGAGTTGGATCTGGTGCACAGCATCGAGATTCAAGAACATTTGAAGAATTGCGGCGCGTGTTCGATCACCGTGAAAAATCATGAGGCGCTGCGCCACGCGATCCAGCGCGGTTCGCTGTACTATCAACCGCCTTTGGTCAGTCGGTTGTTGCCGCCCAGAACAAGTTCGGGCAGAATCTACTCCATATCCGCGCTGGCCGCGGGCCTTCTGATTGCCGGTTTTTTCGTTGGCCGGTTCCAGCCTCGCGAGAACCCAGCGGGGCAAGAAATCCTCGATAGCCACTTGCGATCGCTGATGCCTGGGCACCTCGCGGACGTCCAATCCACGGACCAGCACACGGTGAAGCCGTGGTTCAACGGCAAACTCAGCTTCTCGCCGCCGGTCAGCGATTTCGCGCAGCAAGGATTTCCGTTGACGGGCGGGCGCGTGGATTCCATCGGAGGCCGGGAAGTGGCTGCCCTGGTTTACCGGCGCAGCCAGCACGTGATCAACGTCTACCTTTGGCCTTCGCCAGTATCACGCGATACAAGTCTCCAGAGATCCGCCCAGCAAGGGTACAACCTGATGCACTGGACCCGATCCGGCTTCGAATGGTGGCTGATTTCCGACGTCAATCCTAGTGATTTGTCGACGTTCGCGGGATTATTGCGCGCGGCAGCGCCGTAAGCGGGAGTGTGAAGCGGTAAGTCGAGAAAGCTCCGGTCAAATCGAACAGGCCGCCGATGCTGGGTGGTCCGTCTTGGCCTCCTAGAAACGTGACGGAGCGCGCCGAAACCGTGCCGTTCAGCAAGCCGCTGGGCCGCGACCAGCGCCAGGTGCCTGATTCGAGCGTCGTCGGCGAGCCGACGGCGAAATGCAAATCCAGCGAGAGAATCGACGAGCTATCGCTGATCACAACCTGGGCAGCCAAATGATCGCCGTCTCGCAAGCCATGCACCGATTGAATGGTGAAGCGCGAAAGATCTTCTTTCCCGGTAAGACTCCGCAGGGGTCGCTTATCCGCCGGTGTGCAGCTCGCGATTATGAGACACAACAGAAGAGCGGCCCGCAAATTCACTTCGCGTCGTCGTTTTTCTTCGGGACGTCGACAATTACGTTGATCGCGGTGAACTTGAGGTCGGAATCTTCGCTCGCATCCACGGTGACCGGAGTCTCTATATCGATGTCGGTCGCCTTGATCGGCTCATTGCCTTTGTAATACTTGGTTTTGCCCGACACCCGCATTGAAACAGTTTGCTCGTCTTCCGTTTCAATCATGATATCTTTCTTGGTCAGTTGTTTGAGCTTTCCGTGGAACGATCCGGCAACATCCTTGTAGGCGGGGGGAACCGGAGTGCCTGGAGCGCCGCGGCGCGTCCGGTAGACGCTCTGAGCGGAAAGAATCGCTGGAAGAATCGCTCCCAGCAACAGCACAGCTCTGAGTATTTTTGGCATTCGTCAGTTGCCCCTTAAATGCTTCCCGTCTTTTTCGTTTTCACTGCAAAAATACTCCGTCACGTCGCTATCCGGCAGCAGAAGTTCGGTGAAGCGAATAGAAAACGGCTTGGTGTAAACCTTGGGATCGTCGATAGTGACCTGCACATCCATATGTCCGAAATCGCGCCGCCGGAAGCGTTCCACCACATGCAGGGATTCGCTATGCGGGTGGCCGGAGCCATCCAGCCAGCCCTGGTCGTTGAACCCCACCGTGTCCACCACCAGCGTATCAGCTTCCCAGCGGCCAACCGAGTAGCCTAGCCACAGAGGTTCCGGATCGGCGGGAGGCTTGCGTCCGTCCATGTATATCTGCCGCACCGAGTTCTCATATTCATTACGCACCAAGATAAGTTCCGGCGTTTGAATAATCTTAAGAGGACCAGGGATCAATTCGTCCGCCGGCACTCCAATCGCGAGGCAGCGCGACAGTGGCGTGTCCGTTCCTCGCCGCTCGCGAAGCACCGCCGCAAACTCGGGCCGAAGGGGAGCCTCGCCGGGCTTAAAATCGACGAGAATATTGACCAGGTATTTGTTGAAAGCCGACGGATTATCTCCCAGCGCCCCGAAAGGGCTCAAATCGCCGAACAGGCGCGTCATTTCCGGAACAGGCGTCGGCTCTATCTGCCAGACTCCAGATAGGTCCGGCTTACCGTTGACGCGGTGAGCGGGAGCTGTCAAGTTCGGCCTGCCATCCCGCGTTCGGGGCGTGCCGGGTGTTGGGTAATTCAGCCATTGGGCCTGCACGCCCAGGCATCCCACCGTCAGCACGATCAGGATGCGAACGGCTCTACTGGTCATATTTCGAGATATTGTCCCACACGGCAGGCCCCCCAGCGCCAAATCATTTACACTCGGAAGTGTGGCCCAAGCGCGTTCTCCCCGTCATCGCGCTTAGTGTCATTTCACTTGGCGCACTCGCTAGCTCCGCGTTCGCCTTGAATCCCAGCCGCGCGCTATCACAATACACCCGCACCGTCTGGACGCAAGAGCACGGGCTTCCGCAAGACACGGTTCGCGCGATCACACAAACCAAGGACGGATATCTGTGGCTTGGCACCGACGAAGGGCTCGCTCAGTTCGACGGCTACGATTTCGTCGTATTCAATAAAGAGAACGGCGCACTGCCCAGCAACAGCGTCGGAGCCTTGTGGGCGGCCAAGGACGGCAGCCTGTGGATCGGCACCCTGGGCGGGCTCACGCGCTATCGCAACGGAAAATTCACTACCTTCACGAAGAAGGATGGCTTGGACGATACCTCGGTGAACTCCATCACCGAAGATCGCTCCGGCGCCATCTGGGTGGTGGCCGGCGTCTACTTGAATCGATTCCAGGATGGCAAATTCACCAATTACAGCCCGCGCCAGGGGCTGCCCATCCAGGCGTTGCGCACGGTGTATTGCGGACGCGACGGCAGCATTTACGTAGCGGGTTTCGGCGGTGTGGTCCGCATGGAAGGCAACCGCTTTGTTTCGGTACTGGGGCCGGTGGGCGATATCGTGATCGGGCTTCTGCAGGACCGCCGGGGCAATCTCTGGGTGGGCGGCAGCTTTGGCGTGTTGACGCGGAGTCCGTCGGGCGAACTGCGGCGCTACACGGTCCAGGACGGCCTGCCGGACAACTACGTTCGCGCCGTTTGGGAAGACCGCGACGGCAACCTGTGGGCCGGTACCGACGGTGGAATCGCGCGGCTGGAGAACGGACGGTTTGTCAGCACTCCGCTTGGAAGCTCGCATGACCGCGAGTGGGTGCGCTGTATCTACGAAGACACCGAGGGCAACCTGTGGCTGGGTATGAGCAGCGGGCTGAATCGCCTGCGTAACGATCTGTTCAGCATGTACGGCGTGGCGGAGGGACTTCCCAGCGACGAGCCCACTACCGTGTATCAAGATCATCGCGGCCGAATTTGGGTTGGCTTTCACGACAGCGGCCTGGTCCAATTCGCCGATGGGAAGCCAGCCCGTGTGTATACGCAAAAGGACGGCCTGCCGAGCAACGAGATTTTCTCGATTCGCGAGAACCGCGATGGCGACTTACTGATCGCGGCGCGCGGCGGACCCAGCCGTCTGCACGACGGTTACTTCGTGAATCCGGTGATGAACGATCCGCTCAACCGCCGCGTGGCATTCGACTATCTTCAGGATCGGAACGGGCGGCTGTGGGTGGCTTCGCCGGCGGGCGTGAGCGAACTCGCGGGTAACCGCCAGCGGATCGCGATCCCAGGCGGATCGCAGCTCAATAACGACGCGATGGTCCTGGGCGAAACACGCGATGGCAGCCTGTGGGCCGGCACCTACGGCGACGGTCTGTGGCAGTTGAACAACGGAGTGCTCCGCCTCTTCACCACCGCCGATGGATTGTCGAGCAACCAGATCCGGTCCTTGGTGGAAGGCGCGGACGGTACGCTGTGGATCGGCACTTTCGGCGGCGGTCTGGATGCGCTGCGGAACGGCCAGTTCTTCCACATCACAGTTCGCGACGGCCTCTTGAGCGATAACGTTTCCCACATCGAGGATGACCGACAAGGGTCGCTGTGGCTCAGCACTACCCGCGGGATCTGCCGCGTCCGCAAGCAAGACATTTGGGATTTTGTGAATGGCAAGATTCGGAAAATCGAGCCTGTGAATTACGGCGTCGCCGATGGGCTGCGCAGCGCACAGTGTGCGCCTGGATATCCTACCAGCCGCGGCGGTACCAGAAGCAGCGATGGCCGCTTGTGGTTTCCAACCAGCCTTGGGTTGGCTGTACTTGATCCAAGGGATCGGCCGGCGACTGTCGCGGCTCCGGTGGTTCATTTGTTGGAAGTCGCCGTAGACGGCCGTCCCATCTCCATCGCGGATAACTCACAGCTCGCTCCCGGCTCTGGACGCATGCAGTTCCGCTACACCGGCATCTACCTCAGCGCTCCGGAACGCGTGCGGTACTCCTATCGTCTGGACGGTCTGGATGGTGACTGGGTCACCTTGGTTCAGCGTCGCGTCACCAATTACAACAGCTTGCCGCACGGCCATTACCGGTTCACCGTGCGCGCCAGCGTTCCGAACGGTCCGCCCGGTGAAACCTCCTTAGCCTTCGATCTGCTTCCGCATTTCTACGAACGGGCCTGGTTTCGCTATTTCTGCGCCGCGCTCGCCGCCGCGGCCATTTGGGGTGTCTACAATTTGCGCCTGCGGCAAATCCGCCAGCGGTTCTCGTTGGTTTTGGAAGAACGCGGAAGGCTGGCGCGCGAAATTCACGACACGCTCGCACAGGGGTTCGTCGGCATTTCGTCGCAACTGGACGCCGTTGCGCTCACACTCAATGGGCATGTCGATCTGGCGCGCAAGCACTTAGAACTGGCCCGCAAAATGGTCCGTCACAGCTTGACCGAAGCGCGCCGGTCGGTGATGGACCTGCGCGCATCGGCACTGGAAGGTCACGACTTGCCGGCCGCGCTATCAGAAGCCGCGTACCAGTGGACCGCCGGGTCTCCCGTCGAGATTCAAGTGGATGTCGAGGGAGAGAGCCGCCGGTTGCCGGAAGAAACCGAACAGCATCTGCTGCGGATCGCGCAAGAAGCCGTGACGAATGCGGTGAAACACGCGCATGCCAGCCAGGTTCGGATTCATCTTGAAATGGCGAATAGAAAACTGAGCTTGCGCGTAGCCGACAATGGGCAGGGCTTCGAACAGGATGAAGCGTTTTCCGAGGTCGGCGGGCATTTCGGCTTGCTTGGCATGCGGGAACGCGCCGAGCGGTTAGGCGGCGAACTGCGGCTGCACAGCGAACGCGGCCAGGGAACCGAAGTAGCCGTGACCGTGCCGCTATCGTAATGACGGACCCTCTCTCGTAATGACAGACCAGCCGATTCGCATTCTCATCGCCGAGGATCATCTGATCGCACGCGTGGGCGTGAAGACCATCATCAACACGCAGCCCGATATGACTGTGGTGGGCGAGGCCGCCAACGGAACGCAGGCCGTGGAGCTGTACCGCAAGCTGCGGCCCGACGTGACTTTGATGGACGTACGCATGCCCGGCACGGGCGGCGTGGAGGCGATCATCGCGATTCGCGGGGAATTCCCGAACGCAAGTATTATCGCGCTGAGCACGTACGGCGGCGACGAAGACATCCGCCGGGCGCTGCAAGCGGGCGCCCGCGCCTATTTGACCAAGGACGTGCTGCACGACGAGCTGATCCGGGCCATCCATGCGGTCCATTCAGGCGGCAAATACCTGCCTCCCCGCGTCGCGGCGGCGTTGGAATCGAGCGCCCTTCCCGCCGGTTTGAGCGCACGCGAGATGGAAGTGCTGGCGCTGATCGTGAAGGGCCAGGGAAATAAGCAAATCGCTTATCAACTGAGCATTGCCGAGCACACGGTGAAAAATCACGTAAAGAACATCCTCAGCAAACTAAGCGTCGACGACCGGACGCAAGCGGCGACCGCTGCGATCCAGCGCGGAATCATCCATTTGTAACTTGTAACGTCCGCACGGCTTCCGCCCTTCTTGGAGCGGCTAGTACTTTAGCAGGCTTTCCCACCCGTGATAAACAATGAATTCCTGCCATTAAGAAGTAGTAGAGCATGCAGCAGGAGGTTACATATGTTTGAAATTATTCGACGACTTGGCGCGTTGGGGAATCGTGCACGCTTGGCACCCTGTATGGTTGTCTTGGCCGTAGCCGCATTCCCCCTGAGCGCCGACACATTGTTGACGAGCAATTTTCCCTATACGACGGACACTGGTGAAGCTTGGGCGACCGGAGGCAGCGGGGAGAGCGGGAACGCCGTGGGTTTCACGGATCCCTCCGGCACCTCTTCTTACGCCTTGACTCAGATCCAGGTCGCGGACAACTTTTTCACTGCCGACCCGGATGGAGGTACGTTCAACAACCTTCTGGTCGGCTTATGGTCGAGCCCCACTGATCTGAACGACCCCGCCGCCACGGAGCTGGAGTCCTGGGTCATCACACCGTCACTTCCGCCCTCGCAGACGGCAGAGCTTTTCACCCTGACGCCCGGAACAAGTACCACCCCGACAGTTACTCCGACCATCGCTCCCGGTGAAAACTACTTCATTACCGAGCTAGTGCCCGACGATGGTGCAAACACTGCTGTTTGGGGATGGCAGCAGAACAACTTGCCGACCCAAGAGCTCGGCTACTTCTCCGAGTTCTCTGGCGGAGCCTGGTTCACGGAGACCGGCGCCACCCCGGCATTCACCGTGAGCGGCGACCTGATCCCGCCGTCGACAGTGCCGGAACCGCGTAGCTATGCCGCACTCCTGGGCGCTGCGTTCGTGGGCATTTTAATCCTGCGACGCCGCCGGAACGCAGCAGCGTAAGGCATAAACGGCTCAGCAAAGCCATTTAGCGCGAGTCGCATGGCGGACCGCGTACCAGCGCCGCAGCTTGCTTGCTCGAATTGAAGTACAATCGTTCCGATCGCAAGCAGCTCTCATGCACCGAGCCGTTTTGATCGGAATGGTATTGGCAACGCTCACAGGCCCCACTGTCGATCCCGCCTACGAAGCTCTGGTAAAGCGCGTCGACGACGTCACTCTCGAGCACGGAATCCGGCTGTACGCCAAGGCGAACTTCGATAATTCAGAATCTGGGCAATTAATCGGATAAACTGCTCACATGGTAGAAACCAACACCCAACAGATCGGCGATATCACGGTGGTGGAGATGTCCGGCCGCCTGCATATCGGCAATACCCTCAGCTACGCCGAGAACGCCATCAACCGGCTGATCGACGGCGGAACCCGCAAGTTGGTGATCGATCTGGCGCGGGTGGACCATATCGATAGCTCGGGACTCGGAATGTTGATCTTCTGCGGCGGCCGGATGGAGCAAAGCGGCGGCCGGCTGCGGGTGTCGGGGGCAAATGAGTCAGTCAAACGCGTATTTCAAATCTCGAACGCGGGCCGGGTCCTCCAATTTGACGACGATCTCGCTTCGGCCTGCCGCCATCTGTCAGCGGAAGGCGCTGCGGGATAAAGCCTGCTAGCCCAAAAGGGCCAATAACTTCAGCCGTCGTAGAACCATCTCCTTTATTACCATATAGCTTGAGCTGTGTATGTGGATAGTTAGACTTGCGCTCCGCCGCCCTTATACCTTCGTTGTGATGTCCGTAGCTATTCTGCTGCTTGGAATAACTTCAATCCTGACGATGCCGATCGATATTTTCCCCTACATCGATATCCCCGTTGTCAGCATAAATTGGAACTACGCTGGAATGTCGCCGCAGGAGATGGAGAACCGCGTCCTTACCGTCTTCGAGCGCGGTATGACCACTACTGTCAATGACATAGAGCATATCGAGTCGCAGTCTTACTACGGCATTTCTATCGTCCGCGTCTATTTTCAGCCCAACGTGAAGATTGACATGGCCGTGGCCCAGATCAGCGCCATAGCCAACTCCGCCACGCGCGCCATGCCACCGGGGATTTTCCCGCCCAATATCCTGAGGTACGACGCGTCCAGCGTGCCCATCCTCCAACTAGGCCTGGAAAGCAAGACGTTGAGCGAGCAGGAAATAAACGACTTAGGCCAGAACTTCATCCGGACTCCGTTGGCCACCGTTCAAGGCGCTTCCGTGCCCGGCCCGTACGGCGGTAAACAACGCCAAGTGGTGGTGGATCTGGACCCCAATGCGCTCTACGCCAAACAGCTATCGCCGATCGACGTGTCCAACGCGTTCAGCCAGCAGAACCTGATCGTACCGGCCGGCACCATTAAAGTGGGCGACACCGAGTACGCGGTACGCCTCAACAGCAGCCCCGAACTCCTGAGCGACCTGAACAATCTGCCGGTCAAGACCGTAAACGGCGCCACGGTTTACCTCAAAGACGTCGCCACGGTGCGCGACGGGTTTTCGGTGCAGACCAACATTGTGCGGACCAATGGAACGCGCGGGGTGCTGCTCACCATCCTGCGCAACGGCCAGGCGTCGACGCTCGACATCGTGAATAAGGTGAAGGCTGCGCTGCCGCGCATCGAAGCGGCTATGCCGCCGGCGCTCAAGGTGCGGCAACTGTTCGATCAGTCGCTTTTTGTGCGCGCGTCCATCAACGGCGTGGTCCGGGAGGCCGCGATAGCCGCCTTGCTCACCGGTTTGATGATTCTGCTGTTCCTGGGAAGCTGGCGCAGCACGGTGATCGTTTGCATTTCGATTCCGCTATCCATTTTGACGTCGCTTATCATACTCAAACTGATGGGCCACACCATCAATGTGATGACGCTGGGCGGCCTGGCGCTCGCGGTCGGCATTCTGGTGGACGACGCGACGGTGGAAATCGAGAATACGCATCGTAATCTCGCGATGAAAAAGCCGCTGGTACGCGCGGTGTTGGACGGCGCGCAACAGATCGCGATTCCGGCTTTTGTTTCGACACTGTCCATTTGCATTGTGTTCGCGCCCGTTCTGCTTCTAACCGGCGCCGCGAAATTTCTCTTCACGCCGTTGGCGCTGGCCGTGGTTTTCGCCATGCTCGCGTCCTACATGTTGTCGCGCACGCTGATTCCCACCATGGTGCACCACATGTTGAAGCCGGAAGTGGATATGTATCGCTCCGGCGAACATGGCGAGGGCGGAACCGCCGAGGGCCACCCCATCATTTGGCGGATCCATTTCGCTTTCAATCGTTCGTTTGAGCGCTTTCGCGCCGCCTATACCGGATTGCTCGACTGGGCGCTGGATCATCGCGCGCCCGTTCTGTCAGCCTTCCTGATTTTCTCCCTGGGCTCTCTGGGATTGGCTTACCTGGTGGGACGGGATTTCTTCCCTACCGTGGATTCCGGCCAGATTCGCTTGCATGCCCAGGCCCCGGCTGGAACGCGCATCGAGAAGACGGAATTGATATTCGCCGAGATCGAGAAAGAAATCAGGACCGTGATCCCACCCGGCGAGTTGGACACGATTCTCGACAACATCGGTGTACCGCCGGGCGGATTCAACCTGGCCTTTGGAGACAGCGCGGCCATCGGCAACAACGACGGCGACATCCTCATTTCGCTAACCCCGGAACACACGCCCACCGCACTTACCACCCAGCGTCTGCGCAAGCGGCTGCACGAGAAATTTCCCGATCTGGTCATCTTCTTCGAAGCGGCCAATATCACCAACCAGATTCTCAACTCCGGTTTGCCGGCTCCCATCGACGTGCAGATTACCGGGCGCGACTCCGGCCCAAATTACGAAGTTGCCGAGCGTTTGTCGGAGCAAATTGCGCGCATTCCCGGCGCCGCCGACGTTCACGTGCATCAGGTGGTGGATGCGCCCGAGTTGCGCATCAACGTGGATCGCGTCAAGGCCGGGCAACTCGGCCTTACACAGAACAACGTCGCCAGCAGCGTGCTCATTTCATTAAGCGGCAGCAGCCAGGTGGCTCCCAGCTTTTGGCTGAACTGGAAAAATGGCGTCAGCTATAACGTTCTGATCCAAACACCGCAATACAAATTGGACTCTCTTGACAAGCTGATGCGAACGCCTGTCTCCGTCCCCGGCAGCGTCGCGTTTAACACTCCTGGATCGTTGGCGGGAGTGGCCAATCAGGGCGATGGCTCCACGGGCGTGGCGCCAAATCAAAGCTCGGCGGCATACGCAAATCCTGGGACGCTGCCTTATCAAACGCAATTGCTGTCCAACCTCGCCACCATCGAACACAGCACTGGCCCCGAGATCGCGAATCATTACAACGTGCAGCCGGTGTTTGACGTCTACGCGAACATCGACCGCCGCGATCTGGGTGGAGTGGCCTCGCAAGTCGAAAAGATAATCGCCCGCACCAAGATCCCCAAAACCATGCAAATCACGCTGCGCGGGCAAGCCGCCACCATGCAGAGTTCGTTCTACCGCCTGGGTCTGGGCGTCATCGCGGCCATTGTTTTGGTATACCTGTTGATGGCGGTCAATTTTCAGTCCTGGGTAGACCCGTTCATCATTTTGACCGCCCTGCCCGGCGCTCTGGCTGGCATCCTGTGGATGCTGTTCGTCACGCAAACGACCCTGAATGTGCCGTCGTTGATGGGCGCGATCATGTGCATCGGCGTGGCAACGGCCAACAGTATTCTAATGGTTGTCTTCGCAAATGACGAGAGACTAGATGGCAAGGGCGCGCGCGCCGCGGCGCTGTCGGCTGGTTACACGCGGCTGCGGCCGGTGCTGATGACCGCTTTGGCCATGATTCTCGGAATGCTGCCGATGGCGCTCGGCATCGGCGAGGGCGCCGAACAAAACGCGCCTCTGGGCCGGGCCGTGATCGGCGGCCTGCTCCTGGCTACGATTTCCACGTTGCTGATCGTCCCGATCGTTTACAGCTATATGCGCAAGCGGCCGCCGGTCGATCACGACAAGCAAATCGAAGAAGAAGAGCGCGAGGGGCTGCCCGAATCCGAATTTCAGATGTATTGATCTTGCATGACGTCATCCACTATTAACGAACCTGATAACCCGCTCGACCGGCCGTCGAACGAGGAGGAACTGCGAGCCGAAATCGAGCGGCTGACGCGCCAGCTCGAGCAAAAGAATTCCCACAGCGAGCATTCGGCGCTGGAACATCCGCGGCGTCCGACGGGCCGTTTTATCACGTTGCTGCTATTGTTCGCGGCGGCGCTGTTCCTGGTCGCATTCTTCGTTGGCTACGTCCCCCATCATCAGCGAGAGCTGCAAATCACCGCCGAAGCCAACGTGCAGAACGAATCGCTGCCCGATGTCACTGTGGTGCCGGCGAAGAACGGCTCCGCCATTGGAGAACTGGTGCTGCCCGGTAACATCCAGGCCGTCACCGAAGCGCCGATTCTCGCGCGTGCCGAGGGCTACGTGCTGCATCGCTACGTCGACATTGGCGACCGTGTCACCCCCGGCCAGCTTTTAGCGGAAGTGGAGGCGCCGGATCTGGATCAACAAGTTCGCCAGGCGCAAGCCTCCGTGGTACAGGCCGAGGCTGATTTGGAACGCGCCACCGCCGCTCTCGAACAGGGCAGAGCCAATGAGTCGATCGCGAAGGTCACCGCCACGCGTTGGGACAATCTGGTGAAGCGCGGCGCAGTCTCTAAGCAGGAGAACGATCAGTATCAGGCGCAATACCAAGCCCAGGCCGCCAACGTGCGAGCGCTGGAACGCGCCGTGGACGCGGCAAAAGGAAACATCGTCGCCATGCAGGCCAACGTCGGCCGGCTGAGCGAAATGCAGGGATATCTCAAAGTGCGCGCGCCCTTCGCGGGTGTGGTGACCCTGCGGAACATCGATGTCGGCACGCTGGTCAATACCGGCAGCACCATGCTGTTTCGCATTGCGCAAACCAATCTTCTTCGAACCTACTTGAATGTCCCGCAGGCCAACGAATCGGACGTGCACGTCGGACAATTGGCGTCCCTGGCAACGCCCGAGCTTCCGGAGCGCAAGTTCACTGGCGCCGTCACGCGCACCGCGAATGCCATGGATCCATCCAGCCGCACCTTGCTGGTGGAGATTCAAGTGCCAAATCCGGAAGGCAAGCTGCTGCCTGGCATGTACGTGGAGGTGGATTTGCACATGCCTACAAAGAATCCGCCACTGCTGCTGCCGAGCGACACTCTCAGCGTGCGGCCTGAGGGGACGATGGTGGCCGTGCTCGACGCGAGCAACGCCGTCCATTTCCAACGCGTCGTCATCGGCCGGGACTATGGCAGCCAGATCGAGATCCTTTCCGGGCTGAAAGCCGGGCAGCGCGTGATCGCGAATCCCAACGATTCCGTCCAGGAAGGCGTGAAGGTGCATCCGGTGATGGTGTCGTCGGGCGACGCAAGCGCACCCAAGCGCTAGCTCGTGCCCACTCCCTCACGGTCGTGGCTCAGAATTCTGAGCCGTGCGCGTCAGCAAGCGGTATCGTTGGCCATGTACCTTAAACCAAATCCATGATGAAAAACATCTGTGCCGTATTTCTCTGTTTGCTTCTGCTCGCGCCCCCGGGCTTTGCCGCCGAGCTTCCCGGCTGGTTGAAGGACCCCTATGTGGAACATCCCATCGCGCCGGTGGATCTCACGAATTCGCCGCGCATTCGCCAGTTACTGCGATCGGGCAATATCTATCTTTCGCTATCCGACGCCGTGGCGCTCGCCATCGAGAACAATCTCGACATCCAACTGGAGCGCTATACTATGCCCTCGGCGGATACGGAAGTCTTGCGCGCCAAAGGCGGCGGCGTGCTGCGCGGGCTCACGTATAACGTATTCGAAGTGCCGGTGGGCGTGGGCGGTCCGGCCAGTCCACTGGTGACCGCCGCTGCGTCGCTTGGAGTCGGCGCCGCCGGATCGGTGCCCACCAATCCATCCGAGCTCGGAGCCTTATCCGAACAGCAGGACAATCTTTCCCTGATCCAGACCGTTCCTCTTTCAACCGGCCCCGCGATTCCAGGCTTCGATCCCGTGCTGACCGGCCAACTCAATTGGACGCATGCCACCACGCCCGATATCGATCCGCTGGCTTACGGGACCAACGCGCTCGCGGGCAACACCACCAACGCCAATGCCGGTTACTCGCAAGGATTCGGCCCTGGCACGGAACTGAATGTCGGTTTCGACAACGCGCGCAACACCATCAACTCGTTGCAGAGCGCCTTCAGCCCCTACACGACGTCGAGCTTGGGATTCACCGTCACCCAGCCGTTGCTGCGCGGTTTTGGTCTGGCCGTGAATCGCCGCTTCATTCGTATTTCGAAAAACGAACAGAAGATCGCGAATCTGCTGGTGCAGCAGCAGCTCATCGCGACCGTCTATGGCGTGGTGCGCTTGTACACGGACCTGGTGGCGCTTTATGAAGACGTCAAAGTAAAGGAAGAAACGCTGGCTTCAGCCGAAAAGCTCTATACAGATACCAAAGCCGAGGTGGATGAAGGCACGCAGGCACCCATCGAACTGACGCGCGCGAACGCGCAGGTATTTTCTATCCGCCAGGATCTGATCGACTCGCGCGGGTTGCTCGAAGAGCAAGAAGCGATCGTCAAGAACGTAATCACGCGCCGCACCGACAACGATCCCGAGGTACTGAATGCGCGCATCATTCCTACCGATTCCATCGACGTTCCGGCGGCGGAGGAAATCCGTCCCTTGCAGGACCTGGTGACGATGGCGTTCGCCAAACGGCCCGATCTGACGCAGGCCGGCGTGCAGGTGGAGAATACGCAGATCAGCTTGCAAGGTTCGCGCAACGGCCTCAGGCCGGAGATTGATCTGGTGGGCACGGCTCAGAACAGCGCATTGGCCGCGCAGCAGAATTCGTTGCTGGGGACTCCCGCTATCGAGTCGCCGCTCATTGGCGGATACGGCAGCGCTCTGGAGCAGCTTGCTACGCGCAAGTATCCCACGTACGGAGTTGGCTTGAACATCACATTGCCGCTGCGCAACCGTGTCGCACAGGCCGACGTCACGCGCGATGAGATTCTGCTTCGTCAGAGCCAGGTGCTCGATCAGCAGCTCCACAAACAGGCGCAGCTCGAAGTGGAGGATGCCCTGATCGCCATGCGCCGCGCCCGCGCGTCGTACGATGCGGCCGTCGAGACCGAGAAACTGCAGCAGGAGTCGCTCGACACCGAGCAGGCCAAGTTCGAAGTTGGCGCGTCCACGAGCTTCTTCATCATTCAGTACCAAAGCTTCCTGGCGCAAGCGAAATCCACGGTAGTGGTCGCGAAAAGCGCGTACTTGAAGGCGCGTGCAGCGCTCGAACGCGCCACCGGCACCATTCTCGAAGACAACCACGTGTCGTTGCCGGACGCGGTGCGCGGGCGCTGACGTTTTACGGGCGTCGCGCGATCAATTCGAAATTACTGCTGAGCTCGCACAGCAACGGAACGCGCGTGAGCCCTTCGTCCAACACTCGCGCCACTCGATATCCAGCGGCCCACGCCGGAAATAATCCGGCTAGCGGCGTGGATGCAAAATCGAACCAGCGCGTGGCAGTCTCGAAGCCCGCCGCTCGAAACGGCGCGGCTGTTTGGCGGGGCAGCAACTGACGTTCGTCCTCAGTCTGATATTTCTCCATCAGCTTGGGCACCAGCAACTGGCCCAGGAAACCGGAGAGTCTGCGCGCGCTCGGATCCAACCCATAGAACACGCCGCCCGGGCGCAGTAGCCGCGCCAGCTGGTTAGGCAACTCTGCCAAGTCGCGATCCGGCAAATGATGTAAGAAGAAAATCGCGACCACCGCGTCGAACGGCTTTTCTTCGAACTCCGCGGTTTGCCAGGTCCCGGCGGCGAATTCGGCGTTCGTGATCTTGCGGATAGCCGCCATCCGGCGCGCTTCGGCAATCGCCGCCGGCGAAAGATCCACTCCGGTGACGTGCGCGGCGTGGTTCGCGAGCAACAGCTCCGTATCGCCAATGCCACATCCGATGCTCAGGACGCGCGACTTTGCGCCGATGCCCGCGGCCCGCACGATCCTGCGGGCGAGATACTCGCGAAACGAAACCACGCCGGGCTTCGCGAAAAGCTCCGGGCCGTACGTGCTGTAAACATTTTCGTAATATGCCAGCTCGCGCTCCAACACTCGGTCGGAACTGGCGGAAGGATGGCCTTGGGACACGCAACTCCAGTTTAGCGGGCGCTGAGGTAAAAGAAATGCAAACAAAATGTAGAACACTTGGTAGCGAAGGATTCCACTCGTATACTCGACTTAGGGCCTGAACCTCCCGGAGCTATTGCTTTGTCGACCACCAACTTTGAGCCGATCGAAAGCGCGCTGATCTCGAAGCCTGCGCGCGCCGGCTACGGGCTCAATGAGATCACCGAACGCGTCGCCGGAGCCGCACTCCTGGCACTTGCAAGCCCCGTGATTGCAGCATCAGCGCTCACACTCTCGGTCTTGTCCAAACGTTCGCCGCTGATCGCCCACTTACGCGTCGCGCGAGATGGCGAGGCGTTCTGGATGCTCAAGCTGCGCACGATGTGGCCAGAGCCGCAATCGCGATCCGAAGCGAATGGTTGGATCGAGCGCATTGTCGCGGACCCCGTGGACGATGACAAAGACCCATCCGACGCGCGCGTGAGCAGCCGGTTTGCGGCATTTTGCCGCAGGCACTCCATCGACGAACTACCGCAGTTATGGCACGTGGCATGCGGCGAGATGTCGTTGGTCGGCCCACGCCCCTTGACGCAAGCGGAGATCAATCGCTACTACGCCGCCAGCTCGGTCGAATTGCTCTCTGTGAAACCGGGTCTCACCGGCCTCTGGCAAATCCGCGGCCGTAGCGCCGTTCGATTCCCCCGCCGCGCCGCCATGGATCTGGAACTCGTGCGCAGTCTCACGCGCAAGATGTATTGGAAGATTCTGGCGCGCACCATCCCAGCCATCATTAAGGGCAACGGCGCCTGGTAACGAACTAAGCGCCCTGTTGACCTACTCTCGCTTCAACTAATCCCTAAAAAAGAAAAGGCGCCTGGTGTTTAGACCAAGCGCCCGGATGGATTTCTTCTGAGATTATTGCGTGATCGCGATGGTCGTCGTCGCCGGACTCGTGATGCCGCCGACCATGATTTGTAGCGGCACGGCGCTTCCCGGCGCCACATTCGGCACGACGACGTTCAGCTGGTTGACTCCGACGAACTGCGGGCTAAGGCCGGCGAATGCGACTTGCGCCGACACGCCGCCGATCAGCACCTGGGGCGTCACCTGATTCGATATGGTCGCCCCGCCCGTGTTGTCTCCGTTAGCCGGCGTAGTGCCGTTCACTGCGCCGAGGCCGGTGGCGTAAATCACCAGAACATCGCCCATTTTGGCCGGGTGCGACGTTAGGCCGGCGACCGCGCCAACCGGCCATGGATATGAGCCATCACTGAAGTTAGACGCGATGGCGAGAGTATTATTGAAGGCGAAGATGCCCGGCGAAAATGGCCCGACCGTGACATTGGCGGACGGAAGATTCCCGTTGCTGTTCACCACAACCTTAACCGTCGCCGTCGTCCCGGCGGGCACGATGTCCCACGGTACCTGCACGTTCAATTGTGTGGGACCCACGAACAGTATCGGCGCATTGATCTTGGTGCTGCCGTTTTGAAACTGCACCAGGGAGACGCCGCCGAGGTGTGTCGATAGCGGAATGGTGTCGGCGCCCGCGGTAGTCGTCGCTAAATTCGTCCCAAAAATCGTTATGAGGGATCCGCCGGTGATAGGTTGCCCGGTGGCAAAACTCGCGCCGTTCAACACATTAGTGATGGTTGCTTGGGCGCTGCAGACACCCGCGCTGGCCGCCAGCAACAAGGAAAATGAAAGAATTCCGCCGTACGTCTTCATGCCAAAAATTACTCCCTGCGTTCACTATAGGCTGCGGGGCCCGTCTAAACAATGGCCTGAGGGTAAATTCTTTGTGAAAACTCAGTGCACAGCCTTCGAAAACTGCAATTGTTGCAACGTTTGAGCAACTTCAGGATCGTGCCCTCCATCGCGATCCACCGCCATGCGAGCTTCCGCAAGCGCCTCGGCGGGGTAGCCGGAAATAGCCAGCAGCCGGGCCAGTGCCCAATGCGGCTTGAACCAGTTCGGCGCCCAAGCAATGGCGTTGCGCAGAGCCCGCTCGGTGCCTTGTGCGTCGTTCTCCTGCGCCAGCAACGCCGCCAAATTGTACCAGGCGTTTTGGCGATCCTCCGCGCTCCCCACCGCGCGAATGGCTGCTTCCAATGCTTGTTGACCAGCCTCCGCCCGTTTCGGCAAGATGGGGGCACGAGCGGCCGCTTGCTGCATCGCGCGCGAGTAGTTGAGGTCGGAATTCGCTCCAAGAGGCTGCCAGCGTAACACCGTGCGATAAGCCTCGGACGCGCCTGCAATGTCGCCAGCCGCGATGCGCTGCTGCACAACGGCGAACGCATGATCGGCGACGACGAACTGAACTGCCACGCCCGTAAGAAGCAACGCAACTACGGCTGATGGGATCCGGACCCAGCGGCGGGCTGAATCCTTTTCGACTTCAGCGGACATCCAGGGCGACCACGCAACAATCACCAGCAGCGCTATCAGCAAATGGAAATAGAGCGCCGTCGCAACGATGAACACCGCGAATTGCTGCGCCACCAGCACACCCGCCAGAGCCGCAGCCAACGGCGGACCCAACAGATTGCCCGATCGGCACATTCGTATCGCGGCCATCGCACCCAAGCAACAGAGCGCCGCGAGCACCAGCAGTCCGCCCATGCCTTGCGTCGTCAACGCATCGAGAAACATGTTGTGTGGCGATTCGTGATAGAAATCCGGATACGCCGCCGCGAGTTCCGCGGACTCAAAACGTGGAAACTCGGTGGCGAACATTTCCGGCCCATAACCAGCGAGAGGCCGTTGCTCGCTCATGAGTAGCGAATCGCGCCACAACAGGAGACGCGCTCCGCCACGTGCATCTTCAAGAGACCAGTGCAGGCGCGCTCGCAGTTTCAAACCCGCCGGCGAGAAGAAAAACAGGGCCAATGCACCGGCGCAAGCTAGTCCGGCCACGCCAGCGCGCACACCGATTCGCCGCTGCCTCGCGATTAACAACACCACCACTCCAACTGCGACGCCGAGTAATGCAGCTCGCGTTCCATTTAGCAAGATCGCGATCGCTGCCAGCCCGGATGCCACCCCCGCCGCCACGCGCCACATCCGGGCTTTTTCCAAAGTGGACAACGCCAAGCCGAGAAAGACGACGACCACTAGCCACGCTGCGAAATAGTCCGCGTGACCCAAAGTGCCCGGCGGACGCACAATCGTGAGCGCGCCCTCGCCAACTTGATAAGCCTGCGCGGGCAGCAACGGATCCCAGCCGAAGTATTGCGCGATCCCATAACAGGACGCCAGGGCGCCGCTCGCAACCGTGGCTCGCAGCAGCATCCGGATGCGGCCCAAATCCGCGGCTAACCAGCCTGCGGCCAGCAGTACGAACAGCACCAGCGCCGTCTCTGATAGCAATCCAAAGCGTCGCCACAGGCCCCCGCCAAACGACAACGCCCGGTTCGACGAGAACGCGTTCCCGAGTGCAAAAAACATCCACTCGGCTGCTAAGAGTCCCGCCAACCACCGTCCGGCGGAAGCGCGCAGCAGAGTTCGCACATTGGACGTATTTACGCCCGCCTGTAATAAAATTAGCGCCGTACCGAATAGGAGAATCGCGATTTTCGGCGTAACATCAAAATAAGCGAGCGTGGCTGGGCAAATCAGGAGCGGAACCAGCGCCGCCACCAGCGGCACGAGCCAGAGCATATCGAGCTGACGCGAGCGGGACCGCAACAGTAACAGTATGTACGAATCCTTCGACGCTTTCGAATACCTCAAGTATCTGCGCGAGCGATGGCTGGTGATTGCAACGGCCTGCGGCGCGGCGGGAGTGCTCGCGTTCGGCCTCAGTCTCCTGCTCCCGAAACAATATACTGCTACGGCCAGCGTCATCATCGAGCCGCCGGGGGGCAGCGATGCGCGCCTCACGACAGCCGTTAGCGCAATGTACCTGGAGTCGCTCAAGACGTACGAACTCTTCGCCGATGGCGACACGCTATTTGCGAAAGCCGCGGACCGCTTTCATCTTCGCCGCGACAGTGCACAGTCCATTGAATCGCTCAAGCGAAAAGTGCTGAAAGTGTCCAAGCTGCGCGATACGAAGGTGCTCGAAATCAACGCCACGCTGGCCGACCCAAAGCAGGCGCAAGCTCTGGCCGAATATCTGGCCAACGAAACGATCGATATCAGCCACGCCGAAAACCTGGCCTCCGATCGTGACTTCGTCGAACTTGGCGAACAACAGGCGACTGTCGCCAAGCAGCACTTGCAGGAGTTGGAAAAGGCGTGGAACACGCTGGCGGTGAGCGAACCAGTGGAGTCGCTGCAATCGGAAATCGATGCCGCTGTCGCTCTGCGCAGCAACGTGGACGAGCAGCTGGTGGCGGCCCAATCCGAAGTCGCCGGCTACCAGCAGCAGACGCAGGATGGATCGTTCGCTCGCGAACAGCTCAACGCCTCGCAGGCCCGCGCCGCACTCTTGAGCACGCGATCGCGCGAATTGCAACAGGCCATTCAACAGAAAGGCGCGACTCTCGCGAGCCGGATCGGCAAGAGAGATGCGCTTCAAGCGTCGCTTGACGCGGAGCGGCATTCCTACGAGGCCCTGGCCACGCGCCTGCTCGAGGCTCAAGCTACGGCGGGCACCCACGCCGAACGGCTGCGCATGATCGATCCTGGGATTGTCCCGCAGCGGCCGAGTTCCCCCAACATTCCCCTGAACGTCGCGGCAGCTTTCTTCGCCGCGCTCATCGCGTCCATCGTCTATCTGAGCGGTGCGTTTGTGTACCGCGGCAGGCAGTTGCGCTTCCAATCCTTCGAGCGCGAGATACGGACTCGCGACTTCGGCTCATGATCCCGGCCGCAAGCGTTCGCGCGCGGCGCGAGCTCCTGTGGGGCGCAGGCCTGGGCATCTACGCGACGATGATCGCGATGGCCCCGGGCGTAGTGCTCAAAGCGATCTTAGCCGCGCCGCTGGTGGCGATTCCGGTCCTTTGGGCTCTCATCCGAACGCCCACCGCTTGGCTCGCTCTATTTTTCGGATGCGCTCTTCTGACGCCGCCGCTTCCAATCGCGCTCGGCGACTCGGGCCCTCACATCGCGCTGCTGGTCGCAGGCTTCGGACTTTTCGCCGGCTTTTTGCGGCTAGCCGAATGGCGGTTCCAGCCGGATGCGCTCGCAGTATCGTTGATCGCACTCCTGACGATCTTCGCCTCCAGCATCTCAATCGCGATCGTCTATTCGGGAGCCGCGATCGCAGCGGCGAGTTTCGCGCGCGTAGCGCTATTCGGAATATCGATCTACATTTTCCTCTACGCACGGGACGGCCCCGGCAGATTGGACCCGGCGCAGACTCGCCGCGCAATCCAGTGGCTGTTCTGGGCCGGCGCGTTGTCTGCGTTGTTTGCTTGCGTCGACTTCTATTTCCAGTTCACGCCTCCTGCAGGCTATGAAGAACAATTCGTGTGGCTCGAGAGCGGCGTCTATCGGCGCGCCCAGGGCTTTTTCTACGAAGCCAGCACGCTCGGAAATCTCTGCGCCTTCTTCCTGGAGATGATCGCCGTTGCGTTGTTCCTGCGCAAGGAAGAATCGCCCACGCCACGATTCGCATTGCTCTTGGGCGCTATTCCGCTCGCGGCAGCTTTGGTGCTGTCGTTCTCTCGCGGGTCGCTCGTAAATCTGGCTGTGGCTCTCGTGGTTCTGTTCTGGTTGAGGCGCGACCGCATTCGATGGCGACGGCTGGCGACCGGAGTCGCTGTGTTCGGTGGTGCAAGTTTCGCGATCCTGTGGGCCACATTCCCGGTGTTCGCGCGAACTGCATGGCTGCGCGTTTTCTCAGCGTTTGCGTATTTCTCCGAATCGCCCAACGCCGTTCTTTCCGGACGCGTCGACGCATGGCGGACACTGCTGGCTTATCTCGCAGCCAATCCGTGGCAGGCGTTTTTGGGCGTTGGTTACAAAACTCTGCCGTATTCCACGTTCATCGGAACCAAAGCCGTCGGCGACAACACCTACCTCACGCTGCTTGCGGAAACCGGCATTGCAGGCTTGTTCGCAGTGATCGCACTCAACGTCGCGATCCTGGTGTATGCCTATCGCGCCACCCGCTCGTCTGATTCCCTGCGCTCCTTCACGGGCGCTTGGATGCTCTGCTTCTGGGCCGGCCAATCGGTGCAGATGCTCTCGGCCGACCTGCTTACCTACTGGCGAATTCTGCCGGTCTATTTTTTCGTACTCGCGCTGGCCGCCCGAACATCCCAGTGAAGATACTGTTTCTCGATCAGTTCAGCGAGTTGGGCGGCGCACAGCAGACCCTGCTCGATACCGTCGACGCGGTGCAGCGAAATGGATGGCATGCGCATGTGCTGCTTCCGGGCCGCGGACCGCTGGTGGAAAAGCTGCAGTCTTTCGGCGTGCCAGTCGGCGAGATTTCCTGTGGACCTTATCAAGCGGGAAACAAGACCGCGGCAGATTCGCTTCGCTTCGCCTTGGACCTCAAGCCGCAGATCCGCGCCATCCATGCCGCTTCTGCTCAGAACGATTTTGACTTGATCTATGTGAACGGCCCGCGGCTTCTGCCTGCGGCGGCTCTTGCATCGCGCGGCGCGACGCCCGTTGTGTATCACGCCCACAGTCATGTGTATGGAATGGCCGCGCGGCTGGTGCGCTGGGGCATCCGCAGGGCGCGCGCTACGGTAATCGGGTGCAGCAATTCCGTGCTCGAACCGTTGCGCCGGCGCGCTGGCGTGCAACGAGTGCACGTTGTTTCGAACGGTGTTCGCGACGCTGGCTATCACGAGCGCGCATTCGGCGCCGACGGTAAGTGGCGCATCGGAGTCATTGGCCGCATCGCGCCTGACAAAGGTCAGTTGGAATTTGCCGGCGCTGCGGCGATCCTGTCCCGCGAGCTTCCGGGCGTCCGATTTGTGATCTGCGGCGCGACGCAATTCGGCGAATCGTCCGGCTACTTCGATGCCGTGCGGCAGCAAGCGCGCGGCCTGCCGATCGAATTCATGCCGTGGCAGCCCGACGTCGGCCCGGTTCTCGGCGAACTGGATCTTTTGGTTGTGCCTTCCAAGCGCGAAGGCATGGCACGCATCATCGTGGAAGCATTCTCGGCGGGAGCTCCAGTAGTTGCGTTTCCCGCCGGAGGAATTCCGGAAGTCGTAGAGGACGGCGAAACCGGATTCTTAACGCGAGGCTTCTCGATCGAAGCTTCAGCTTCGCGTATTCGCGAGGCGATCGCGACGCCGGACGAACTGCGGCGAGTGGCTTCGAACGCACGCCAGGCCTGGGCCCGGCTATACACGATTTCGGCTTATCAGAAGCACATTACCCAACTGATCGAGCACCTGGCTTCACCAACAGAACACGAAACAGCAGTGCTGCAGCCACACACATAGCCGCCCCCACCGCGAGTACGGGCGGATATCCGAAACGCGCCAGCATTGCGCCAGAGACCGCTGCGGCGATGGCTTGTCCGGCGAACGTCACCAGAAAATTGAGCGCGGATGCGCTATTGCGTTCACCTGGCGCGACGCTTTCCATCAAGTACGTGAACATCCCCGGTTCGCTCATGTACTGAAACATCATGTAGCCGGTATACGCGACGGCGCCCCACATCGGCCCCGCGGCCATCGCGAGCGCGAGCAGTGCCACCCCGGTAGCCAGCTCCATTCCGTAAATCGACCGCGCGGTACCGAACTTGCGAAAGACAAACGGAGTGCTCAGGATCGCTACTACTTGCGCCAATTGCGCGGCGGAAAACGTGTAGCTGATGTTCTCCACCGGCATGTGCATCCGCGCGAAAAACACATTGCTGAACGGATTGAAAGTACCGGTGGCTAGATTCCACACAGCCATCGCGATCAGAAAGCGCAGCACGATTGGACTCGGACGATGCAGCTTGCCCCTGGTGGCCACCGCCGCCTTGGAAATATTTACGCGCGAAAGTGGCCACAGCGATAGCAGCACGATCGCGCAGCCAACCAGCAGCGCCGCGCGGTACGACGCGATGCTCGACGATGCCCAATGCAGGCGCGCGATCCACCCCGGTAATCGTCCCGCGGCCAAGCTTCCAAAGATTCCGATCGAGATCCCGGAAGCGCAAATCAAGCTGAAGCCGCGCGGACGGTTCTTTTCGTTTGTCACCGCAGCCACGGCCGGCGCGAGAGCAATAGGCCAGACGGACATTGTGAGTCCCGTGAGTGCCGCCAAGCCGAGTAACACCGGCCCCGAAGTTATCGTCGCACGCAGCGCGCACAGGCCCGCCGTGAACCCGAACGCTGCAATGATCGTGGCGCGCATTCCGAATCGCCGGATCGCGAAAACAGACAACACCGAACCGGCGACGCTCGCGGCCGTCATCAGTCCGGACATCAGGCCCAGAAAGTTTTCGCGGAATCCCAACTGCAGTAGATAAAGGTTGTACAGCAGGAAGAACACGAACATGCCGAAATCGAAAAACGCTTCGGACCCCAGCAGCCTCCAATACTCCGGACCAAGATCAAGGCTGGGGACAAACCAGCGGACCGCGCTCCAGGCCAGCGACGGTAGAGCGCGCGTATGATGCCAGAGCCGCGCAGAAACATACTGCAGATATCGCACGCGGCCACGCGCTCGAATGCGCCATGTCAGCTGATTTTCCGGCACATGCACGGCGTCCGCGGGACCGGGAAGGCGCTCCGGCACAACGCGGCGGCGAATCACGGCAATACGGTCGCGTCGCGATTCCAGCAGCGCCCAATGCAGCCAGAGCTCGTCTTTATTCGCATGGAACATGCTCGCCACGGGCGACCAGGCGTGCAGTTCGAGCCAGCGATTCACCTCCGCGGGAAGCCGTTCGATTTCCTCACGCGCCGCATCCGGCAGCCGGCACGCGTACCAGCGTTGCGCCAGAGCGAAACACACTGCCTCCAACCGCCGTAGCGACGGGTCATGCGACTCGTGCCAGGCGCTCCACAGTTCCGCATCATCCGCGTGATGATGCAGAAGCCACGCCAGCTCGTACGTATGAAAGAGCCGCGGATCGCCCCGCAGTTGATGTCGCAGGATATGCAGCGTCGAGTAGGCGATCATATCGGCGGGATCCAGGCCCGTGAATCGCAAACCCTCCAGTTCCCTGCCCTGCCGGCGTTCCCAAAAACAATCCAAGCCTTCCGGGGCTAGCCGTTCCGTCTTCAGATTCCAAAACCGGAAATGCAGCTCGATAGACAAGGGCATTTCCGGATCATATAGATCTCCGCGCCACTGCCAGCCTGTCTTTCGAACCATGGTTGGCAAATGATCGGTCGGATGCCGATCGCGTTCGGCGATGGGCTGGTATCCTAATCCCAGCGCCGCATCCCACGCGCCATCCAGTTGCTCGGGCGTCAGCAGAAAATCGATATCGCCTTGCGGCCGGTGACGAGGATCGGGAACAAACAGCGGGCAGTGACTGAACCCCTTGAGCACCGCGTAGTCGAGTCCCGCCGCATCGAAGCCCGCCGCCACTTCCCGATACGTGTCCTGCGTGCGTCGCCAACGCTCGGCGTTGTTCGAAAGGTTCCCTCGGATTCGCGCCTGCATCGGATCTGGCAGATCATCGAAACACTCCCTCCCCAGCGCCAACGTGAGCTGGCACCGGTCGGAAAAAGTAAGCACGCGCTTCTGGGCCTTCTCGTCGAGTTTCGCGAACGCCGATTTGTCGGGCGCATCGAATTGCAGCGCGTCGAGCACCGCACCTGCGAATGACGGGATTTGCCGATTGGGCGGTTTCAGAAATCGAATCTTAGCGCGAATTGCATTCGCCGCGGATCCCCGGCCGAGAACGCCTTACCGAAGAATGGTCCGAAATCCGGATAAGGACCCGGAATTCCGAGGTTCGGATGATTAAACGCGTTGAATGTTTCCCAACGAAATTCCGCCGATTTTCCTTCTCTCACGATGAACCGCCGATGCAAGGCTACATCCACCACCTCGTTGCCCGGTCCCGGAATAATGTCGCGGCCGGCGTCGCCAAACGTGTAAGGCGCGGGATCCGAAAACGCGGCGGTGTTAAACAAATGATCGGCGCTACGTTCGTCGATCGGCAAAGCGATGGATTGTCCCGGCACAATATTGGGGCGGTTGGGCGTGCCGGAATTTGCGAAGTCAGTCGCATAGTAGACCGGGTTCAGCGGCGTCCCGGTCTGGAACGTCATGTTCCCGGTGATCTGCCAGTTGCTGAAAACCGGCTTCCATACGGGGGCATTGGGGAACGAATAAACGTACCCTGCAGTCAACCGATAGCGAACATCGAAGAACGACAGCCCGCGCTCCAGCCGCAGATTTCGCTCGTCCTGTGCACCGAAGCTTTCGTAACTACCCACCACTGGCGAGTCGGCATCGTCGATCGATTTCCCCCACACAAAGCTCGTCAGAAACGTGAGCCGCTTCGAAAACCGCTTCTCGCCTTTGAGCTGCAGCGAATTGTAAATCGAGTTTCCGATGTGCTGGATTTGATACAGCGTTCCCAATTCCGGGAACGTTCGTAACGACTGCAAGTTCCCTGGCCGCGGCGGCAAATCCCTTCCCACTTCCACCTGCGCGGGCGTATTGAATCGACGGAACAGCGAGAGGTCGGTGCCTTTCGAACCCACATATGCGACTTCGAACAAAATGTTCCCGGGCAGCTCTTGTTGAATGCTTGACGACCACTGCTGAGTGTACGTCGTCGGCGCGTTCTTATCCACGCCGTAGTAGCTCGGAAATCCGGTTGAACTGGTTTGCGGAAACCCATTCTGGATGGAGAGCACGGGGGACAATCCACTCGGCTCATTGAATTGATTGGTCAGGCCGTTGAGCACCAGATCGTATGCTTCAATCGCTAACGCCGGACTGTAATAGATTCCGTAGCCCGCGCGGAAGACGGTGTCTCCGGCATGCGGCAGCCAATGCGGCAGCCGTGCGGCCAGCCCCAAGCGTGGCGCGAAGTCCAAACGTCTCGGATTGGTTACCGTGTTCACCGGCTGCAGCAGCGGCGGATTCGGCAGCGTGGAATAGTTGAGATTCAGAAGATCGCCCCGATCCTCGCTGAAAGGCGCATCGTACTCATAGCGCAGCCCGGCCGAAATGCTGATGCGCTGCGTGATCCGCCAGTCGTCCTGGATAAATGCTCCATATGTGTTTTGCCGCAAATACGCTTGGCCATTGCCCACGCTGCGCTGCGTCTCCTCGGGATATCCCAGCAGGAAATCGGCGAACGCATCGCCAGTGGTGTTGGGATTCTGCGGGTCGGCAGTATAAGTACCGTTAAAAATGAAGTTGCCGCGCGAGAACAAGCTCTGCAAATACGCCATGGTGAAGTGCGTAAATTGAAAGCCAGCCTTCCAGGTGTGGCGCCCGGCGGTGCGCGAGAAGCTGGTGGAAAAATTCCAGGTGTTGTCTCGCTGGATCTGCGGAAGATTATCCGAATCCTGTACGGTGTCGTAGTCGGTGACCGTCAGCGCGGGCAGGCCATAATTTGCTGGATTGTTCGAAAGGCCCGTAATCCCTAGGTTCCCCAGCACATTGCTGCCGAACGCATTGGTCGACAGATCGTCAACCCGCAGCCGGGTGAAGGAAAAGCGCGTTTCGTTCACCCACGACGCACCCGCAAACGAGTTCCCGATGGCCGCCTGCTGCGCGCGTAAATTCTCCACGGTGGGAAGCGCGGGAAACGATCCCGCCAATACCGAACGCTCGTCGTTGATCGTGTAGCGCGCGAAGGCACGGTTACGTTCGCCCCACGCCCGATCCACGCGTGCGGTTCCGTTGTCGCTGTTATCGCGATTGGGCGTGGAGTCCACGTAATCGAAACCATTCGACAGCGGCGCGTTCGGCAGGGGTTCGTAGAGCGCCAGATACTTCGCGACCGAGGGATCGATCATCGTCGCTGGAATCGTGTTGTTCGGGAATGGTGCGCGGTTTCCGCTGGCATCCAGGCTGAGTGGATTGTAAATTATCGATCCGCCTGCGAAGTCCCCGCCGCGAACAGCCGCCGTCGGAACCAGGTGCTGCGTCGGATTGGCCGAGAGCGATCGCAGCCCTTCATACGACACGAAGAAGTACGTCGCGTGCGCGATTGGCCCGCTGATAGTCCCTCCGTACTGGTTCTGTTTGAACACCGCGGAGGGTAGGCCGCCGACCGCGAAAAAACCGTTCGCATCGGTCGCCTCGTTGCGGAAGAATTCGAATAGGTTTCCGTGAAACGCCTGGCTCCCCGACTTGGTCACCACATCGATCACGCCCCCGCCGGACTCGGCGAACTCCGCGGGCGCAAGCGAGGTCTGAATGCGGAACTCCTCCACCGATTCCATAAGCGGCACCACCGCGATCGCGAATACATTGCGGTCGGTGTCGTAGGCGCCGTCGATAATGTAGCTGTTCTCGGTGGATCGCGCGCCGTTCACTGGAGCGTTCAACGCCACCGCGCCGCGATTGCCCTGCAGGTCGTTCATCTGATCGTGCGTGAATCCGCCCAGTTGGCGGGGGATCGCGCCGGGACCCAGCGTCACCAGATCGACAATGTTGCGCCCCAATAGTGGCAGCTCGTCCAGAAAATTGTAGCCGAGCGTGTAGCCTTCGCCGGCTTCGTCGGTCTGCAGCGGAGACGCGTGCCCTACTACGGTGGCCGTTTCATGCACCGACCCGACGTGCAAATCCAAATCGACGCGCGTCTTCTGATTGACTTCGACAAAAACGGGGGACACGGTCACAGCCTGAAAACCGTCGCGTTGCGCCGTAACCGTGTACGCCCCGGGAAGAAGATCGTCGATGCGATACTCGCCGAATTCGTTGCTCGAAACAGATCGCGAAAACCCGGTATCGTTGTTCCGCGCAACCACCTGAACGCCGCCCACCGAGGCCGCTTTCTCATCGCGCGCATCGCCCAGCAAGCTCCCCGAAGAAACCTGAGAGAAGGCCGGAAAGCAGAAAACTAGGAATACGACGAAGACCAGCAATCGGCGATTCATCGGGTTCAGCCTCCCTGATCCACCAATCGCTCCAGAAGCGCGACCGCCTCCTCCAGATGCGAGTACTGCATTCTCCACAGACCCGCGCCCAACAAATGCTTGTGGCAGGCCCTCTGCGCCGCACGCACTTCCTCGGTTCCGAGCACCGTGTGACGTGCCCATTCCTCCAGCGCCAGACTTTCCGGATAGCGATGCAGCGAGGCCGGCCTGGGGTGTTCCAGATGCCGTTCGCGGTCCAGAAAAACTACATGATCCACAATGCAGCCCGCCGCGGTGGCTACGCTGAGATCGCGCGTGCGAACCTCGATGGCGATCTTGCCGTTCGGCCGCACCGTGGGAAGATGATCGGCGAGTTCGGGAAACAGCTCGGGGGCATCCGTCCTAAATCGAACGCTGTGAGGATCTCCAATCGCGTAGCGGTCACGCCGATCGCGCATCAAAAAAGTCCCGTCGTCGCTCACATACGTCCATCCGGCTCGCGCGCACGCGTAGGCCAAGGTGCTTTTCCCGGCAAACGAATCTCCGCACAACATCACACCGGATCCGTTGCGCATCACCAATGCGCCATGCAGCGGCGCCAGGGCCCTCTGCTCGCCTAAAGTGGCTCCGCCGGCAACCAAAAAGCGGTAGCGGAGCAAAGGATGATCCGCCGCGGTGCTCCGCGTCACCCAGCCAAACGCAAAGCCCCGGTCGAAATCGCACTGCATGAAATTCTCTGCATCGGCGACGATCGACATCAGGTGTTCTCTTGCGCGTATCACCGACGCCGGCAGCGGCGATTCCGAATCGGTATCCGTCACGCCCAGACAAACGCGCGCAGGCTCATCGTTGAACATCCGCTCGAATCCGCCCCAGCCTTCTTCGGCCGCGTCGATCACGTCGCGCGAATTGGTCTCCAGCACCAGCGGATAACCGAATGGATAAAACGTTCGGCGCAACGGCAGCTCAAACGCTGATAGAACGGGGTCGGCAGTTACCTGTAGGGGGCTCAAGTCTTCGGGCATAATGCGCACTTATTTGCAGGGTAAGCCATCGGGTGAGCGAATTACCAGGGGGTAGCGCGCCGCGCAGGCAGATTTTACAAGAAAGGTACAACCCGCAAACAAGCCTTTTTTGACGCGTATGCAATACTTCGATCAGTTGCTAAAATTGGGAGATTCGAATGCGTTGCGCCATCGTTCATTACTGGCTGCTCAACATGCGCGGAGGCGAAAAAGTCGTGGAGGCGCTGTGCCGCCTGCTGCCCGATGCGGATGTATTCACGCTGTTCTACGATCCGGAACGCGTGTCGCCGGCCATTCGCGAACATCGCGTTCGCGCGTCGTTCCTGCAGCCGTTTCGCAAACACTATCGCTCGCTGTTGCCGCTGATGCCGATGGCGATCGAGAATTTCGACCTGCGCGAGTATGACCTGGTGATCAGCAGCGAATCCGGCCCGGCCAAAGGCGTCATCACTTCATCGGCCACCCGGCACGTTTGTTACTGCCACACACCCATGCGATATCTGTGGGATCTCTATCCTGCGTATCGCAACGAGTGGACTCGCAGCAGAATAAAGCGAGCCCTCATGACGCCGCTCGCGAACTATCTGCGGTTGTGGGACTATGCGTCCGCGGCCCGCGTTGACGAGTTCGTCGCGAACAGCGAAAACGTTCGTCGCAGGATTTGGAAAACCTACCGCCGCGAGTCGCAAGTAATCCGGCCGCCTGTCGCGGTGGAGACATTCTATTGGGCGCCGGCCGATGACTATTACCTGATGGTCGGCGAACTCGTGGCCTATAAACGCGTCGACGTGGCGGTCCGCGCGTTTGCCCGCAACGGACGCCCGCTTCGCATCGTCGGCGACGGCCCGGAGTACAAGGCGCTGAAGCAAGCGGCCACCTCCAACATCGAGTTTTGCGGACGCGTCAGCGATGACGAACTGCGCGATCTGTATTCGCGATGCCGCGCGCTCCTCATGCCCGGCGAAGAGGATTTCGGCATGACCATGGCGGAAGCGCTGGCTGGCGGTAAGCCGGTGATCGCCTGGGCCAGAGGCGGTGCACTCGAAATCGTGCCGGAATTCGGCGGGCTGCTCTATGCTGAGCCCGACGGACTCGAACAAGCCATCGAAGACTGGGACCAGCTGGAAGATCGCATCGATCCACAAGCTCTGCAAACCTACGCCGCTCAGTTTTCAGAAGCCGAGTTCGCGCGACAGATGAGAGCGCTCCTGTTCGAAACAATCTCCTACGAACCTGATTTTCGCCACGCCAGCCACAACATCACTAATCCAAAGATCAGCATCGAAACGCCGCAGTAAAGATCGACGTTGGCCGGCCCGAGTGGCGCACGATAATCCGCGGCCAAGCCCGTAGCGCCCACGATCGCGCCCACCAGCACGAAAAAGCCGCCGATCGAAACTCGCAGATCGCTCATATCACCAGAACAGCACGTTTAACAGGATCAGGGCCGCTACCACGATCAACGCCAGCGGCGCCGGCCGCTTGTACCATGGCACATCCTCATGTGGGATGCGAGTTAGCCCGTAAACCAGATTCTGAAGCTCCGATTCCGCTTTCGGCGCCGAAGCCAGGCTCACCACCGCGGTCACCACGAGACACGTCGACCAGGCGAAAATAGCGATCCAGAAATTCTGCGCCATCGTCGAGGGAAAAGTGTGCAGTGTCGCTCCCAGCCATCCGCCCTTGTTTTCGGCCAAAGTCAATCCGTGCGTTGCCGCGGCCGCTGCCGTCCCCGCCAGCAATCCGGCAAAAGCGCCATGCCCCGTGGTCCGCTTCCAAAACATTCCCAGCAGAAATGTCGCGAACAATGGCGCATTAACGAAGCCGAATACCAATTGCAGAAAATCCATGATGTTGTTGAAGTGCGTCGCCAAATACGCCGTTCCCACCGACAGCGCAACCCCGGCGATAGTCGTCACGCGCCCTACCCACAAATAATGCGAATCCGGCGCGTTCTTTCGAATGTGCCCTTGATACAGATCGTACGTCCACACCGTGTTGAACGCCGTCACATTTCCCGCCATGCCCGACATGAACGACGCCATCAGCGCCGTCAGCCCCAGTCCCAGCATGCCCGAGGGATAAAACTGCGCCATCAGCGTCGTCAGCGTTTGGTCGTAGTCCGGACCGCCGTCCGCCTTGAGCGGGATCGAGTAGCCCAGCGCCATGTGCGACAGCGCCAGCGCCGCAATACCCGGCACAATTACGACAAAAGGCATCAGCATTTTCGGAAAAGCCGCGATTAATGGCGTTCGCCGCGCCGCCGACATCGATTCCGCCGCCATGGCGCGCTGGACGACTAGAAAATCGGTGCACCAATATCCGAACGACAGCACGAACCCGAGCCCGGCCACCAGCCCGAACACCTCCACACCCATCGGATTTTCCGCCGCCTTCCCCGCGTACGTCCAGGTGTGCGTCATCACCTGCGGGAGCCGCGCCGCCATTCCGCTCCAGCCGCCCGCCTTCATCACCGCGAAAATCGCCAGCGGCGCAAAGCCCAAAACGATCAGGAAAAACTGCAGAACTTCGTTATAAATCGCGCTCGTCAGTCCGCCCAAGAACGTGTAGACCAAAACGATCGCGGCCGACAATAGCACCGAAGCCGTAAAACTCCAGTGCAGCACCAGTTCGAACAGCAGCCCCAGCGCGTACATCGAAATGCCTGACGAAAAGACAGTCATGATCGCGAACGTCACGGCGTTCAGCGCTC
Organism: Bryobacteraceae bacterium; assembly: GCA_035486995.1. Taxonomy (GTDB): domain Bacteria; phylum Acidobacteriota; class Terriglobia; order Bryobacterales; family Bryobacteraceae; genus Palsa-89. The sequence continues at coordinate 48,967 of DATHMO010000259.1, forward strand.
GCGTCTTCTCATCGAAGCGCAATTTCAAATACTCGGGCACGCTGCGCGCGCGGCTGCCGTAGTAAAACGGCATCATGAAGACGCCCACGAACAGCATGGCCGGCACAGCGCCAATCCAATAGAAATGCGCCGTCATTATGCCGTATTTCGCGCCCGACGCGCACATGCCGATCACTTCTTGTGCGCCGAGGTTCGCGGCAATGAAGGCCAGGCTGGTAATCCACACCGGAACCGAGCGTCCCGAGGTCAGGAAATCGGCGCTGGTTGCAACCTTGCGTTTCACCATCCAGCCGATCGAGAGAACAAAGACGAAATACAGCGCGAGGATCAGGTAGTCGACAGGGGCGAGCCTCAAACCGCCTAAAGTCTAGCATAGGAATGCGCCTTACCTCGTTACTTCGCGCCCGCCGCGCCGCTGTGCGATCATTGCTGGTTACTCAAGCGCACAGCGCGGGCAGTAACGATCCTGGCCCGCTGCGTTGTGCGCGATAAAAAAATGCTTGCCTACGCCTGCACCATCTTCTTGAGCGCGTTTCTTCTGTTCGCCGTGCAGCCCATGATCGGCAAGATCATCCTGCCCTGGTTCGGCGGATCAGCCGCGGTCTGGGCCACCTGCCTGCTGTTCTTCCAGTTCGCGCTCTTGGCCGGCTACCTGTACGCGCACTGGTCCACACGCTCGCTGAAGCCCAGGCGGCAGGCGATCCTGCACATCGTTCTGATGGCCGCGAGCCTGGCGCTGCTCCCCATCCTTCCCTCCCCGAGTTGGAAACCAACGGCTGCCGGCGACCCATCGCTACGCATCCTGCTCCTTCTCGCCGCCACCATCGGCTTGCCCTACATCCTGCTCTCCACCACCAGCCCACTGCTGCAAGCCTGGTACGTCGCCGCCAAACCCGGCGCCATCCCCTACCGCCTCTTCGCGCTTTCGAACTTCGGATCGCTCCTCGCGCTCCTGAGCTATCCAGTGCTGGTCGAGCCTTTGTTCACCACGCACGGACAAGCATACGGATGGTCGGGCATCTACGTCGCGTTCGTCGCCGCCTGCGCCGCTGTTGCTCTCACAGCTCTGCGCACCAGCCACCAGCCACCAGCCACGATCGCCCCATCACAAGCTCCGTCACCCTCCTGGCCCACCCGCCTCCTCTGGACCGCCCTCGCCGCCTGCGCCTCCGCGCTCCTCCTCGCCATTTCAAATCACCTCAGCCAAAACGTCGCGCCCATCCCGTTTCTCTGGGTGCTTCCGCTCGGCGTCTACTTGCTCAGCTTCATCCTGTGCTTTGAGAGCGACAAGGTCTACCATCGCGGCGTCTTCCTGCCGCTGCTCGTGATCGCACTCGACGGCGCAGCTTACGCCATCTACGCCAACGAAGGCAATCCCAACATCGCCTGGGCCATCCCCACTTTCGTGGCGGCGCTTTTCATCGGATGCATGGTCTGCCACGGCGAACTCGCCCGGCTCAAGCCCGATCCGCGGCGCCTCACCAGCTTCTATATGATGATTTCGCTCGGCGGCGCCATCGGAGGCCTGTTCGTCGCCATCGTTGCGCCGCACGTCTTCCACACCTATCTCGAACTTCCACTCTCCATGGTCGCCAGCGCCGCTCTCGCTGCCATCGTTCTGTGGATCGCGCCCCGCACCTGGAATAGCAAGCTTCCCCTCGCCGCCGTCCGCATCGCAATGCTCGCCTTCACCGTGGGGCTCGCCATCCATCTTGGTTATGAAAAGCATCTGAGCGACAAACGCTTCCGCCAATCGGTCCGCAATTTCTACGGCGTGCTGCGCGTCCGCGACATTCCTGCTGACGAAGAAGACACCGCCGTCCGCCGCCTGATCCATGGCACCATCAATCACGGCGAGCAGCTCTTGGACGCCACCCGCCGCGACGAACCCACCAGTTACTACGGCCCCTACTCCGGCATGGGCCGCGCCATCGGATATCTGCAAAAACGCGGGCCCACGCGCATCGGCGTCATCGGACTCGGCGCCGGCGTCACCGCCAGTTTCTGCCGCGCTGGCGACGTTTTTCGCTTCTACGAAATCAACCCGCTCGCCCTTTCCATCGCCAGCACGTGGTTCACATTCCTCCGCGATTGCAAGGCCGATCACCAGGTCCTGCTCGGCGACGCGCGCCTTACGCTCGAAGCCCAGACCACCCAGCAATTCGACATGATGGCCATCGACGCCTTTTCGAGCGACGCCATTCCCGTGCACCTGCTCACTCGCGAAGCCTTCGCGCTCTACTTCCGTCATCTGAAGCCAACCGGCATCCTGGCCGTGCACGTCTCCAATCGCTATCTCGATCTCGTCCCTGTTGTTTCGCGGAACGCGCGCGACTTTTCCAAAATTGCCGTCGACGTCAACGACGAAGACGAAGAGCAAGATTATTTTTCGAACAGCGATTGGGTCCTCATCTCGTCCGACGCCGCCATCTTCCGCGACCCCGCGTTCAAGTCATCCAGCGTCCAGCCCGCGCGCTACCGCCCCAATCTGCGCCCCTGGACCGACGACTACAGCAACCTATTTCAAATCCTGCGCCTCCGCAATCGCTGAAGCTCTTATCTGCGTTCATCCGCGTTCATCGGCGGCTGATACAATACTTGATTCATGTCCCAACTGCTGGAGGGCAAGACCGCCCTCATCCTCGGCGTAGCAAACCGATGGAGCTTGGCTTACGCCATCGCCCGCGCCTTTACCCGTGAAAACGCGCACGTCATTCTCACATATCAGGGCGACCGCCAAAAGGAAACCGTCGAAGAGCTCGCCGCCGAAATCAAGGCCGCCCAGGTGCTCCCGTGCGATGTAACCCAAGACGCCCAATTAGACGCCTTAGCGGATATGTTGGCGGCTGACCTCACAGGTCGCGGCGCTGCCCTCAACGCCGTCGTGCACAGTATTGCGTTCGCCAATCGTGAGGATTTGAGCCGCCCTTTTGTCGAAACATCGCGCGCCGGCTTCGCGCTGGCTCAGGACGTCAGCGCTTATTCGCTGGTGGCCGTAGCACGCGCCACCGCTCCTCTCATGGCGCCCGCGGGCGGTTCCATCACCACGCTGACTTACCTCGGCTCCACGCGCGTCGTCCAGAATTACAATGTGGCGGGAGTGGCCAAAGCCGCGCTCGAATCTTCCGTCCGTTACCTCGCCGCCGATCTCGGACCCTCTAATATTCGCGTAAACGCAATCTCGGCGGGAGCCGTCAAAACTACGTCGGCGCGCGGTATCCGCGATTTCTCGAAGATGCTGGATGGCGGCGCCAAGATGGCTCCTCTCCGTCGCAACACCGATCCGGCGGAGGTGGCCGACACTGCCGTTTTTCTGGCCAGCGATCTTGGCCGCGGCGTTACCGGCAACATAATTTATGTCGACGCAGGCATGCAAATCATGGGATTTGCCCTCTCGGAATAATGTCGTCCACGTCTAACGTAGTGGGCGAGCCTGGACCAGATAGCCAAATTGACATCCGGCCGCGCCGATTTTTATCATGTGATTGCAGTAGCCTGATCGGAGCAGGCCTTCTAGCAGGGGACGATGTGAACTACCGAGCCGCCACCGTGAGGGAGCGGACACCTGGAATTTTTTTCAGCATCCTGCTAGGGGGCGCTTCCGGTCAGTCATCGCAGTTCCTCCGAGTCTAACTATGATTACAGTTCAAGGCCTCACGAAGAGATACGCCCGCACGCTTGCGGTGGATCACATTTCCTTCGAAGTGAAGAAAGGCCAGATTGTCGGCTTTCTCGGACCGAATGGCGCCGGGAAAACCACAACCATGCGCATTCTCACTTGTTTCCTTCCGCCTTCGGAAGGCACCGCCAATGTGGCCGGCTTCGACGTGCTCGAACAGCCGCTCGAAGTGAAAAGACGAATCGGATATCTGCCGGAAACTCCGCCCGTCTATCCTGAAATGGAGGTGCAGGAGTACCTCACATTTGTCGGAAAGCTCAAAGGCATGTCGGGCGCCAGCCTGGCTGCGCGCGTCACCGAAGTGGCCGAACGCTGTGCCGTCGCAGACGTCCGCGCGAAAATAATAGGGAAACTATCGAAAGGCTACCGGCAGCGCGTCGGCCTCGCGCAAGCCATCATCCACAATCCCGACGTTCTGATTCTCGACGAACCCACCGCCGGGCTCGACCCCAAGCAGATCAACGAAACGCGCGATCTTATCAAGAGCCTCGCTGGCGACCACACCATCATCCTCAGCACCCACATCCTGCCCGAAGTGGAACAGACCTGCGAGCAGGTGCTCATCATCGCCAAAGGAAAGCTGGTCGCTACCGATTCGGTTCACAACCTTCAAAATCGTGCCCGCGGCGCCGAATCCGTGATAATCGAAGTGGAGGGCCGCAACAGCGCGCTCGACTCCCAAACCATCCAGCATCGCCTCGAAACCGTCAGTGGCGTCAGCCGCGTACTCTTCAAGGAAACGCAGAGCAATCGCTCTATCTTTGAAGTCGAAAGTTTGAAGGATCGGTTTATCCGCGGCGATCTGGCGCGCGCCGTCGTGGAGTCCGGATGGAATCTCAATGAGCTTCGCCCCGCCGCCATGAGCCTGGAAGAAATCTTCCTGCAATTAACCGGCGGCGAAAAGGCCGTGGAGCCCGAAGCGCCCGCGCCACCCGCCGAAGCAGTCGTGCAAGGAGAGAATTAATGAGGAATACCTGGGTTATCTGTCAAAAAGAGCTCAACAGCTATTTCGTTTCGCCCGTCGCATATTTGCTGTTGACCATGTTTGCCGTCATCTTCGGGTTCTTCTTTTGGAACTCGGTCGGGTATTTCAACCAAGCCAGCCTGCAGGCCCAGATGAGCGGCCAGGCTGCGCCGATGAGTGTGAACGAATACGTCATCCGGCCGCTGCTTTCCAATATCAGCGTCGTGGGCCTGTTCTTTATTCCCATGATGACCATGCGCCTGTTCGCCGAAGAGAAGCGCCAAGGCACCATCGAGTTGCTCGCCACTTCGCCCATTCGCGACCTCGAAATAATCCTGGGCAAATGGCTGGCCGCCGTCATTCTCTACGCCGTGCTACTGCTGTTCACCGCCATCAACTTCTCGTTCCTGTTTCGCTATGGCAATCCCGATTGGAAGCCGCTCGCCATCGGATATCTGGGACTTCTGTTGCAGGCCGGCGGCCTCTTAGCCATTGGAACGTTCATCTCAACGCTCACACGAAATCAGATCATCGCCGGCGCCGCCACATTCGGCGTGTGCCTGTTGCTGTGGATTCTCGAATGGGTGTCGGGATATGAAACCGCCACCTGGGCCAAAGTCCTGGCTTATTGTTCGGTAATTACGCATTTCGATTCTTTTTCCAAAGGCGTGCTCGACACCAAGGACGCCGTCTTTTATCTTTCCGTGATATTCCTGGGGCTGTTCCTGACTTCACGCTCCATGGAATCCCTGCGGTGGAGGTCGTAAATGGCTAGCGGGTGGATGCAAACCAGACAGACTAAGTACGCGGCCTACGCCACGATTTACATCATCGTCATATTGGCCGTCCTCGTAGTCGCCAATTTTCTCGCGAATCGCTATAACAAGTCGTACGACGCCACTGCCAACAAGCGCTTCAGCCTGTCCGACCAAACCAAGAAGGTCGTCGGCGACCTCAAGCAGGACGTCACCATTCAATATTTCGACCGGTCCACCGGCATGCAAAATGCCAAGGATCTGCTGGACCGCTATACCACTCTTTCGCCGAAAATCCATGTCCAGTATGTCGACCTGTTGAAGAACCCGACGCTCGCGCGCGCCGCCAACGTGTCGCGCGAGGGTGAGGCTATCGTCGACGTGGGCGCACGCCACGAAGACGCCAAAACGTTCGACGAGGAAGGTGTCACCGGCGCTCTTATCCGCGCACTGAAAGGCGGCGAACGCCAGGTTTGTGTCATCACCGGCCACGGCGAGCATCGCCTGGACGACTCATCACAAAGCGCCGGGTTCTCCGGTTTCCAAACCATCGTCGAAAGAAACAACTACAAGGTGCAAGCCATCAATCTGCTCCAGAAGGCCGTGGTTCCGGACTCTTGCAGCGTCTTGGTAGTGGCAGGTCCTTCGGG
>DATHMO010000260.1:0-9388 GCA_035486995.1 Bryobacteraceae bacterium
GGATCGATTGCGACGCGGCGAACATGAGCAACGCGATCAGTACAACGTGCACGCCGAGGGAAAGTGCTTGCGACCTGGCGGTAAGCATGCATTCGGCGATGCAAGTGAGTGTCCAGCGAGTAAGTCGAAGTTAATCAATGGGGAGATGTTGAATTAACGCTGCCGGCTTTCCACAGATGTGCGTGTAAGTCACTTACTCGACAATTGCCCGCGCGCCGCCGCCGTAGCTAACTCATCGCAGCGATTATTGTCAGTGTGCGAGGCATGGCCTTTGGTCCAAGACCATTTCGTTTTATGCCGCGCGTTCTGCTCGTCCAGCTCGTGCCACAGATCCTGATTCGCGACGGCCTTCTTGCCGCCCGTGCGCCAGCCGTTCATTTTCCACTTGTGAATCCAGTCGGTGATGCCGTTTTTCAAGTAGTTCGAATCGGTGACGATCTCCACTTCGCAAGGCTCTTTCAACGCGCGCAGACCCTCGACCGCGGCTTGGAGCTCCATGCGATTGTTGGTGGTCTCGCGTTCGGAGCCATACATTTCGCGCGTCTTTTCTCCATAGCGCAGAATGCAGGCCCACCCGCCGGGCCCCGGGTTTCCGATGCAGGCCCCATCCGTGATGAGCTGGACTTTTTTCAGGCGGTAACCTCAGCCAGCTCTCGCTCAAAGAACGAATCCACCAAGTCGAGGATATGCGGCGCCTCGGTGGCCTTGTAGATTTCGACGCGCAGTTTCGATCCGTTGCGCACGCCGTGAGTGAAGTAAGTGGCGAACTGCTTCATCTTGCCGACCGTGTCCACTGCGCCACGTTCGCACAACATTGCGTAATAGGTCCGCATGATGTCGTAACGCTGGCGCTCGGTGGGATGCTCGTAGTCGCCCGTCGCGACATATTGCTCGATTTGGCGAAAAATCCACGGGTTCGACGAAGCCGTCCGGCCGATCATGACGGCGTCGCAACCGGTCTCGCGGACCATGCGGATCGCATCTTCGGGAGTGACGATGTCGCCATTGCCGATCACCGCGATGTGCCGCACCGCAGCCTTTACTTCCGCGATACGGGTCCAATCCGCCTTGCCGCTGTAGCCCTGTTCGCGCGTGCGAGGATGCAGCGCCACCGCCTGCAATCCGCAGTCTTCGGCCAGCCGGGCCATCTTTACGGCGACGAGCTCCTGGTCATTCCAGCCGGCGCGAAACTTCATGGTGAACGGAATGGAGATGGCCGCGCGGACCTTGCGCAGAATCTCCTCCACTAGCGGCAGGTCGCGCAGCAGTCCCGAACCACCGTTGCACTTTACCACCTTGTTCACCGGGCAGCCGAAATTGATATCGACGATATCGAACCCGAAATCCTCGCAAGCCTTGGCGGCGTCGGCCATCACTTGCGGATCGGAACCAAAGAGCTGCGCCGAAATCGGATGCTCCTCCGGCTCGAAATACAGATAACGGAACGTTCGCGTGGTCCTCTTGCCCTTGAAAGAAGTGCCCCGAAGCGACGCCACCACGCCGTGCGAGCTGGTGAACTCGGTCATGATCAGGCCGCAGCCGCCCTGGTTGCGGATCAGGCGTCGGAAAACCGTATCGGTGACGCCCGCCATGGGTGCCAGCACGGTCGCGGGAGTGACGCGGATAGGGCCAACACGGAATTCGCTGGGAAATTCGGACATCCTAAGCCATTTTAACGATTCGGCTTCGGAAACGTAAACCACGTGCGTTGCGTTTAATGTTGTAAGCGCAGAGGGCGGGGCGCGAACATGCAATGGAAACTGGTGTCGGCGTTTGCCACCGGGGCCGTTTTGGCTTCTGGGATCGTGTACGTTGCGGTCAGGCCGCAGGAAGTGGCCACGAAACAAGATGCGCCGAAGCCAGTGACGGCGCCCCCGCCGACGCCGCAGGTTGTTGCTGCGCCGGTGGCTCCTGCTCCGGTAGCTCCTGCTCCGGTAGCCGAGACGCCGCGGCGTGTGTTGCCCGCACCGGTTCGCGAAAAGCCATCACCCATGCCGCCGCCTGTGCGACATCAGAAGGAGCTGCTGATCGCCCGGAACGATCCTGCACCTGCGCCTGCCCCTCCGCCGGTTGAATCGAAGCCTTTTGAGCCCGCGCCAACTCCGCAGCCACCCGCTCCTGAGCCAGTCCCTGCGCCGACGCCTGCGCCTGTTGCCGTAGAGAACGTGTCGCTCCCTGCACCGCCTCCCGAGCCACCCGCCCGCGTTCCAAACACCGTGACGCTGGCTGCGGGAACGATGCTGGCGGTTCGCGTCGGCGAGACGATTTCGTCCGCGCGCAATCAGCCGGGCGACACCTTCCTCGCCACTCTCACGCAGCAACTGGTGATCGACGGTTTCATCATCGCCGAACGCGGCGCTCGCATCGAGGGCCGGGTCTTGGAAGCCACGCAGGCAGGACGCGGTCGCGGGTCGTCGCACCTCGCGATTTCGATCGTGCGCCTTGCTACTTCCGATGGGCAAAACATTCGGATTCGCACGGAGCCTTACAGCAAGGACGGGTCCAGCCAAGCGACCACTGACGCCGCGAAAATCGGCGGTGGCGCGGCGATCGGTGCTGTGATTGGTGCCATCGCGGGCGGCGGGAAAGGTGCTGGGATCGGCGCTGGAGCCGGTGGCGCTGTCGGTGCGGGCGATGTGATGCTCACGCACGGCAAGCCTGTCGAGATTCCGGTTGAGACGCGGATCAGCTTCCGCGTGCAGGACCCCGTCACGATCACCGAGCGTCTGGACTAGGCTAAGGAAATCCGATGTCTTCCTTTACCTTCTCCATCCAGTTGTAGACGATCGGGCAGTAGCCGGCGCGATCGAGGAATCGCCACATGCGGCTGGCGATTGACCCCGTACCTCGCACCACGTGCGGGAAGTTCGCGCAATTCTGCGGACGAGCCTCATAGACGCTGCACAGGTTGCCCTTCAGAAACACGCAGCCGCTTTCCTCGCGCTTCAAAATCAATGCTCCCGCGTCGTCGCGCGCAGTGAATTGCTGGCGAAACTCGCGCTCGCTCACGCCGATGAACTTGGCCAGTTTCTCAATGTCGCGCTCGGTGACGCCGACGTCGGTTATGCGGCAGCAGTTCGCGCATTGCGTGCAGTCGATCTCCGCCTCAATCTCCTCGCCGAACCGGCGCAGCCGGCGGTCGGAATGGCGATGGCTTTTCAAGTAGGCACGAAACTTGGCGTTCTCGCCCCTCTTCTGGTGTTCGAGCCGGCGAATCTGGACGAGATCAGTAATCATTCCCTAAAATCAATTATGACCTCAACCGACGAGTTTTACCGCATCCAGAAGCTGCCGCCCTACGTGTTCGCCGTCATCAACGAGATGAAAGCGAAGGCGCGCGCGGCGCAACTGGATGTGGTGGACCTTGGAATGGGCAACCCCGACGGCCCCACGCCCGAGCCGATCGTCAAGAAGTTGATCGACGCGGCCCGCAATCCGCGCAATCACCGCTACTCCTTATCGAAGGGCATTCCGCGGCTGCGCGCTGAGATCGTGAAGCGCTATCGGACGAAGTACGGCGTCGAGCTGGATTCAGAAACCGAAGCCATCGTCACCATCGGCGCCAAAGATGCGCTGGCTCATCTGCTATTCGCCGTGATTGGGCCGGGCGACGCCGTGGTCTCGCCCAATCCGGCCTACCCTATTCATCAATACGGCGTCATCATGGCCGAAGGCCACGCCTGTATGCTCCCTATGCCGACTCCGGCCGAGTTCCTCAACCGTCTGGAGCATCTCTATAAGACTTCCTCGCGCGCGCCGCGGATGATCCTGATTTCGTTTCCGCACAATCCAACCACGCAGTGCGTCGACTTGCAGTTCTTCCGCGACATCGTGGCGCTGGCGGCGCATCACGGCACCATGATCGTGCATGATTTCGCTTACGCCGATCTCGGGTTCGACGGCTACGAGCCTCCCAGCATTCTCGAGGTGGAAGGCGCAAAGGAGATCGCCGTCGAGATTTATTCCATGTCGAAGAGTTTCAACATGGCCGGTTGGCGCGTGGGCTTCTGCCTTGGCAACAAGAAGATGATCGGCGCGCTGGCGCGCATCAAAAGCTATCTCGATTACGGCGTTTTTCAGCCCATCCAGATTGCGTCCATCATCGCGCTACGCGAGTGCGCCAAGGATACCGAGAAGATTCGCACGGTGTACCAGAAGCGCCGCGATACGCTGATCAACGGTCTCAATCAATCGGGCTGGCCGGTGGAACCGCCGCGCGGCACCATGTTCGTTTGGGCGCCGATTCCGGAAAAATATCGGGCCAAAGGATCGCTCGAATTCTCAAAGCTGCTCATGGAAAAGGCGCTGGTCGCGGTGTCGCCCGGCATCGGATTCGGGCCGCTCGGCGAGGGCCACGTGCGGTTCGCGCTTATCGAAAACCAGCATCGAACGCGTCAGGCAACTAAGGCGATCCAGCACTTCCTGAAGAAGTAGCTCGTCCTTTCGCGATGCCGGCATACACGGCGTAAGTGCCTTGGTCGAACAACACCAGCAAGACATCCTGTATTGGACAGTCCGGGTGTCGTAAGCGCGACGCGATGGTTTCGAGCGCGATCCCAGCCGCTTCTTCGAGCGGGTAGCCGTACGCGCCGGTGCTGATGGCCGGGAAGCTGATGCTGCGAACGCCGTTCTGCTCGGCTAGTTCCAGGCACTTGCGATAGCAGCTAGCCAATTGTTCGGGCTCGCCATGCAGTCCGTCGTGATAAATCGGGCCCACGGCGTGAAATACATATTTTGCTGGAAGTGCGCCGGCTCCCGTCATCACAGCGCTGCCCGTCGGACAGCCGCTTTCGCGCGTGCGAATTGCATCCAGATCGCGCATGATAACCGATCCGCCCGCGCGATGAATCGCTCCATCCACGCCGCCTCCGCCGCGTAAGCCCGAATTGGCAGCGTTGACAATGGCGTCCACGCGAAGCTTGGTGATGTCGCCGATCAATAAGCGGAGCTTCTTCCCGTCCGGGAAATCGATCTCCATGGGTTCGGTCTCTCAGCGCTATGGTAACGCCATACTATAGAACGAACGGATGACTGTCAAAGCCCTCTTGCGACGCGTGATCGTGACGACATCCGTTCCACCGATCGCGGGCGTTTACCGCGCCATCTACAGCCTGCTGATTCGCGTGGCTGTCTGGAAGCTGAAGCAGTCCGCGCAACTGCGCGCCATCTATCTGCGTCGAGGCTTGGCCGCGGGCGAAGGCGTGCCCGGTATCAGCGATATCGATCTCGCGGCAGTGGGCGATTGGGATGCCGGGGCGCAGGCTCGCATCACCGAATCCTACCAGCGGCTCGCCCGCTGGTGCCCGCTCTATGATCCGACGGTGGGCGTCTACACTCCGGCCAGCATTGCCGAGTTGTTTGCATCGGATCCATTCCACCGGCATCGTCTGGCTGAAGGCCAGCGCGAGTGGAAGCTGCTGTTTGGCGACGATTGCCTGAGCCAGTTAGGGCCGATTCCCGACGAGGAAGCATCATTCGGCTATGAAGCGGAATTGAAGCTGTGGTGGACCTACTTCGCGCGTTGGGCGTACGCGCCTGACGAACCGCGAGACCCGATTTTCATGAACAGCCTGTGCTACAAAGTGGCTGCGGAATGTTTCCGGATGGATCGTGGATTCCGGGGTATGCCGGTGCCGAGCTCGCGCCAGCGCGCGATTGAACAAGCGCTCGGTGAAGCGTCTGGAGAAACCGCGGAGTATCTGGCGAAACTTCGGCGGAGCGCGCTAGGTCGCCACCTGCGGTACGCCGGAAACATCGTTGAAGATTCGCAGAGCTACGTGCTCGGCCTGATTGAGCAGGCTTACGGCCGGTTGCGATGCCATCCGGGCTGGCTCGAGATGCCCGGTGTCAGCGTCCGCATCGATGGACCGATTGAGGAGCAGTTACATCGCATTGAGTTGGCCGAGGCCCCAGGCTTCCGAGTCTCCGCGGTATCCGCAACCGCATTTGCCATGGATGAACTGGTGCTATTGTTCGAGCCGCTCCCGGGCAGCATTCCGGAAGCCCGCGAATTGCAGGATCTCGCCAGCGCTTACGTCAAAGCATTGGCTCTGTCTCGCAGCCGTGTCAGCTTTTATTTGTGCCTTCCGAACGCCTGCTACCAGTTCTATGCGTCCGATTACTTTCGCGGTTGGCAGGCCATTCTCTCGCCCGGCTTCAATCCCGACCTGTTCCGGAGCGGTTGGACGCGCCCGGCTGCCGACTTCATCCGCCGAGAGCTGCAACTGATGGCCCAAGCCATGGACGACCCCGTCGTGTATAAAGCGAATCATCTCGATTTTCTGCGAACCTTTTGGAAGTTCCTCGAACTTGCCGTGATCGAAGCTACAGCCCTGCGCGGCGAGGTTGTCTTTGCGCAGACGCCTGAGGCCGTTATGCGAGCTCTCGCGCAGTTGAGCCTGCCAAGTGCGCCCTTTCTCGACGCCTTCGCCACTGCTTATCGTGAGGAGCTCGGGGGCGCACCCGCCGGCATCGGCCGCTACCTGCCTGCCGCCATTCTATATTTGAAGAACATCCACCATGCACTCTGAGCACAAGTTGACCACCTCTGTGGTGGTCGTGACGAAGGACCGGCCGCACCTGATCGGCGAACTATTCGAAGCGCTGACTGCGCAAACGCTAGCGCCCGACGAGGTGGTGGTGGTCGATAACAATTCGCGAGCGAGCTACGCCGACATATTCGAGGCCTATCGCACCCGGCTTCCGCTTCGCACGTTTGTGGAGCTGACGCCGGGCATTCCCGCCGCCCGCAATCGCGGCATCCAGGAAGCGCGCAACGAAATCATCCTGTTCACCGACGACGATTGCGTGCCCCAACGGCGCTGGCTGGAGAAGATGGTGGAACCCTTCTATCGCGATCCTCACATCGGTGCGGTGGGCGGATACACGACCTACTACGGCGCCACCGGAACGCTGGTGGAACGCTATTATCAGGCTGATCGCCAAGCGGTGCAAGGATGATCATCGATATCACGCGCTGCAATTATGCACCGGGCTATCTTCCCAAGGCTACGCAGGGCTTCTTCAATCCATTCTTCGCTGCCGCGAATGTGGCGTTCCGGCGCGAAGCTTTGCACCAGACCGGAGGTTTCGATCCAAATTGCGCGACCGGTGAAGACGTCGACATTTCCATTCGCGTTTCGCGAGCCGGGTGGGAACTGTGGTTTGCGCCCGAGGCTGTAATCAATCATCAGGACCCTCACACCTTCCGGCAGTTGCTGCGCCAGTGGTTCGGGTACGGCTTGGGGCACGCGTACGTCTATAAGAAGCACGTCCCGCGGCCACGGGTGCAAGTTTATTGGCCGGGAAATAAAGTCTCCGACGCCCGGCCATACGGCGCGCGCTGCGTCCTGGATTTGCCGTTTCCGTTTTATGGCGTGGTGTTTCTGAGCGGCTATCATCTATTTCATCTCGCGCTGCTGGTAACGTTGATTGCCGCGCTGGGACACTCAACTTCTGTGGCAGTCGGGGCAGGCGTGATTGCCTTGTCCGCGGGACTCAACTACGCCACCATTCGCTTCGATTGGCGCCGGCCTCTCAATTCGCTCGCCATGCTCGGGCTCCGATACGCTGGCGATACCGCATTTGTCACTGGTGCGCTATTGGGCGGCCTGCGCGAGCGTGCGTTGTTTATACAGGCCACACGAACCCGCTGATGGCTACGAAAAGAGCTTGCGCGAAAATTCCAGCAGCGTGCTGGCATTCAATTCGGCATCGCGACCCAAATGCACTCGATAGATCCGAGACCGGCGCAGCAGCTGCCAACAATTGCGCGTGCGCGATAGGCCCAGCCCGGTTTTCTTGACCAGCTCCAACGCGCTCGATTGCAAAATAAACTCCAGACCCTGGAAGAGCCCGAGCCCGATCACGCCATTCGCGATCACCGGCCGCAGAGCCGCCGCCATCCCGATCTCTTCAATGCGGCATTCCGGCGCCAGCGTGCGTGCTCCGATAAAGACCGCGCCCGGTTCGGCGGAAGCGCTCACGCGATCCTGAAAGTAGCTAAAGTTCACCAAGTGCTTTGGACCGAATTCCATACGCTGGATCACGCGCCGGTGCTCGGAAGGAATGGACTGTTCGGAGCCCGGAAGCAGCCCGATGCGCAGCGGGTACGCCAGTGCGCGGCCACGGCGATCGATCCATGGGGAATCATCCGAAAGCAAACGCACACCCGGCAGATTCATCAGGTGCAGCGCCAGCGTGCTCTTGCCGCCGCCCATCGGAAGCAGCACCAGCACCGCGCGGCCATTCACTTCCACGGCCAGAGCATGCAGGCGATGCAGTCCGATCCGATCCAGCCCCTGGCCGATGCGAGACAACAAGAAAAGATACGCCGCTTCGTAGAGAAGCTCCGGGTCTTCGCTATAAAGTTTGAGGCTGGACGAAGCTTCGTCCAATATGCCGAGCGCGCGGCCGTGATAATCGATGTAGCGCTTGCCTCCGGCCAGGTACACGACATTGCGCGGCGTGTAGATTGCGGCGTCGCCCGCGGGCGCGGAGTCGTAGGGCGGACGTTCGCACAGCAGCTCCACGGTCGCGTCGTTGCCGCCATCGGGATCTGAGGAGAAAAAGCGAAAATCTTCGCAGATCCCATCCAGTGCTGCTTCGGCATTGCCGTGCACCGAGAAACGGAACCCGTGAACGTCGAACGATGCGGCCGGGATCGCCAGGCTGACTCGAGGCAAAGCGCTCGTGATAGGAGCTTTGCGCATTGGTCTAGTATGGCCCTTCGCCCCAGCGCATGGCAACCACGTCGCGGCAAGCGAGGACGCTATAGTGAGACTTGAACCATTCCAGCGCCCTGGTGCTTTTTGACATCGACGGCACGCTGATTCGCCGCGCGGGACCGCATCATCGCGAGGCTTTAGTTGACGCCATCCGGAGAACCGCCCATGTGGAAACCACTACCGACGGCGTGCCTGTGGCGGGCATGCTCGATCGCGATATTCTCACTACAATGATGCTGCGGGCGGGCGTTTCGCGTGCCGAGATCCGGCGCCTGCTGCCGGACGTGATGGCCCGGGCGCAATCTATTTACGTGCGCCGCGTGCCGGATATATCGAGAAAGGTGTGTCCCGGAGTTCGAAACTTGCTGCGGCGGTTGATCCAGCATGATGCCGTGATCGGGCTGGTCACGGGCAACCTCTCGCGAATTGGCTGGCGCAAAATGGTGCGCGCGGGTCTGCGTCCCTATTTTCGATTCGGCGCCTTCGCCGAAATGGCTCACGATCGCGCAGGGTTGGTTCGCATCGCCATCCGGCGCGCCCGCCAAGAGCGATGGATCGCAAGCGGCAGTAACATCTCGCTGATCGGCGATCATCCCAACGACGTGCTCGCCGCCCAGGCCAACGGCATTCGCGCCGTCGCGGTGGGCACGGGAATCGTTCCG
>DATHMO010000261.1:0-7321 GCA_035486995.1 Bryobacteraceae bacterium
CGGCGTCTGAGCCTTGCATGGACACCATCATGGCATCGGGCCCGGACGTGATGCGCTCCACTGGCGGGCGCTGTTCGGGCGGCGGATAGCTGTCCGGAAGACGGTCGCACGCGGCCATGCAAAGCACGGCGAACAGGCAGACAATTCGAATCAAGAACATATTATGCCAGTACCAAGCAACCAGAGCAGCCCCGCAAGCATCGTAGTTGGTAGAGGCCGCGATGCACAGGCGACAAAAGGTAACAACCGTGACGATGGCCTTCGGCTTGGCTGCGGGCGTCGCTCTTGCGTCTTCGCTTCCCAATACGACACCGGTTCCCACGCAGATGGTGATTACTGTGCGCCCGGCGAATGGACATGCCGCGCAACAAAATGTTGACGCGCGGGACCTCACCATTCTCCAGGGCCACACGCGCGCATCCATTGCTCACGTGCAGCGCTTGGCGGGCGATTTTGCGGATATGCAATTGTTTATTTTGCTGGATGATTCCACACGATCCTCCAGCCTCGGCGTTCACCTGCCGGAGCTAAGGGCCTTCGTGGCGTCGCTGCCCGCGAGTACTCAGGTCGCGATCGGTTACATGCGCAACGGCACGTTCGGATTGGGTGAGCCATTCACCACCGAGCACGACAAAGCGGCCGCTGCCTTGCGATTGCCGGAGTCAATCCCTGGAGGAAACGGCAGCCCGTACTTCGCGCTTTCCGATCTCGCGAAACGTTGGCCGTCGAAGGAAACGACCAATCGACGGGCGGTTCTGATGTTGACCGATGGCGTAGATCGCTACTACGGCGGCGCGATCATCGACGATCCTTACGTCGATGCGGCCATTCAGGACACGCTGAAGAATGGCGTCATGGTCTATTCCATTTATCTTCGCGGCGCCGGCCTCTATGGACGTGGCGGATTTACGACGAACGTTGCGCAGTCGCGCCTCATGGAGGTCAGCGCGGAGACTGGTGGTGAAGCCTACTTCCAGGATTTCACCGACCCGGTGGCAATCGCCCCATTCCTGACCGATTTTCAAGATCGCCTGGCTAATCAATACCAAGTGACGGTCGACGATCTGCACGGCAAGGGCGTGCAGCCGGTGAAGGTGCGAACCGAGGCGCCTGGACTGAAGATCGAAGCCCCGACGCGCATTTACGTGCGGTAGTCGCCGTTGATCGCGCGTCGTGGACGCTTACTTGGGTTGCGGAACGATCCGGAGATACGGCTTGGGCGACTTCCAGCCACCTGGATATTTCTGCTTCGCTTCCTCTTCCGTCACGGCCGGGAGGATGATGACGTCTTCACCGTGCTTCCAGTTCACCGGCGTCGCAACTTTGTGCTTGGCAGTGAGCTGGATGGAATCGAGCACCCGCAGCACCTCGTCGAAATTGCGTCCCGTGCTCATGGGATAGCTGAGCATCAGCTTAATCTTCTTATCCGGCCCGATCACAAACACGGTGCGCACCGTGGCGTTGGTGGCGGCGGTGCGGCCCTCGGAAGTATCACCGGCATCGGCCGGCAGCATGTCATAGAGTTTGGCGACTTCGAGCTTTGGGTCCCCGATCATCGGGTAGTTCACGGCGTGCCCCTGCGTCTCCTCAATGTCCGCCTTCCAT
Organism: Bryobacteraceae bacterium; assembly: GCA_035486995.1. Taxonomy (GTDB): domain Bacteria; phylum Acidobacteriota; class Terriglobia; order Bryobacterales; family Bryobacteraceae; genus Palsa-89. Next base: position 1,606 of record DATHMO010000261.1, read on the forward strand.
TTGCCGTGGCTGCTCACCGGATCGACGCTCAGTCCAATAATCTTGCAGTTTCGCTTGGCGAATTCCGGTTCGAGCCCTGCCATGTAGCCCAGCTCCGTGGTGCAGACGGGAGTAAAATCCTTCGGGTGTGAAAACAGGACGGCCCAACCATCGCCGACCCATTCGTGAAAATGGACGGGACCTTGCGTGGTCTCGGCGGAAAAATTTGGGGCTTCGTCGTTAATGCGTAAACTCATAGTTGATCTCCGGAAAGGTTCGCGAGAAAGTTGCGAACGCCTCAGTAGTATATCGTAAGTCAGCAGCCGCGAGATATGATGAGCGGGTGGCGGATGGGTTGCAGAATGACACTTCGGTCGAGCTAACAGGGACTCTCGCGTTCAGCGATGTTCTAAAGTTTCAGTACTCCCAATGCTACCGACGAACCTGGTGGATCGTAGTCTTGATGACGCTTGTTTCTCTGGTGGGTGTTGTTCTCGCTTTGATAGTCGTGGTCTTAACACCGGACCTTGAGTTCGTTGGCAGGAACGGCACACCGTTCCTGCTTATGCTCGCATTTTGGGTATTCATTGCGACAGCGCCATATTTCGGAGCGAAAAGGCAGATGAAAACAACGATCCCTTTGTCCGCTTCCGTCACTTGGATTTTCTCTTCTCAAGGCATCCATCGCACAGGCCTTCATTTCTCGAGTGACATGTCCTATGAAGCATTGTGGGCCGCCCGTGAAACAAAAAGCTTGTTCTTGTTGTACTTGGGGGCACGCTCGGCGCTGGTGCTTCCAAAGCGCTTTTTTAAGGACGCCGCCCAACAACATGAGTGGCGAATTCTAATCGAAGAACGGATCTCGCCAAAGCGCATCACAAAGGCTGGCTTTCTGGGTCGCTGGCTGTGACGCGATATTCAGATCTAACGAATTAGGACTCGTACATCGTCTTACCGCCGACCACGGTGCGCACGATCTTGACGTCCTTGATCCTGTCCACCGGAATCGAGTGCAGGTCTTCGGCCAGAACAACGTAGTCGGCGAGTTTGCCGGCCGTTATCGAGCCTTTGATATTTTCCTCGTGGGAGTTGTAGGCCCCGTTCAGAGTGTTCACGCGGATGGCTTCGTCGAGCGAGATCTTCTGATTCGCGCCCCACGTTTTGCCGTCCCAACCAGTGCGCGTGACCATGCCCTGAATGGCCATGCGCGGGTCGAAGGGGCCGGGACTGAAGTCGGACCCGGCGGCCACATGGATCCCGGCGTCGAGAAGCGTTCGAAAGGCCATACAGCGTTTCATCAGATCTTCGCCATAAAACTTGAACTTATCCGAGTTGTAGTACGCGTACGTCGTGAAGAGCGCGGGCACGGCATCGAGCGCCTTCATGCGGCGGACCAGGTCGTCATTGATCAGCGTGCAATGGGTGATCTTCGGACGGGCATCCGCGCGTGGAAACAGCTTCTGCGCGCGCTCGAACGCGGTTAGGTACATGTCGATCGCGACGTCGCCATTGGCGTGACAGTTCACTTGGATGCCCGCGCGGTGGACTTTTTCGATCCAGGCGTTGAGCTCGTCCTGTGTGGTGGTGACGTTGCCCTTGTAGCTCGTGCCTGGGTAATTGACGCTGAGGGCCATGGTGCGTTCGGAAAACGAACCGTCGACAACGTGTTCTGACGTGGCGCCGAAACGGATCCATTCGTCGCCGAAGCCGGACTGAATGCCGGCGGCGATCATGGCATCGAGTTCCTTGCCCGCGGCTTCGTAGCTAATCCGGTGTTTGAGGTCACCGCTGGCTCGCACCTTCTGCATCGCGGGAAGGCTGCCGCCTTCATGATGGACGGTGGTAACGCCATAGCGCGCGAACATTTTCGAGATGTAGGCGAGGCCGGCGACCTCGCGTTCGAGGGAATCGGATGCGGCATCCAGCCCACTGTTCTCGGCGGTGACATTGCGATGCTTCCCGACCCGGTAGAATGCGTTCTTCGCGTTGTCGGTGACGCGGCCAGTGAGCGCGCCGGTGGAATCCTTATCGAATGTGCCGCCCGGAGGATTCGGCGTCTGAGCATTGACGTCCGCCATTTCAAACGCCTTGGAATTGTAGAAAGACGTGTGGCCGCCGCGGTGATGAACGGCGACAGGATGGTCTTTCGAGACCTGGTCGAGATCGTGAATGGTGAGCTGCCGGCCGTCCTTAACTTTGGTGTCGTCGAAGAAATAGCCCTCCACCCAATAACCGGGTGGCGTTTCGGCGGCACGGGCCTTCAGCTTTTGAATAATGCTGTCGACGGTGACCATTTCGACTTCGAACGGATTGCCGACCAGGACTTCTTCGAGCAGCGTGGTTCCTCCGGCGTGGTTGTGGGTGTCGATAAAACCGGGGACGATGAAGGCGCCTTGAGCGTCCCAGGTGGGCGTACCCGGGCGGATGAGGTTGCGGACGTCGGCACTGGAGCCGACCGCGAGAAAGCGGCCGTTCTTGATGGCGAACGCTTCGGCGCGAGGCTGCCGGGGGTCGACAGTGACGACGCGCGCGTTGAAGACCACCAGTTCGGGAGCGCTGGTTGAGGGGCTTTCCTGTTCCTGCGCACGAAGCGCGGGAGCGATCAAGCCGGCGCCGGCGAGAGCGAGCAGATCGCGGCGGTGGATGCGATTGGACATTGTGCCTCCGAGGCGAGAACCTATGATGAGTGTACGCAAAATGAGCCTCGTTAGCCGTTTGCTTGGCCGCCTCTGGCATCTGCCTGCCCCCATCACTCGCGACATCGCGATCGAGCCACTTCGAATTCCCATGCGCGATGGTCCCGAGTTATTGGCAGACCGTTACTATTCGCGCCGCGACTCCGCGCAGCCCACCTTGCTCATTCGAAGCTGCTATGGGCGCGGGACCTTGTTCAAAATTATCGTTGTCTTATTTGCGGAACGGGGAATGCAGGTCGTTGTTCAAAGCTGCCGCGGCACGGAAGGATCGCAGGGAACTTTCCGGCCGTTCTTCGACGAGCAGAACGACGGCGAGGACACCGTGAAGTGGATGGAGCGCCAGCCATGGTTCAACGGAGATCTCGCGCTTTGGGGCATCAGCTACCTGGGCAATACGGCTTGGGCTGTGGCGAACTCCAGTGTCAAGGATCGAGTGAAGGCGATCAGCCTTCACGTGACGCTCACCGACTTTCGGGACCGCACGTACGCGTTTGACGGGTTCACGCTCTTGAGCTGCATCGAGTGGACGGCTACGATGCTGAACGTTTTTCGAAACAGCGGCATGAATCCGCTGAGGGCCATGCTGGGCGCGCGTAAAACGAGATCTTTGACCAAGCAGGCGATGGCGACGATTCCGCTGCGCAAGGCCGACCGTGCTCTTACGCCCGAAGGAGTCGTCTGGTGGCAGGATTGGATGGATCACGCCGAGCCCAACGATCCCTGGTGGGACGCGGTCGATTATGGCAGTGCGGCCGAGGCCATTCCTCCAACGGTGATGACCGCCGGCTGGCATGACATCTTCCTGCCCTGGCAACTCAGAGATTTCATGGCTGCGCAGCGTGCCGGCCGGGACGTTCGCATCGTCATCGGTCCTTGGATGCACGCTTCAGGCGCCGGGATGGCGGAATCCATGCGGCAGAGCATCGCACTGTTTCAGGGACAACTCCGGATTGGATCGGGCAAGTCGGGCCACGCCGCATCGGCGCCACGCGTTCGGCTCTTCTTAAATGGTGCTGATGAATGGCGCGAATATCCGTCCTGGCCGATTCCGGGCAGTGTTGATCGCCGTTACTATTTGCACCCCGGCGGCAGCCTCGCCTCCGATACACCGGCTGCGGAAGGCCGAAGCACATTCGAATACGATCCGTCTCGGCCTACGCCATCGTTTTATGGGCCGACTATCGAAGGGCGAAGCGGTTCGGGTGACATGGCCGAATTGGAGCGCCGATCCGATGTGTTGATCTTCAGCACCGAGACGCTGAGCTCGCATATGGACGTGATCGGCCCCGTTTCCGCGGAAATCTTTCTACGTTCCAATACGCAGCATACGGATCTTTATCTATGCCTGTGCGATGTTGCGCCGGGGCCTCGTTCCACAAATATCTGTGATGGCTATGTACGATTGCGGCCTGGGCCGATTTCTGATGACGGTTCTCGCAAGGTGCGCGTCGAGTTTTGGCCGACCGCCTATCGATTTCGCAGCGGACATCGCGTGCGCGTGATCGTCGCGAGCGGCGCCCATCCGCGTTATTCACGCAATCCCGGGAGCGGCGAATCATTAGGTGATGCGTGTACCATGGTCGTCGCTCATCAAGAGATTCTGCATGGGCCGGAGCATCCGTCCGCCATTACGTTGCCAATACAACCGGCAGCTTAGCGGCCTCCCATGCGGCGAGGCCGCCGGCCATTTCGATCAAATGCGTGATGCCATATTGATGCAGGATGCTTGCGGCGATGGATGAGCGATAGCCGCCCGCGCAATGCACGGCAATGCGCCGATCTCGGGGAACTTCGGCGATGCGCTCCTGCAGATGATTGAGCGGAATATTGACGCTGCCGGCGATATGTTTGGCCGACCACTCGCGCGGATTGCGGATATCCAACACCAGCGGCGGATCGGCGCTCGCTAATTCGTCCGCCACCATCGGGGCGCTCGCGCGCTCGGTAGGCCACACCAAGTCGGGACGCTCAGCGAGCGCTTCCATCCCCGCGCGCAAGTATCCTTTGACGTGATCGAACCCGATGCGGCCCAGGCGCAACGCGGCTTCCTGCTCGCGACCAGGCTCGGCGATGATCACGATGGGCTTGGCGCGGTCGAGCACCGTACCCGCCCAGGTGGCGTATTGGCCGCCAAGACCAATATTCATACTGCCCGCCAAGTGACCCTTGGCATACTCTACGGGATCGCGGACGTCGAGAATCTGCGCGCCGGCATCGCCCATCTGAAGAACGTCGTCGAGATCGATGGGATGGAGAACATGTTCCAGATTGTGCTCCAAGGTGGCGCGCTCGCGAGTATTGAGAATGGCGTCGTAGCTGAAGTAAGGAGGAGCGTCGGGTTGGTCCGCCGTCACCAGGCGAACGAATTCTTGCTTTGACATGGGCTGCAGCGCGTAATTCAATCGCCGCTGATCGCCGAGCGAAGAAACCGTGTCGGAAGAAAGCTGCTTGCCGCAAAGCGACCCGGCGCCGTGAGCTGGATAGACCAGAGTTTCGTCAGGAAGCGGCAGCAATTTGTTGTGCAATGAATCGTATAGATGCGCGCCGAGATCGCTGGCTGTCCATCCCAGAGACGCGCGCAGATCGGGGCGGCCGACGTCGCCGATGAACAGCGTATCGCCCGTGAGGACGGCGTATGGATTCACCGCATCCTTCGCCAGATCGAACACCAGGATCGAGATCGACTCGATGGTGTGGCCGGGTGTCTCAAGCACCTGCAGGCGCAGACCCGGGAACTCAAGCGTGTCGCCGTCTTTCATTGGCACAAACGCATATTCGGCCTGGGCGCGGGAGCCGAGGTGTATCGTTGCCCGGCTTTGTTCGGCACCCCGATCACGGAGTTCCAGATGGCCGGCCACAAAATCGGCGTGGAAGTGAGTCAGAAATACGTGGCGGATTTGGAGGCCGAATTTCTCTGCGTCGGCCAGGTACTGTTGAATATCGCGCTGCGGGTCGACAATGATCGCGGTCGAACTCGTCTCATCTCCCAGCAAGTACGATGCGTGGGCGAGGCATCCCAGATAATACTGCTTCAGAATCAT